>CAZBYY010000102.1:0-11034 GCA_964495855.1 uncultured Acidobacterium sp. | reverse complement strand
TCACCGTCGTGCCGGATTGCTTCACGGCCGACTCGACCGCCTCGGGCGTCTTCAAATCCTCGAATCCAAGGCGGGACAGCTCGGCGCGCATCGGCGCAATGAAAGGCTCGGGATAACGCTGAACGATCATGCGATCACACTCCTCTAGGTCGCCTGGATCAAGCGACGAATCTCAACTTCGACCTTACCAAACTCCACCCCGAGCGCGTCAACCAGAGGGCCGAGCTGCTCGCGCGCCCCGGCCTTGCTGTGCTCGTCGAGTTGGCGGCACACGTCCAGCAGCGCACTGGCACCGATGTTGCCGGCGCTGCCCTTGAGCGAATGCGCTGAACGCTGCACCTCTTGGATGTCGCCGGCAGCGCAGGCGTTTCGCAACTGCTCGATGCGCCGCGGCAATTCCTGCAGAAACAACGTCAGCACCTCGGTGAGGACGTCGGGCTCCCCCGGCGGCGTCAGCTGCCGCAGCGTATCGAGGACCGTGGGATCCAGAATCGCGGGGTCGCTCATCAGCCGCGCTGCTTGTCCCTGAGGTTTCGCGCCTGCTCGAGCGCTTCGAGCTCCGGCTTGACGAAGCGGTCGTAGCAGTTCGGGCAGTAGCTGTGCGTGAATGACACATTCGAATGCTGCGAGAAGTAGGTCTCGACCTTTTCCCAGTAGTTCTGGTCATTGCGAATCGACTTGCAGTACGCGCACATCGGCAGCAGCGTCTGCAACGCTTTGACATTCGCCAGCGCCTCCTCGAGGCTGCGCACGCGATCGGCCAGCGCGGTCTGCAACTGCACCACGCGGGCGCCGACGTTGACGCGCGCGATCAGTTCGTCCTCGTTGGCCGGTTTCGTCACGTAGTCGTCAGCGCCCGATCGCAGGCCCTGGACGATATCCGCCGACGAATCGCGTGAGGTCAGCAGGATGACGTAGGTCGGCGACGCGGCCGCCCTGAGCCGCATCCGTTTCGCGACCTCAGGGCCTTGCAGGCCGGGCATCTCCCAGTCGAGCAGCGCGATGGCCGGCGGATCATCGCTGTCCAGCGTGCACCACGCATGGTCGCCATCCGGCGCGAACACCACCGGATACCCGGCCTTCTTGAGTATGGCGCCGACCACGGTCCGCGAGACGGGCTCGTCGTCCGCCACCAGGACCTGCAGGGGAATCATGCACAGATCCTATCAGACGCGTCCTTTCAGCCCCTCGGGGCGGATTGATAAGCTACGCGGGATGCATCAATCGCGCCCGCTCTCCGTCGCCTTCTTGGTCTTGACCCTCGCCACGACCGCCGCTGCGCAAACGACGGCCTTCGTCGGCGGCCGCGTGATCGATGGCACCGGGCGTGTCATCGAGAACGGCACGGTCATCATCCGTGGCAACGTCATCGCGCAGGTCGGCGGCGCCTCGACGGCCATTCCTGCGGGCGCGACGCGTGTCGACCTCACCGGCAAGACGATCCTTCCGGGTCTTGTGAACGCGCACGGGCACGTCGCGGCGACGACCGGTTTGCGGTCGGATCCTGCGGCCTATACGCGCGACAACCTGCTCCGCCAGTTGCGGACCTACGCGAAGTATGGGATCACGACGGTCTTCAGCCTGGGCGACGATCAAGCCGCTGGTTTCGCGCTGCGGGATGAGAACGCTGCGGCCGTCGATCGATCGCGAGTGTTCCTTGCCGGACCGGTGATCACCGGAACGACGGCCGCCGAAGTCCGCACGATGATGGCGGACGTTGCGAAGATGCAGCCGGACCTCTTCAAGATCCGGGTCGACGACAACCTTGGCACGACCGCGAAAATGCCGGAAGCGGCATGGCGAGCAGCCATCGCCGAATCGCACGCACGGAAACGGCCCATCGCCGTGCACGTGTATTACCTCGCCGACGCCAAGGCCACGCTCGCGGCAGGCGCAGACCTGATCGCACACAGCGTGCGTGATCGCGCCATCGACGAGGCATTCATCACGGCACTGAAGTCGCGCGACGTCTGCTACGTGCCGACCTTCACCCGCGAAGTCTCGACGTTTGTGTACGAGACAACACCTGCGTGGGTGAGCGATCCGTTCTTCCAGAAGGGCGTCGAACCAGGCGTCGTCGATCAATTGAAAGACGTGCGCCGGCAGCAGGAATTCCGCGCCAGCGACGGGTTCAAGATGGGCCAGCAGTACAAGGCCGGTCTCGACGTCGCGAAACGGAACCTGAAGACACTCGTCGACCGGGGCGTGCGCATCGCGATGGGCACCGACTCCGGGCCGCCGGGTCGATTCCAGGGATTCTTCGAACACGTGGAGATGGAGATGATGATCGAGGCCGGGATGTCGCCGATGCAGGTGATCGTGTCAGCCACCGGCGATGCGGCACGATGCCATGGCATGGCCGGCAAGCTGGGCACGCTGGTTGCCGGGGCCGCGGCAGATCTGCTGATCCTCAATGCGAATCCGCTCGACAGCATCCGCAACACGCGCAACATCAACGCGGTGTGGATCAACGGCAAGAAAGCGTACTAGCGCAGCTTCTTCGCGAAGACGACGGATGCCAGGAACTGATCGTCCCAGAAGAAGACGACGTAGCCCTTGCGCGTGAGGTAGCTGGCGCGGAGCGTGATCTCGGGCGTCAGGCGAAACGCCACTGCGGTTTCGACGCGCCGATAAGGCTCGCGGCGATTCACATTCCCGGGGACGCTCCACTTGGTCCATTGCTCGTCGTACCGGCTCGATACTGCCAGGCGCGGCGACAACGTCTGCGTCCCTTCCACCCATCCGCCATCCACGGCGGCGTCCGAGGTCGCCAGTTCACGGCGTGTCCACAGCCACTCGCCCGCGAAGCGCGTGTAACGAAACGACCACTCGCCTTCCACCTGCGCATACGTGGCATGGCGATCGCCGCGGGACGGATCACGCACTTCAGACGCTCGGGCGAATCCGCCGCCGCCGACCGCCGCGCCGAATCGCACGCCGATGTACGGCGTCACGCCGACACCGGCGACGACATTCGCCATGCGTGGCGGCTTGTTGGGGCCAAGCAGCGGACGGCCGCGAATCGGCGAGCTGTCGATCACCGCGACGCGGGCATCCCACTTCGCACCCGACAGCGTGACCTTGGCACCCACGGGATACGCAGCGGCCAGCAGGAATGTGGTGGGCGTGCCGGGCTCCATGCGTGGAATCGGCAGGTACAGTGTCGAGTGTTGCGAGATGACCGGATTGCGATTGGGCCGGTTCTCGAGGATGCTCAGGCCGATCGGCGACGTGAACTGCCCCGCGTCCACTCGCACACCAATTGCCCCGGGACGCTCGTAGCGCAGCGCCAGTTCGTACATCTGCGTTTGCCACGAGCCGTCGAACGATCGCCGGAACACGACCGGCCGCGCGCGCAGGTCGAGGCCGCCGACGATGTTGACGGCACCGAAGAGATCCAGCCAGCCGGTGGGCTTGCGCGTCACCTGCGAACCGGCGTCCCCATCGACCGCCGCGACCGCGTCGAGCGACACGCGCGACTGCTGTGCCGCCGCGAGCGACGGAAGCACCAGCAGCGCGCCGATCAGCACGATCAGGCGGTTTTCGCGCGCTCTTGCCATGGCAGAACGACTGGCTCCTGTGGATGGTTTGCGGCGACAATGCGCCCGCGTGCATCGGCGACGGCAAGCACGTCCGCCCCCACCCGTGTCGCGATCTTGTCGGCCTCACGCTGCACTGTTGCCAAAAGCTCGTCGGTCGTGCGAGCGCTGGCATTGGTGCGTTCGATCAACCACGTGTCGAGAGCCGCCTTCAACGTCGGATTCTCGGCCAGCGTGGCCACCGAGGTGCGAGCGTCCTGCTGCCGCCGGGCCTCAATCCGCTCGAACACTTGCTGGGCTGTCGCCAGGTTCTGCGCGACCGATTCGCGCACATCGCTGCGCACCCGCAGGCTGAGCACGGCGAACACGGCGCCGAGCACGATCGCCAGCGTCACAAACGACGACACGAGCGCGCGGGTGACAAGTCGAGGCGCGCTCATGGCGCCGCCTCCAGCACCGGCAGCGTGAAATTGATCGTCGTGGCGGCGCCCGGCTTGATCGTGATGCGGTCCCGACGCTCGCCGATGCGCTCGTGCCACGCCACGATGGTGTGTTCGCCGGGCGGCACGTTCTCGATCGCAAACGAACCGTCTTCCGCTGGAATGGTGAACCACTCGTGGTCGAACACGCGGATCACGGCGCTCATCTGCGAATGAATCTCGCAGAACACCTTGACCACCCCGGGCCGCGTGAAGACCTGCGACCGGCTCGAGCCCGACGGGTAACGGCCAAGATTGAACGACGATCCCCGCGACAGGGAGAACACGTTGTGAAAGAAGGGATCGTTATTCGGAAACGCCACCGCGGAGCCGGCCGTGATCGCCACGACGTGCGGCACGAACTGCTCATCCTTCTGCGAGATCGACGCACGCATCGGCGCCGGCTTCGACGCCGGCAGGTCGGAGAAGAACACGATCACGTTGCGCATCTCGGGCAGGGCCTTCGGCCGCGGGCTGACGCTGCGATTCTCGTACGCCGACGCTGCGGACGGCACTGAATTGGCGATCGTCAGCTTCACGTTTCCGGTCACGCGGCCGCCGGACTGGGCTCCTGGCGCGACGATCCACAGCGCCGCGATCACCGCGACGATCCGCAGCCGCGCGTTCATGGCTGGCGCGCCGGCCCGTACACGGGCCGCCCGGGCCGCGCCCCTGTCAGGCCCTTCGGATCGAGCACCGTGACGCCGTTCACCACGACATACTCGATGCCCGTTGGGTACTGGTGCGGCCGTTCGTAAGTCGCGGTGTCCGTGATCGTCTGCGGATCGAAGACGACGAGGTCGGCGAACTGGTCGGCACGCAGGGTGCCGCGGTTGCGAAGACCCATCTGCGCAGCAGCGATGCCGGTCATCTTCGCGACGGCGCCGTGCAGTGTCAGGACCTTGTCTTCACGCACGTATTTCCCGAGCACGCGAGGGAACGTGCCGTACGACCGCGGGTGCGGTGCGCCGCGCGACAAGATGCCTTCCGTACGCAGCGCCGACGAATCGGTCCCGATCGTCACCCGGTCGTACTTCAATCCCGTCACCACGTCGTCTTCGCTCATCATATGGTAGAGCGCGCCGATACGGCCCTCGCCGGCGACGAGCAGCTGGAACAACACATCCCAGGGATCCGCCTTTCGCTCGGCGGCAATCTGCGTGATGCGCTTGCCCAGCACGGACGGGTCGAACCCCGGCGGCACCGACGCGATCTGGATGCCGTCGAGCGTCGCCGCCATCAGCAGGTTTTCCCAGCCATCGATCGTGGTCTCGATGTCACGCCGCGCCTTGGCGCGCGTCGCCGGATCTTTCAGGCGCTCGAGCATTTTGGCGCGACCACCCTCCTGCACCCACATCGGCAAGACCGCATTCAGGCTGGTGCCGCCCGCGGTGTACGGATACATCGTCGCCGACACTTGGACACCCGCGGCATTGGCGCGATCGATCGCCGCCAGCGCGTCTTTCATGCGGCCCCAGTTCGCCTTCGCGCCGACCTTCAGGTGGAAGATCACGACCGGCAGTTTCGCATCACGGCCGATGCCGATCGCTTCGTCGATTGCGTTGAACAGGTTGAAGCTCTCACCGCGAACATGCGAGATGTAGATGCCCTTGTGCCGCGCGGCCACTTTCGCCAATGAGACGAGTTCGTCGGTCTTGGCGAACGAACCAGGCACGTAGATGAGCGCGCTCGACAGCCCGAACGCCCCATCGCGCATGCCCTGGTCGACCATCGCTTCCATGCGCGACAATTCGTCGGCCGTGGGTGGACGATTGTCGAGCCCGATGATCGCGCGGCGAACCGCCGTGGCAGGCACAAAGGTGCCGAGATTGATCGTGGTGCCCTGGCGGCGCAAACGCTCGAAGTAGCCGGTCAATCCCGTCCAGTCGAACGTGAGGCCAAAGGGCGCCAGTGACTCGGCATCCTCCGTCCCCTTGCTCCAGAACGCCGGCGAGTTGGCTTCGCCAATGATCTCGGTCGTGATCCCCTGGCGCAGGTGACCTTCGCCATTGCCATCGACGAGCAGCGTCGTGCCCGACTGCCCCTGGACGTCGATGAAGCCCGGCGCGACGACCAGTCCGCGGGCGTCGATGATGCGCGCCGCCGACTCCCGGCCGAGGTCGCCGATGGCGGTTATGCGATCACCGACGACACCCACGTCGACGCGCTGCGGGGCCTGCCCTGTGCCATCGATCACCTGCCCGCCGCTGACGATCAGGTCGAATCGACGCTGGGGCGTGCCGCACGCTACGGACAACACCGTGACCGCCAGCAGGATGAAGCGGGGGAACCGCGAGGATGCCATAGGAGAGTGCGCCACTATAATCTCAGGATTACTTCCGCTCCGACCACCGTATCGGCGTACGTCCCCGAACCATCCACGGCATCGCGTGGCCTATTTTCGGCTGGCGAATACGCCCGGATGCGTGATTTTTTTGCGGCGCGCGCCGAGCTCGTTCCGACGCCTCTGCGCCGACTGGATCGCACCGCCGAGCGGCTGGGCCTCGCATCGGTCACGGCCAAGGACGAAACCGCGCGGTTTGGCCTGAACGCCTTCAAGCTCGTCGGCGCGCGCTTCGCGATCGAACACCTGCTCGCCGCCGGCCGGCTCCGCCCGGGCGATACGGTCATCTGCGCCAGCGAAGGCAACCACGGCCGCGCCGTGGCACGTGCGGCGCGCGACGCGGGCTGCGCGGCCCGCGTCTACATGGCGCACGACGCCGCCCAGGCGCGCGTCGACGCGATCGAGTCCGAAGGGGCCACCGTCATCCGGGTCTCAGGCTCGTACGATGATGCGGTGCGGCAGGTCCAAGACGATGCCTCGGCGCAGGGGTGGACGATCGTTTCGGACACGGCGTGGGACGGCTACGAAGAGATCCCTCGCCTGATCATGCTCGGCTACTCGCGCATCATGGACGAAGTGCGCGAGCCGTTCGACGTCGTGTTCGTGCAAGGCGGCGTCGGCGGACTGCTCTGCGGCATCGCCAGCTGGTGTGCCATGCATCGCCCTCACGTTCGCGTGGTCTGCGTCGAACCGTCATCGGCGGCGTGCCTTCAGGCATCGGCACGCGCCGGGCACGCAGTCGCCGTCACGGGTCCCCTGACGACCGCCATGGCGGGGCTCCGGAACCGCGAGGTCTCGCCGCCCGCATTTGCCGCTGCCCTGCCGATCGTCCGCGCCTTCGTCGCAATCGACGATGTGTGGGCGGAGCGGGCGATGCGCGAGCTGAACACATACGGAATTCGCGCCGCTGCCTCAGGATCCGCGGCGCTCGGCGGCCTGCTCGCCGTCGCGGAAGATCCGTCGATGCGCGACGTTCGCCAGGCCTTGGCGCTGACGGCTGCGACTGCCGCGTTGGCCATCGTGAGCGAAGGCGTTACGGATCCCTTGCATTGGCGCGCCGTCACGGGTGAGGCGTGAGTCGCTATCGCAGCGCCGCAGTCGCGCTGCTGTTTGTCGTGGTGACGGTCGCGATGACGTGGCCGCAAGCGTGGTATCTCGGCTCGCGCGTCTACGATGCCGACGATCCGCTGCTGAGCATCTGGCGGATCTCCTGGGTCGCGCACATACTGCCGATCACTCCGTCCGAGCTGTTTAACGGGAACATCTTCTATCCGGAGAAACGCACGCTGGCCTACACCGACTCGGTGTTGCTGCAAGGCCTTGCCGGCGCGCCGTTGATCTGGGCCGGCGTCTCACCGACCGCAACCTACAATCTGCTGCTGCTTGCGTCGATCGCCCTGTCGGGATGGGCGATGTGGCGGTATGCATACCATCTGACCGGCAGTTCTTCGGCAGCGCTGCTCGCCGGCATCGTGTTCGCGTATGTGCCGTACCGATTCGACCATTACCACCACCTCGAATTGCAGGGCACCGTGTTCCTGCCGCTGACGCTGCTGTACTTCGACCGCTTCATCGAGTCGCGCGCCCGCCGTGACGCGTGGCTGATGATGCTGTCGTTCGTGGCGCAGGTCTATTCCTGCATCTACTACTCGGTGTTCCTGGCGACGGCGCTGCTGCCGATTGCCGGCTGGCGAATCGTGGCCCTCGACGCCTCCGGCCGCGCGGCCGTCGCGCGGAGACTCCTCCCCGCCGTGATCGTCGCCGTGCTGCTCACCATTCCGTACCTGATGCCGTACGTGGAGAATCGCCAGACGCTTGGCGAGCGGCTTGATCGAGACGTGCACCTGTACTCGGCAACGCTTCCGAACTATCTGGCGACGCCGGAGTTCAACGCCGTTCATGGCGAATGGAGCCGCGCCTTCGGCGCGCCAGAGCGGCTGCTGTTTGCCGGCGTGATCGCGCTCGCGATCGCTGCGATCGGGCTGTCACGCATCGATCAGCGACGCATCTCGTTGCTCATCGCCGGAGCCACGGGATTTGTGATCTCGTTTGGATTGAACACGCCGCTGTACGAGCCGCTGCGCGCGTTGCTGTTTCCCTACCGCGGCTTGCGCGCGCCGGCGCGCGCGTCGATCCTGGTGTTTCTCGCGATTGCGGCGCTCGTGGCGTACGGATGGAAGCATCTGCTTCGCCGGCGTTCACCTCGCACACGGATGGCGGCGACGATGCTGGCGGCTCTCGCGTTGCTGGCGGAGTACGAGACGCACATGGTCGCCTGGTTGACCGTGCCCACCCAGCCACCGGCGGTGTATCGCTGGCTTGCGGCGCAACCGCGATCCGTCGTGGCCGAAGTGCCGTTCGCGCGCGCAGACAGCCTGCACTCGATCGCCGACGGCTTGTACATGTTCAACAGCACATGGCACTGGCAGCCGATCGTCAATGGCTACAGTGGATTCTTTCCGCCGACGTTCTACGAGCTTGCGGAACAGGCGCAAGACTTCCCCGACGACCGGTCGATTGCTTACCTGAAAGCGCGCGGCGTGGACGTCATCGTGTTGCACGGCCGGCTGCTCGGGCCGGATGCCTTCGGCCGCATGACGGCGGCGCTCGTCGCGCGCCCCGACATTCAGGCGCTGGCTCGCTTCGAAGAACAGATGGGCTCGGATGCGGTGTTCCGGCTGATCCGGTGAGATCTCGCGGGAATCGGCGGCCAGCAGTGAAAGTCCCAGCGCCGAGCCGATGCGTCCCATGCCCGGACACTTGAATTTCGGCCGCCGGGAACCTTTCACCACTAACTCTCGTTGAATCAGTATGTTGTGACTGTCGCCGCCCGTGGCACACGGCTTGGATACGCAAACGCCAGTCACGTTTAATCAAGGCCAGTTGCGCATGGACATTCAGCGTCCCGATTCGGTCAAGAAAGCCAAGAAGCGCCGGCAGATCACGTTTGCCGTGGCCGGCGTCCTCATCATCGGGCTCGTCTCGATCGTCCTGGCGCGGCTGCAACCGGCCGCTCCAACGGTCGAACGCGCCACGGTCTGGGTCGACACGGTCAAACGCGGTCCGATGGTGCGTCAGGTCCGCGGTCTCGGCACGCTGGTGCCGGTGGACGAGGCGCGCCGGTGGGTGCCCGCATCCACGCGCGGCCGCGTCGAAAAGATTGTGCTGCGGCCGGGCGCGCAAGTCTCGCCGGACACCGTCGTGCTCGAATTGAGCGACCCGCAAGTGCAGCAGGCACTCACCGATGCCGAACAGCAACTGCGCGCCGCCGAAGCGGATTACAACAGCCTGAAGGCGCGGCTCGATGCCGACACGCTGAACCAGCGCGCCCAGGCCGCGATCGTCCGCGCCGACTACCAGAACGCGCAAACGGAACGCGAGATGAACGAAGGCCTGGCCAAGGACGGGCTGGTCTCCGCACTCGTAATGCGCCAGTCGGTCGTCAAGGCCGAGTCTCTCAAGACCCGCGACACCATCGAAACCGATCGGCTCAAAGTCTCGGAAGCGAGCGCCAAGGCACAGCTGCAGTCAGCCCAGGCGCTGATCGATCAGCGCCGCTCCACTTACAACCTGCGCCGGCAGGAAGTCGACCAGCTCCGCGTCCGCGCGGGCATGCACGGCGTGCTCGAGCAGGTCCCGGTCGAGGTCGGCCAGCAGGTACAGCCCGGCACCAATCTCGTGCGCGTGGCCGACCCGACCCGCCTCAAGGCGGAACTGCGCATCGCGGAAACCCAGGCGCGCGACCTCACGATCGGGCAGGTAGCCTCGATCGACACGCGCAGCGGCATCATTGCCGGCAAGGTCATCCGGATCGACCCCTCGGCGCAGAACGGCACGGTGACGGTGGATGTTGGGTTGCAGGGCGAGCTGCCGCGAGGGGCGCGTCCGGATCTCAGCGTCGACGGGACGATTGAACTCGAGCGCCTTGAAAACGTCTTGTTCGTCGGGCGCCCGGCGTTCGGCCAGGAACAGAGCACCGTGGGGCTGTTCAAGCTGAATGCGGACGGCGAAGCGAGCCGCGTCCAGGTCGGACTGGGCAGGAGCTCGGTGAACACGATTGAGGTCCTGCAGGGACTGAGAGAGGGCGATCAAGTGGTGCTCTCCGACATGTCCGCGTGGGATCAGTTCGAACGTATCCGGTTGAGATAACCCCGGCGGCCTCTTGGCCGCCCGCTGGCCTGATCAAGGAGTTTTCGATGAACGCTTCCGCGCAGCCGCTGATTCGCCTCGACAGCATCAAGAAGGTGTTCTACACCGACGAGGTGGAAACGCACGCTCTCGCCGGCATTCACCTCGAGATTCAGAAGGGTGAGTATGTCGCGATCGCCGGGCCGTCGGGCTGCGGCAAGTCCACGCTGCTTGCGATCCTGGGCCTGCTCGACACGCCGACCGAGGGCACCTACATGCTCAACGGCAACCAGGTCGCCAACCTGTCACTATCCGAGCGCGCGCGCGTGCGCAATCGCGAGATCGGCTTCATCTTCCAGAGCTTCAACCTGATCGGCGACCTGACGGTGTTCGAGAACGTCGAGCTCCCGCTCATCTACCGCGGCATGAAGACCGCCGAACGCCGCGAGCGCGCCAACGCCGCCCTCGAACGCGTCGGCATGGCGCATCGTGCCAAGCACCTGCCCTCGCAGCTCTCAGGCGGCCAGCAGCAGCGCGTCGCCGT
>CAZBYY010000101.1:0-11052 GCA_964495855.1 uncultured Acidobacterium sp. | reverse complement strand
GATCCGCCACATCGTCGAGATCGAGATGAACGCGGCCACCGACAACCCGATGGTGTTTGCCGACACCGGCGACATCGTGTCGGGCGGCAACTTCCATGGGGCCCCGCTCGCCCTGGCAGCCGACCTGCTCGTCATGGCGGTGGCGCAACTAGCGACGATCAGCGAACGGCGGTCCGAGCGGCTCGTCAATCCGGCGCTGAGCGGCCTGCCGGCGTTCCTGACGCGTCACGGTGGCTTGCAGTCGGGGCTGATGATTGCGCAGGTCACGGCCGCGGCACTCACGTCCGAAATCAAGACATGTGCGCATCCCGCGTCCGTCGATACGATTCCGACGTCCGCCAACAAGGAAGATCACGTGAGCATGAGCATGCACGCGGGATTGAAAGCGGAACGGGCCTTGCAGCTGGCGACGGGCGTGATCGCCGTGGAACTTCTGTGCGCATGCCAGGCGATCGACCTGCGCGCGCCGTTACAAAGCTCTGCCGCGCTGATGCGCGCGCATGCGGCGGTGCGCGCGCGCGTGCCAATGCTCGTTGATGACCGTCCGCCCGCGCCTGATCTGCGTGAAATTTCCGATCTCATCTCGAGCGGCGAACTTGAGTACGCGACCGGCATCGTTGTCAACTGATTTCAGGAAATCAGCGATTCGAAAATCAGTTTGACAAGCGAAGCACCACTGCATAATTTTCTCCTTTCGCACTCCGCCCTCTCGGATCAGTTATTAGCCGATGACCATGATTGCTCGTTCACTCCGCGCGCCACGCGGCACGTCGCTCACGTGCCAGGGATGGCCTCAAGAAGCCGCGCTGCGGATGTTGATGAACAACCTGGATCCGGAGGTGGCGGAACGGCCGGACGACTTGATCGTTTACGGCGGTACCGGAAAAGCGGCGCGATCCTGGGCCGCGTTCGACGCCATCGTCGAATGCCTCACGAAACTGTCGCACGATGAAACACTGCTCGTGCAGTCCGGTAAGCCGGTCGGTGTGTTCAAGACGCATGCCGGCGCGCCTCGCGTGCTCATCGCCAACGCCAACCTCGTGCCCAAGTGGGCGACGTGGGAGAACTTCCGCGCGCTCGAGGATCGCGGGTTGACGATGTACGGACAGATGACCGCGGGCAGCTGGATCTACATCGGCTCGCAGGGCATCCTTCAAGGCACCTACGAAACACTCGCCGAAGTCGCACGCCGGCATTTCGGCGGCACGCTATCGGGGCGCATCGTCGCCACCGCCGGCCTCGGCGGGATGGGCGGCGCCCAACCGCTTGCCGTCACCATGAACGGCGGCGTCGCGCTGGTGGTGGAAGTCGACCCCTCGCGCATCGAGAAGCGGCTCGCCACGCGCTATCTCGACGAGACCACGGCCAGCGTGGACGAGGCGATCGAGACCGCGCGCCGCTATGCGCTCGAAGGCGTCGCGCGATCAATCGGCGTGCTCGGCAACGCCGCGGAAGTGATGCCGGCGCTCGTGGAGCGCGGCGTCACGCCCGACGTGATCACCGACCAGACCTCCGCGCACGATCCGCTCGTTGGCTACATTCCGGATCACTTGTCGGTGGCCGAGGCGGTCCGATTGCGCGCCGCGGATCCGGAGGACTATCAACGCCGGTCGATCGCCGCGATGGGCCGGCATGTTGCCGCGATGCGCGAGATGCAGAAACGCGGCGCGGTGGCGTTCGACTACGGTAATAACATCCGCGCACACGCCGTCAAAGCGGGTGTGGCCGACGCATTCGAGATTCCGGGGTTCGTGCCCGAGTACATCCGTCCGCTGTTCTGCGAGGGCAAGGGCCCATTCCGCTGGGTCGCGCTGTCGGGCGATCCGGAAGACATCCGCGTCACCGATCGCGCGGTGCTCGAAATGTTCCCGAACGACGCCGCGTTGCAGCGGTGGATCACGATGGCCGGTGAGCGCGTGCAGTTCCAGGGGCTGCCGGCGCGCATCTGCTGGCTCGGCTACGGTGGTCGCGCGGCCTTCGGACTGCGCATCAATCAACTCGTGCGCGAGGGCGCGATCTCGGCGCCGATCGTGATCGGCCGCGATCACCTCGATACCGGTTCGGTGGCCTCGCCGAATCGTGAGACCGAAGGCATGCGTGACGGCAGTGATGCGATCGCCGACTGGCCGATCCTGAACGCGCTGCTCAACGCATCGGCCGGCGCCACGTGGGTATCAGTTCACCACGGCGGCGGCGTCGGCATTGGCTATTCCATTCATGCGGGCATGGTGATCGTGGCTGATGGCACGCGCGAAGCCGACGAACGTCTGGCGCGGGTCCTCACCTGCGATCCCGGCATGGGCGTGGTGCGGCACGCCGATGCAGGCTATCCCGAAGCGATCAGCACCGCACGACGACACGGAGTACGGATCCCCATGCAGGAGACGAGCCGATGATGGCTCCCCACGCCGGCCTCGAACGCCGAATCCTCGCCGCCCTCGACGCCACACCGGCGCGCATCCCCGTCGTGATTGGCGGCTGCGGTACGGGCCGGACCACGCTGCTGCACGCGCTGGCCGACCGCATGGGCCGCACCCAATGTCAGTACATCGACGTCGAACGCGCGGCCAGCACGCCCGAGCGGTTCCATCAGGCAGTGGCAGCGGCCTCGCCCTTCACCATCAGCGGGCAGAGCCCGGCCGCTCAAGATCCGCCCTCGTCGGCACGCGCCGCCTTCGATCGCACGCTGTCGATGATGAGCCGCGCGCGGGCCGCCAACGACGCGCCCGCGACGTTCCTGCTCGATGAAGTCCTCGAGCTGCGCACGTTCGAGAGCTTCCCCGGCCTGCGGCACGTGCTGCGCGAGATGCTGCACGAGATGTCGGAAAGCGGCAACCGCTTCGTCCTGACGACCCGCTACGTCGCGCGCGCGCATCGATTGCTGCGCGACGGCGACGCACGCTTCGAAGTGATCCACCTGCCGCAGCTGAACGCGAGCGAAGTCACCGCGATGCTGCCGGCCAAAGGCCATTCCCCGGACGATCGCGAGTTCCTCGGCCGCACCATCCAGGCGCTGTCGGACGGACGCGCGGCGTACGTGCACGCCCTCGCCGAAGCGACAGAAGGCGGTGATGCGATCAGCGCCCTGACGGCGCTGCTCACCGGCGAAGGCGCGCTGGCAAACTGGTGCGCGCACCGCTACGAACTGCGCCTCCACAAGGCGCGCGGCTACGGCGCGCTCAAGGCGATCCTCCAGATCCTCGCGGAAGAAGAGCCGCTCACGCTGACGGAAGTCGCGCAGCGTCTCCACCGCACGCCGGGCTCCACCAAGGATTACCTGTCGTGGCTCGAAGACGTCGACCTGATCGTGTCGCGGCAAAAACGTTACAGCTTCGCCGATCCGCTGACGCGCTTGTGGGTGCGGCTCCACTGCCGCCCCGTGCCTCCGTCAGTCGACGAAGTCGCGCGCGAAGTGCAGGCCTACGCGATGGCGCGCCTGCCGCAAATGGAGCCGGCGCTCGAAATGGCCGGCGCCACAGCCGGCACCAGCCGCAAGGAAAGCGGCCTCATCGAGATTGACTAGGTGACCAGTGCCGAGTGCCGGTGCCATACCGGCATTCGGCATTCGGCATTTGGCATCAGGCATTGGCACGCCCGTATCGTTCGGCCGCCCGGGCCCTGGCCTTCGCCGCTTCCTCTTCCCGATTCTTCGGCGGCGCATGCGTCTCGAGGTCATCGATCAGCCGCCGCGCCACGCGGAAGGTCTCGTCGATCGCCGTGTTGAAGGCCTTCTCATTGGCCTTCGATGGCGCCGTGAATCCACTCAGCTTGCGAACGAACTGAAGACACGCCGCGCGCACTTCCTCGTCCGTCGCGGGCGGGTCAAAGTTGAACAGCGTCTTGATGTTCCTGCACATGGTTATTCGTCCTGGGGCGTGACGCCCGGGGCCGGCGGCCTGTCGAGCGCATCGAGCGCCAGCTTGGCGCCTTCCTGCTCCGCTTCCTTTTTTGTCCGTCCGACGCCTTGGGCAATCAGCTCGTCACCGACGAACACTTCGACGTGAAAGAGCTTGCGGTGATCCGGCCCCACTTCGCCCGATACGCGGTACGACGGCAGCGGCCGGCCCGCGGCCTGCAATCGCTCCTGTAAGCGTGACTTGTGATCGCGGCCGAAATACGCCGGCTGCCGGGCTTCGTCGATCCCCGACTGGAATTCGCGCATGAGGAACCCGCGGGCGGGCTCGAGTCCGCCGTCGAGGTAGATCGCCGCAATCAACGCCTCGCACGTATCGGCCAGGAGCGCCTGCTTGCGGCGGCCGCCCGTCTTCTCTTCGCCTCGGCCGAGGATCATGTGATCGCCCAGGCCGAGCTGTTCGGCCAGCTCAGCGAGCGACGCGGTCGACACGAGGTGTGCTTTGATCTTCGACTTCTGCCCTTCTGAATACTCGGGGAACGTGCGGAACAGCGTCTCCGCGATCACGAGGCCGAGCACCGCATCGCCGAGAAACTCCAGCGACTCGTTGTCGGCGACCCCGCCGCTCGGATCCTCGTGGGCCTTCGACTTGTGCGTCAGCGCGTGCTCGAGCAGGCCGCGATCCTTGAACCGGTAGCCGATGCGCGACTCGAGCGCATCGAATTCCTGCGGCAGGGGCACGACGATGCCGCCGCCCACCTGGTCGCGGTGGCTGTCGATGATCCGCACGGCTTCGGCGGCATCCGCATCGCGCACCGCGATGCGCGTTTCTCCGAGCGGACTGAGGCGGAACTGGAAGAGACCCGGCGGCGGACCTGCCGTCCGCACCGTCTGCACCCCGTGGCTGTCGAGGAGCGCTTCGATGACATTGGCCTCGATGTCGGACACGGTACGGAAAATCACGGTGAGGCCCGAGTCCGTCACGCGGCAGCCCCCGTGGTCGCCTCGATCTTCAACAGAATCATCGTCATGTCGTCGTGCTGATCAGCGCCGCCGGCAAACGCCCGCAGTTCCGCAAGGATGTAGGAGCGTAACTGATCGAAGGGCAAATGCGCATACTGCTCGACCACCTGCGCGAGCCGGCTTTCGCCGAAGCAGTCAAACGCTTCATTCATCGTTTCTGAAATGCCGTCAGTGAACCACACGACCAGGTCCCCCGGCGCAAGTGCGATCGTCTCTTCCCTGAGCAGGTTGTCGAACATCGTGCCGTCGTCCAGTTGGAGCCCGACGACGAGGCCATCCGGCGTCAGCAAACGCGCCTTGCGCATGCCGGGCGGCTGGTTCGCGGGCACGTGGATCAACGGGCAGTGTCCCGCGCGGGCGAACGTCATCTCGCGGCGCTCGACGTCGATCACGCCGTACGACATCGTGATGAAGCTCTTGCCGTCGAGATTCCCCGACACGACCTTGTTGACCGCGGACAGAAATTCCTTCGGCTCGTGATGCAGGCGCGACAACGATTGCACGATCACCTTCAACTGCGCCATGTACAGCCCGGCGGCCAAGCCTTTGCCGGCCACGTCGGCGATCAACACGCCGAGAATCGAGTCGGTGATCGGCAGGAAATCGTAATAGTCGCCGGCGACCTCGCGTGCCGGTTCGCAGAATGCGCTGACGGCGAGCCCCGTGACGCGAAGCGGGCCTGTGGGCAACAGCTTCTGCTGGATCTCGCGGGCGGCAAACATCTCCTGTTCGAGACGGCCCTTTTCCGCCATCTCGCCGAGGAGCGTGGTGACCTCGGTGGTCATCAGGTTGAAGGACTCGGCGAGTTCGCCGAGCTGATCGCGCGCGCGCACCGGAATCTGGTGGCCGAAGTCTCCCGACCGCACGTGCTGCGTGCCCGTGAACAGGTCGTGCACGGCGCCGGTGATCTGCCGTGCGAGGACGAAGCCGATGACAAGGGCAACGAATTGAATGATCAGGAACAGCCCGCCGACCAGCGCCAGGACCAACAGCAACAGTTGGCCGAAGTTCATCTGCCCGAGACCAACCGGCGAGACGACCGAAATGCGGTCGTAGATCTCGAACATGTTGATCAGGATGCGCACCGACGCGCTCTCCGGTTCGCCGGACAACCAGTCCACGTGATCGAGGAAGACGACCCAATGCGCCTGGTGCAGCGAAAACGTCGGCCCGTCGTCGGCATCGACCTGCCGCGGCTCGATCGCCCGGCCAACGACGGGCTTGACGCCCCGTGCGAGGAACGCCGTGATCTCGCCCATGCGGATGCCGGTTTCCTGCTGCACGCGCGATTCGATCGATGTGGTGAGCGGCACGTCGATGATCACCGCCCATGCCGGATTCACGACTTCAGGAACCGCGACCGCGCGCATCGACAGCCGCGTCATCGGCTTCACGTCAGCAGGCGCATCGGGCGCGCCGGGGGCGTCGTAGGCGATGAGCCCCGCGAACCCTTCGCACGCGACCCACTTGGGCAACGCCGTCGGCGCCGGCAGGTGCTGCCACGGCCCGGCCGTGATCGGTAACGATGCGGGCAACGTCCGCGGCATGCGCGCCGCATTCGCCGGCGTCACCGGGCATTTCAGATCCTTGACGGGCACCACCGCGAGCGACAGGAACGGATAGCGCGTGGCGAGGCTCGACTGGCGGCGATCGAGCATGTCGCTGACCGCCTCCGCCGTGGTCGCGCGCGGCAACTCGAGCTCGACCGTCTGCGCGAGGAACCGGGCCTGGTCGGTCAGGGTGCGTATCCGCGACTGCACCAGGTACGAGCTCACGTTGAACGCGATGATCAGGCCCGCGAGCAGGAAGAACGTGATGACCAGCAGCGCAGGGACGACGCCGACGAAGATGTAGGAGAGGATCAACTTGCGGCGCACGCGCCACAGCAGCCGGCGCTTCGACCACACCGTGAATCGCGTGAACCCATACGCCGCCACGAACAGCAGCGCGAGGCTGCCGACCATGTCGACGGCCTCGAGCGCGGCCGGCAAGGTGAGGCCGAATCGAAGCGGCCACGTGATCGCCTTGATCGCCGCCCCGAGCAGGAGCGCGCGCCCCGGAAACGTGCGCAGCAGCCACCCGCGCCACACCTGCCAGCGCGAGGGCACCTCGCCGGGCAGCAGCGCAACAGGTCGTACCGGGTCGCTCATCGGGCGCCTACCAGAGTATCCTTTTCAACGGTCCTATGAAACTCAAAGACGACGCGCGCTTCAGCACCGTGTGCCTTCACGCCGGGCAGGAACCCGATCCGGCCACCGGCGCGATCATCACGCCGATCTATCAAACATCCACCTACGTCCAGGACGGCCTCGGACAGCCGCACGCCGGCTTCGAGTACGGCCGCACGCAGAACCCGACGCGCATGGCGCTCGAACGCAACATCGCCGCGATCGAAGCCGGCGCCGCAGCGTTCGCGTTCGCGTCCGGCATGGCGGCGATCGATACGCTGCTGACACGGCTCGAGGCCGGCGATCACGTCCTCGTGAGCGACAACACCTACGGCGGCACGTTCCGCCTGTTCGAGCGCGTCCGCCGCAAGTTCGGCCTCGACTTCACCTACGTCGACACGTCGCAGCCGCAGCTGGTCGAACCGGCGATTCGCCCGAACACCAAGTACCTGTTCATCGAGACGCCGACCAATCCGATGCTGCAGATCACCGACATCCAGTGCGTCAGCAACATCGCCCACAAAAAGAACGTCAAGGTCGTCGTCGACAACACGTTTGCGAGCCCCTACATCCAGCGGCCCCTGACGATGGGCGCCGACATCGTCCTGCACAGCACGACGAAATTCCTCAACGGCCACAGCGACAGCGTGGGCGGCGTGCTGATCCTCAAGCACCAGGACGACGTGGACTGGTTCAAGTTTGTCCAGAATGCCGCCGGCGCGATCCTCGGGCCGATGGATTCGTGGCTGATCCTGCGCGGCACCAAGACCCTCACAGTGCGCATGGAACGCACCAACGAGAACGCGCAGGTGATCGCGGAGTTCCTCGACGCGCACCCGAAGGTCACGCGCACGATTTACCCCGGCCTCGCGTCGCATCCGCATCACGCCCTCGCGCGCAAGCAGATGCGCGGTTTCGGAGGGCTGATCTCCTTCGACGTCGGCTCGATGGACAACGCGCGGACGGTCTTGAATCGCGTGAGGCTCATGGCGCTTGCCGAAAGCCTCGGCGGAGTCGAGACGCTGATCTCGCATCCGGCCGTGATGACGCACGCGTCCGTGCCCAAGGAACGCCGCGACATGCTCGGCATCAGCGATGGCCTGATTCGTATCTCCGTCGGCATCGAGGACGTCGAGGATCTGCAGGCGGATCTCGCGCAAGCGCTGGATGCCCTCTGACGACGTCGTGATCGTGCTGACGACGTTCCCGGCCGACGGGGACGCCGAGGCTTTCGCCCGCACGCTGGTGGAAGAAGGGCTCGCCGCGTGCGTCAACGTCCTGCCGGCGATGACATCGATCTACCGCTGGAAGGGCGCGATCGAAACCGCCGGCGAGCGGCAACTGATCGTGAAGACAGCCGCCGCCACCGTCGATCGACTCCAATCACGCCTCAAGGAACTGCATCCGTACGACCTTCCCGAGATGCTCGTCCTCCGGGTGCTCGACGGCAGCCCCGACTATTTATCCTGGCTGCTGGCTGAGACTAGACCCGTAAATCCGTAGACCCGTAAAAAAATATTCATATAAAGCCATTTATCCTATTGCACGTATAGCCATATAGGTGTAAAAGTGTGCACACGGTTCACCGTTATGGTGTCTTGCCGTTGTGCCGTATGAGTGGTTACACTGCTCTGCGTATTGGCGGCAAAGCGGAACGACAGCGACACGGTGAAAACGACCGTTGAGCTCCCGGGGGAGCTCTGGCGGGCAGCGAAGATTCGGGCGATGGATGATCGCGCGGACCTTCGCACGGTGCTGATTCGCGCGCTTCAGGATTACCTGAGCGACGGCAGCGCCGAGGCGCCCGCAGATGGTGCGTCGAAACCATGACCGAGAGCGAAGCCGCCGAAGCCAAGCCGACCGCCCTCACGCCCAAGCCGACCCTCTCCGGCCGCGGCAGACGCCTCGTGCGTCACGCGCTCGTCTTCATCACGCTCGTCATCGTCGTGGACGCCGTCGCCGGCGAAAAAGGGCTGCTGGCGTTGCTCCAGGCGCGCCGCGAGTATGCTGCCCTCGAGCGCTCGCTCGAACGGGCCCGCGAGGAAAACGCAGAGCTTCGCGACATGGCCCGTCGCCTCCGTGAAGACCCCAACGCGATCGAAGAACAGGCGCGCCGCGATCTCGGCATGATCAAGCCCGGCGAAGTCATGTTCATCGTCAAGGACCTCGACAAAAAGTAATCACGCCCGTTGACCGGGCCGGGTGCGCGGCGTGGATGCCGCGGCTCGGCCCTGATATCCTTGTCTTTCTCTCTTGGAGGAGGACACATGGCACGTCAGGCAGAAGCGGAGTGGAAGGGCGATCTCAAGGGCGGCAACGGCCGCGTCAAGCTGGGCAGCGGCGCGTATGAAGGCAACTACTCGTTCGCCACGCGATTCGAGAATGGCGCCGGCGCCAATCCCGAGGAACTGATCGCCGCAGCGCTCACGGGCTGCTATTCGATGGCGCTGGCCAACTCGCTGGCGCAGGCGGGCTTCCCCGCAACCAGCGTGCACAGCACCGCGGACGTGCATCTCGGCAAGGATAACATCGGATTCATGGTCAGCCAGATCGATCTCACCGTGACCGCCGTCGTCCCGAAGATCGACAACGCAACCTTCCAGCAGCATGTCGACAAGACCAACGTCGGCTGCATCATCAAGCGCGCGCTCGCATCGGTTCCCGCCGTCAACGTCAAGGCGACGCTGAAGGGCTAGGGACTGGGGAGCGGGGATCAGGGAATAGTGAAGACGGTTCGCCTGGTTCACTGGAATGAAGACGAGGGCCTCGAGCGGCAGAAGCAGCTCGAGGCTCTGGGCTTTGCGGCGGAGTTCGACGCGGTCGACGGGCTGGCCAATGTCAAGTTGATCCAGGCGAGCCTGCCGGATGCGGTCGTGATCGACCTGTCGCGGCTCCCCTCTCATGGTCGCGAGGTCGGCCACGGCATTCGCACCAGGAAGGGCACGCGGCTGCTGCCGATCGTCTTCGTCGACGGCGAGCCTGAGAAGGTCGCGCGCACCAAGCTGCTGCTGCCGGACGCGGTCTACACGACGTGGGGCCGGATCAAGACGGCGCTGTCGAAGGCAATCGCCAAGCCGCCGACAGATCCGATCGTTCCGGATCACAACGCGGCGTGGGGCAAGTCGACGGCGGAAAAGCTGGGCGCGAAGCCTGGTTTCAAAGTCGCGCTGCTGGCATCGCCCAAAGGATTCACCGATGCAATCGCGCCGTGGCCGCCGAAGGTCTCCTTTACCGCGCGTCCCGATGCGCACGTCGACCTGTTTCTGTGCTTCGCCCGCACGCGGCGCGAGTTACTGGCGCACCTCATGACACTGAAGGCCGCGGAGCGTCAGACGGTCTGGCTGATCTGGCCAAAGAAAGCCTCTGGCGTGAAATCGGATCTCGACGGCAACATCGTCCGCGAAACCGGCCTCGCGGCCGGCTGGGTCGACTTCAAGGTGTGCAGCGTCGACGCCACGTGGTCCGGGCTCGCCTTCAAGCGTCGAAAATGAACCGGCTCCATTCTTGACGGCACTGTGCGCAGCGGTGTGCGCACAGCCGTGCACAGCTCCGGCCGCACTCGAACGACACGGCTTCAGGCGGAAATCCCGCTCTCTCAACTGGCACGAGCCCTGCTCAGCCGTTTGCCATGGACACCGTGCTTGCTGCCTCCGAAATCGACGCCACCTGGAAGATCGTCAACGTCAACGACGCTTTCTGTCGTCACTTGCACGCCACCGAATCGGGTCTCGTCGGGCGCGACATCCGCGACCTGCTGCGCGAGGACTGGCTCGTGGACTTTCGGGCGTACGTCGCAAGGGCGCTCGTGGGCATCGGTTCGTGCACCGCGACGATCCCGCTCACCGCCCCGTGTGGCACGCAGGCGTGGTTCGATCACGCGCTGGAGCCGCTCGTGGAGCATGGCTTGCTCTGCGGATACCGGGCGACGATCGTCCCGCACGCGGCGCGCGTCCGGCACAGAAGCTGGTGGCCCTGGGACCGCCACAGCGAGCCGGCGCACCACGTGTG
>CAZBYY010000100.1:0-11066 GCA_964495855.1 uncultured Acidobacterium sp. | reverse complement strand
GTCGAAGATGAGCAAGACCAAGACGAACTCGGAGTTCCTCTCGGCCATGCAGCAGGGCAAGTGACGCTCGCGTTCTGTCCGGTCCTCGACGAGATCTATCGAACGCGACGCGCCATCGGACGGACGGGACGCGTCTACGATCAGCCGGGCGCGCTGTCGACCGTGAACAACCTGATGGTGATCCGCGCGCTGATGCTCGAGCGGCAATCGGCCGCCACCCTCGAAGTCGGCTTGAGTTTTGGTGGGTCGGCGCTGACCTTCGCCGCGACCCATCGCGACCTGCAACATCCGCCGTCGCGCCAGCACGTGGCGATCGATCCGTTCCAGAGCACCACGTGGGACGACTGTGGCAGGCTCGCGCTCGAAACAGCTGGACTGCAGGACTACGTCGACGTGCGCGAAGACTGGTCGTCAACCGCCCTGCCGACGTTACTCGCCGCGCCGCAACGCTACGACTTGATCTACGTGGACGGCTCGCACCTGTTTGAAGACGTGTTCGTCGACGCGTACTTCGGCGCCTCCTTGCTTTCCGAGAACGGGTTGATCCTGTTCGACGACAGCAGCGACCCGCATGTCGGGAAGGTGCTGGCGTTCATCCGCTCGAATTGGTCTGGACGGTTGGAAGAAGTGGACCTGTCGCCGTACCGCGAGGACGGCGGCTCTCTTCGCTATCGCGTCGCGAAGGCGTGGAACCGGACGCAGCTCCGCGCCTTCCGCAAGATCGCGCCCGGCCCTCGCACGTGGGACGCGCCGTTCCGAGATTTCTGAAGGGGTGGCGCGGCGACGCGAGGCTACAATAGCGGGATGCCCGCTTCGACGATCGTCAAAGTTGGTTTCAGCCAGATGGCGTGCGCCGAGGATCCCAAGCGGAACCTCGCGCGACAACTCGCCCTTGCGGAGCAGGCGCTGAAGAAGGGCGCCACGATCTTCTGCACCCAGGAACTGTTCCGCTCGCAGTACTTCTGCCAGGTCGAGGACCATCGCTTCTTCGCGCTCGCCGAGACCATTCCAGGGCCGTCCACCGACGCGTTCTGCAAGCTGGCGAAGAAGTACAAGGCCGTCATCATCGCGTCGCTCTTCGAACGCCGTGCCGCCGGCGTGTATCACAACACCGCGGCCATCATCGATGCCGACGGATCGCTGATGGGCGTGTATCGCAAGATGCACATCCCGGACGATCCGCTCTTCTACGAGAAGTTCTATTTCACGCCCGGCGACACCGGCTTCATCGCGTGGAAGACCAAGGTGACGACCATCGGTACGCTGGTGTGCTGGGATCAATGGTTCCCCGAGGGAGCGCGCCTCACGGCGATGCAGGGCGCCGAGATCCTCTTCTACCCGACCGCGATCGGCTGGCATCCGTCGGAGAAGACGCAGTACGGCAAGGCGCAGCACGATGCGTGGGAGACGATCCAGCGCAGTCATGCCATCGCCAACGGCTGCTACGTCTGCGTGCCCAATCGCATCGGGCACGAAATCATCCGCGACACCAGGGGCAAGCCGGTCAACAAGGACGGCATCGTGTTCTGGGGGCAGTCCTTCGTCGCTTCGCCGGACGGACAGGTCGTCGAGCTTGCGTCGATCGACAGAGAGCAGGTCCTCGTCGTCGACTGCGATCTCGCCAAGGTCGAATTCAGCCGCACGCACTGGCCGTTCCTCCGCGATCGCCGCATCGATGCCTACGGCGCGCTCACCAAGCGCTTCCACGACTAGTGCGCGGCACACCTGCAGAGAACGGCTTTTCGTTTCCAGCGGAATGGTACCCGCGCGAAGCCACGTGGATTAGCTGGCCGCGTCCGGAGGGCATTTCGTTCCCCGGCAGGTATCACGAGGCCATCGAAGACATCGTCGGCCTGATTCGCGTGCTCGTCCGGCGCGAAGACGTTCACCTCAACGTCCCCAACGAGAATTACCGCCGCCTCGTCACGGAATTCCTGAAGACGCGTCGCGTGTCGATGCATCGTGTGTTCTTCCACTTCATCCCGACGAACGAAGCGTGGGCGCGCGATCACGGTCCGGCATTCGTGCTCCGCCAGCGCCACGGCAGGACCGAAGCCGCGATCGTCGATTGGGGCTTCAACGCGTGGGGCGGCAAGTATCCACCCTGGGATGCAGACGATGCCGTGCCGACGCGGATCGCGGAGGAGCTGCATCTGCCGGTGTTCTATCCGGGCATCGTCATGGAGGGCGGCGCCATCGACGTCAACGGCGCCGGGACGATCATGACGACGACGTCGTGCCTGCTGAACAGGAATCGCAACCGCGGTCTGTCGAAGGCACGCCTCGAGCGGTACCTGAAGGAGTATTACGGCCAGACGCACGTAGTCTGGCTGGGCGACGGCATCGAGGGCGACGATACCGACGGGCACATCGACGATCTCGCCCGCTTCGTCGACGAACAGACGATCGCAATCGCCATCGAGACGAACCGGCGCGACGGCAATCACGCGATCCTTCAGCGGGCGCGGCGGGCCGTCGATCGGCTGCGCGACCAGGACGGCAATCGCTTCAACGTGATCGAGCTGCCCATGCCCCGCCCGATCGCGTATGACGGCCAGCGCGTGCCCGCCACCTACGTGAACTTCTACTTCGCCAATGGTGCGCTGCTCGTGCCGACGTTCGGCCAGCGCGATCGCGATCGACAGGCGATCCGGATCCTGCAGTCGCATTTCTCCGATCGCGAGGTGATCGGCGTCGACTGCCGCAAGTTGATCTGGGGGCTCGGGGCCATTCACTGCTTTACCCAGCAGCAGCCGCGATTCTGATCGAATCGCGGCATAATTGCGGCTGAGATGCGGGTCCTGATCACGGGGATTTGCGGCTTCGTCGGCAGCCGCGTGGCACGTGAACTCCAACGGCTGGTGCCCGGGATCAACATCGTCGGCATCGACAACCTGACTCGCGTGGGATCGGAGCTGAACGTCCCGGCACTTCGCGACGGTGGCGTCGACGTGCGGCACGGCGACATCCGGTTTCGGAGCACCTTCCAGACCCTGCCCAAGACGGATTGGGTGATCGACGCCGCCGCGAACCCGCGCGTTATGGCCGGCCTCGACGGGCACTCGTCGCCGCGGCAGGTGATCGACAACAACCTGCACGGCACGATCGAGACGCTCGAATATTGCCGCGCCAGCGGCGCGGGGATGATCTTGCTGAGCACGAGCCGCGTCTACTCGATCCCGGCGCTCGTCGCCGCGCCGCTGAAAGTCGACCGCGCCGCGTTCATCGTCGATGACTCGAAGCCCATGCCGCAGGGCCTCTCTCCTCGAGGCGTAGACGAAACATTCAGCACGGCAGCCCCGGTTTCACTCTACGGGGCTACCAAGCTCGCGTCCGAGGCGCTCGCACTCGAGTATGCCGCCACGTTCGGCGTTCCCGTGTGGATCAACCGATGCGGGATTCTCGCCGGCGCCGGCCAGTTCGGCGTGGCCGACCAGGGCATCCTCGCATACTGGATCAACGCGCACCTGCGGCGTCGTCCGTTGCGCTACATCGGCTTTGACGGCAGCGGCGTGCAGTCGCGCGACGCGCTGCACCCGGACGATCTCACGGCGTTGCTGGTGCAGCAGATGACGACCGGGCGCTCGAATGGCGTGCGGCTCTACGTGGTCAGCGGTGGCGTCGATCACGTGTTCTCACTCGCGCAATTGACGGCGTGGTGTGACGATCGTTTCGGCGCGCATCCAATCCAGCGCGATGCGACACCGCGGCCGCTCGATATCCCGTGGTTCGCCGGCGATGCGTCACTGGTAAATCGCGATTTCGGGTGGTCGCCGCGCATCTCGCTCGACAGCATTCTCAAAGAGATCGCCACGCACGCCGAAGCGCATCCCGCATGGCTGACCGTGAGTGGCGCGGCATGACGGCCGAGCCGCTTCCTCTTCCGCCGCTCGCGCTGCTCAGCATCGTCATTCCGGCGAAGGACGAAGAGCGCGTCGTCGGGACCACGGTGCGCAAGCTCCACGATCAACTGAAGAGCGACAACATCCCGCACGAGATCGTGGTGGTCGACGATGGCAGCACCGACGGCACGTGGGAGGTGCTGGAACAACTCCGGGCATCGATCGCCAACGTGCAGCCCGTGCGTAATACCGGCGAACATGGCTTCGGACGCGCCGTGACCTACGGCATCGATCACGCCAGAGGCGATGCGATCGTGGTGATGATGGCGGATGAGTCCGACGACTGCGCGGACGTCGTCCGCTACTGGCGCACGTTGAACGAGGGCTACCATGCGGTGTTCGGCTCGCGATTCATCCGCGGCAGCCAGGTCATCGAGTACCCGGCCGTCAAGAAAGCCATCAACCGGCTCGCCAACGCGTTCTTGAAGGTGCTGTTCAGGATCGACCTCAACGACACCACGAACGCCTTCAAGGCGTACCGCACCGAAGCGCTCAACGGCTGCCGTCCGTTTCTGTCGCCGCACTTCAACCTCACGATCGAACTGCCGTTGAAGACGATCATCCGCGGCTACTCGTGGACGGTCATCCCGATCAGCTGGCGCAACCGCCGGGTTGGGGAATCGAAGCTGAAGCTGCGAGAGATGGGCAGCCGCTACCTGTTCATCGCGCTCTACTGCTGGCTCGAAAAATACTTCAGCCGCGGTGACTATCGCGTCCGCAGCCAATCTTCGTCGTCCGGACGGCCCTGAGCGCACCTGCAAATCGTTGAAACGACAGCCCTTGTGGCGTCGTCGCGTCGGCCGACCTCGCCGTAGCGGGCGTGATACAATTGGAGTTTCGCAACGTTGCCGGAAAGTGGGTCTAGCGCCCCGGATCCGGCGGAAGGAACTCACGTGAAGCCCAATATCCACCCGGAATACCAGGAACTGACCGTGCACTGCGCGTGCGGCGCGTCGTGGCAGACCCGTAGCACGACCAAGGAACTGCACCTCGACATCTGCTCCAACTGCCACCCGTTCTTCACGGGCCGCCAGAAGCTGATCGACACCGAAGGCCGCGTTGACCGCTTCACCAAGAAGTTCGGCGCGCAGACCGTCGAACAGCGCAAGGTGGCAGCCAAGGCTGCCAAGGACGCGAAGAAGCCGGCCGCGAAGAAGAAGGCCAGCTAAAGCGGATACGGCAACGTTGCGCCGAGCAACGTGACAAGCAGCAGCACGACCGGGAACAGCGCCAGCGCGACGATGAAGGTATAGCCCATCACGTCGCGCGCGCGCAGCCCGAACACCCCAAGCACCGGCAGCATCCAGAACGGTTGAAGCAGATTCGCGAGCGCTTCACCGAGATCGTACGCCGCGACTACCCATCCCAGGTGCACCTTCAGCGAGTGCGCGGCCGCCATCACATATGGCGCCTCGATGACCCATTTCGACCCGCCTGAGGGCACGAACACGCCGAGCACCGCTGAATACACCGCGACGACGGCAGGGAATGTCTGCGGCGACGAGATGCTGACGAACGCATTGGCGAGACGCTCGTTGAGGTGCGTGGTCGTGATGACCGCCGCGATGCCCGCGTAGAACGGGAACTGCAGAATCACGCCCCACACGGCGGGCGTCGCTGCCTGCACCGCCCGCATCAGGCGGGCGGGCGTTTTGTGCAGCAAGATCCCGATCATCAGGAACGCAAAGTTCAACACGTTGACCGTGAGCGCGTTCAGCGGCTCCGGTTGCCGTGCGAAGTACCTGACGAGGTACGTGGCGCCGAGGGCGACGACCAGCCAGCTGAGAAGCGGCGAGTGTTCCGGCCACGCGCTTGGCGGCAGCGGCCGCGGGATCGGCGTGTCGGCAGAACCGCTTTCCGAGGTCCCAAGATCGATGCCCATGCTCTTCGCCGTCCTCGCCTTGCTGGCCGGCGGAGCGGCGAGGTACATCACCGTGCACACCAGGGCGATTTCGATCGCCACCGACAGCACGCTTTGCCACAGGAAGATCGTGTGACGGAACGGGATCACGCCACCCGGCACGAGGCCGCCGGCGGCGACGATCTCTCGAATCTGCGGCTGCAGCGCGCCAGGCGTCGCCATCTGCAACGCCGCGGATCCACTGAGCCCCTGCGCCCAGATGCTGCCGAGGCCGAGCACACTCGCGGCGCCCAGCGCGCGGTAGTCGACGCCTTCGACACGGCGCGCCACCTCGCGGCCGAGCACGGCGCCGAAGACCAGGCTGAATCCCCAGTTGAACCAGGACGCGACCAGCGTGCAGAACGTGACGAGCGCCACGGCGCCTTTGGGTGTGGATGGCCATGACGCGATCGCGCGAATCGCGCGGCCCATCGGCGCGGAGGTCGCCAGCACGTGGCCGGTGATGATGATCAGCGCCATCTGCAGCGTAAACGGGATCAGGTCCCAGAACCCGTTGCCCCACGCGTCGATCACCTGGCCGGGCGATGCGGGCGTCCACGCCAGCGCGGCGAGCGTGACGAGCACGGTCGCGAGGAGGGCGAAGATGAACGCGTCGGGGATCCACGTTTCCGTCCACGCCGTCATGCGCAGCGCCGCGCGCGCGACTATCCCCGGTTGATCATCGTGGTCACGAAGCACACGAAATCATCACCGAAAGCCGCCTCACGTGCCTAGTCGGAAATCGGTAGCCTCGCACCGCGCTGCGACAGTTTCCGCTCCAACCGATCCAGGCGGTAGCGCACGCGATCCGCATTCGCCTCCGCATCGGCCAGCAGGTCGAGCGCATGCTGGCGGGCGCGATCGAGGTTCTTCGAGCGGTGCTCGTAATGAATCGCCAGTGCTTCCCTGGCCTCTCGCCTGAGCGAAGCCGCGCAGCGCGGCAACGAGGCCAGCTCCTGCCACGCTTCGGCGGCGTCATGCTGGCGGCGATTGCGCCGGCGAATCCAGGCCAGCCGCCGCAACGCCTCGCCATGCACCTCGGGCTCGGCGCCGACACGTTTCGCAAACTCGATCGTTCGCAGCAACGAGGCTTCGGCGTTGTCGTACTCGCCGGCACGCTCGTAGACGCGCGCCAGTCCGTAGGCCTCCTGCGCGGTCGACGCTGCGGCGGGTCCCGACGTGATCAGCGTGATCGCCCGCGCCAGCACGGCGGCCAGCGAGATCAGGTCGAGGCGGTTGTGCTCCAGCACCGCTTCGAGGGGACGGGCATCGCCGCCCCGCACGAAGTCAAAGAAGCGCGATGGGATTTCGAAACCGGGCACGTCGCCGACGCGATGCAGGCCGGCAATGTGCTTTTCGAGCACGCCGAGCGAGCAACTCGAATCATCCGGATCGGGCGTGCCCATGGTCAACGGACGCTGCCGCCATAGTCGGCGCGCCGCGTGCAGCATGTCGAGATGCGGCAGGCCGTCGAGGAAGCACGGCGCGCGGTGATACATGAACCGCGTCTCGATCAGCGGCACGTCGAAGCTGCGGCCGTTGTAAGTGCAGATCGTGCCCTGGGGCTTCGCCCACGACGCGAATTCGTTCAACACCGCGCGTTCATGCTCGAAGCCGGGCATCACGAACTGGCGAACACGAATCGAGGTGCCCTCGATCGCCGCACACCCGACGAGGAACGCCTGCGTACCGGCACCGGTGAACAACCCCGTGGTTTCGAGATCGAGGAACAACAAGCGGCCGTCGATGCCCTGCGCCGCCGGCCAGGCCTTGGCCATCACTTTCATGGCGTCGAGACCACCGTTGATCGTCGAGACGATGTCGCCGATCGGCGTGCGGCCGTGCAGCGAGTCCGCGGTGTATTCACGATCGACGATGATGACGGCGCCTTCGGACCGCTCCACCACCGCGCCGCCAAGATCGAGGGCGGCACGCGTGTATTCCGCCGCGCCGACGGAAATCGCCGGCGTCGCGGCAGAAGGCTTGACGATCTCACGCAGTCGATCGAGCGTCGACATCGCTAGAAGGGTACTTCTTCTGCTGCTTTCTGAAGCGCCGCAGACTCCGCGAGCAGGTGTTCGAGGATCCGCGTCGCAACGGTCTTCGCCAACGGCCCCGTCTCGCCGATCGGGCCGACGCACATCGGGCAGCCGTGCTCGCAGTCGCACCCCGCGATCAGAGCCGCCGTCTTGGACAGCAGGTCGGCCTGCATCGTCCAGAGTGGCGCGCTGAAGCCGATGCCGCCCGGATAGGCGTCGTAAATGAATATGCGCGGTGTGTCCGCCTTCGCGCCTTCGGCGCTTCGGCGAGACCAGTCCGTTCCGGCCTGGTCGGGTTCATCACCCGTGTTCACCGACAGGCCAATATCGCGCCCGTCGCACATCAACAACAGTTGCGCCACCTGCTTCATCGCAAACGCCAGGCCGATGATGCCGTCGCGCCGATCGTCCGATGCGAACGGCAGCGCGTTCATGATCGACAGTGGCACTTCGAGCCAGTAGGAGGTGGTGTGCATCTGCTGCTCGGGCAGGTCGAGCTCGCCTGAGCCGACATTCTCGTTGGTCTGGAAGCGGATCTTCTTGAAGCCGACGACACGCGAGACGACGTGGACTTCGCCGTGCGCGTTGACGCGCCGTTCGTCGTCTGCAAATCGATCGAGAATCGTGACCTTCGTATACGTGATCGCTGTCGTGTAATAGTCGCAGTCCACTTCCCTGACGTGCGCCTTGCGGCCGACGAAGTCGAGCTCTTCAACCTGGAAGATCTTGCCCTCGACCATGTAGATCGCCTTCGGATGAAGCGTGGACAGCGCGCTCGTGAAGTCGGTTTCGCCAATCACCTTTGCGCCGCTGGTGTGATCGGTGATGACGAAGTTGTCGGACGAGATCGACCGAAGGCTGACCGCGTTGGCGGGATAAGACTCGCTGGTCCAGTGCCACTGCCCTTCCGCGTCCTCGCCACCCGATCGATGCACGAGCCCTGACTCCTGCAACACGCCGAGCACGTCCTGGACATTGACCTGCCCGTAACTCTCTTCGGTCGTGAACGGCAGCTCGAAGGCCGCGCACTTCACGTGGTCGACGAGGATGTGCAGGTTATCTGGATTGACGAGCGCGTGCTCGGGTGAGGCGTCGAAGAAGAACGACGGATGCCTCGCGACAAACTGATCGATCGGTGCGCTCGACGCCACCATCACTGCCGCGGACTGGCCGCTGCGGCGGCCGGCGCGGCCGGCACGCTGCCATGTCGACGCGATCGTCCCCGGATACCCGGCCATCACGCAGACGTCGAGGGCGCCGATGTCGATGCCAAGTTCGAGCGCGTTGGTGGAGATCACGCCGCGCACCTGTCCGGCACGCAGGCCCTTCTCGATCTCGCGACGGCGCAGCGGCAAGTAGCCGCCGCGGTACCCGCGAATACGCTCGGGCATGCCCGGCACGTCCTCGAAATCCTCCTTCAGGTAGGAGGTCAGAATTTCGGTCGACAGGCGGCTCTGCGCAAACACGATCACCTGCAGATTGCGCCGCAGGAACTCGCCCGCGACCCGCCGAGCCTCCGCAATGTAGGAACGGCGAATGCCGAGCTCGCGATTGACGACCGGCGGATTGACGAAGACGAAGAACTTCTCGCCTCTCGGCGCGCCGCTCTTCGACACGTGCGCGAACGGCTTTTCGGCGAGGCGCTCGGCGAGCTCCCCCGGGTTGGCGATCGTCGCCGACGAGCAGATGAACTGCGGATCCGATCCGTAATGCCGGCAGATGCGCCGCAGCCGGCGAAGCACGTTGGTCAGGTGGCTGCCAAACACGCCGCGATACGCGTGGAGTTCGTCGATGACGATGAAGTCGAGGTTCTCGAACAGCTTCGCCCAGCGCGGATGATGCGGCAGGATGCCGGAATGCATCATGTCCGGGTTGGTCAGGACGATGTGCGCGCGCGTGCGAATGGTGCGGCGCGCATCCTGCGGCGTGTCGCCGTCGTAGGTGTGCACCCCGATCGCTTCGCCGCCGACCTCGCCGATGGACTTCGCCAGCTCGTGCAACTCCGCCATCTGATCCTGCGCGAGCGCCTTGGTTGGAAACAGGTAAAGCGCGCGAGCAGATGGCTTCTTCAGGATGCGATCGAGGACGGGCAGGTTGTAGCAGAGCGTCTTGCCCGATGCGGTCGGCGTCGTGACGACCACCTGGCGGCCGGCGAGCACGTGCTCGAACGCCTCGGCCTGATGCGTGTAGAGCTGATGGATGCCGCGCGACTCGAACGCGGCCTTGAGCCGCGGATCGATGGCATCTGGAAACGGCGCGTACGCCGCCTCGATCGCCGGCAACCGGCGGACGGCCGTGACGACCTCATCCGGCGTATCCGGGCGGTCGATCGCCGCGCCCGCCTTCGCTGAAGCTCCGGCGGGCAGGCCGTCGAGGACCTGCAGCGCGCTTTGCAGCGCCACCTCTTTATGTTGCTGGGGTCGCAGCGCGGGGAGAGCCATGGGTAATCGTGTGAAATGCTACACGATTAAACAACGAAAGGCGAATAAAGAGTGAAGCCACGGCACGCGCCCGCATTCGTGGACGCCCCACCTGCAGCGGGTTAGTATCCACGCACGCATGGCGACACTCGTCCGCAGGCTTGGGGTGTGGAGTTCGATCGGCCTCGTCATTGGCATCACGATTGGCGGCGGCATCTTCAGGACACCGGCGGGCATCGCCAGCCGTGTCCCCGATCCGATGCTGATGCTCGGCGTCTGGCTCCTCGGCGGGATCATCGTCATGTGCGGCGCGCTCGCGTTTGCCGAGTTGTCGGCCGCGATGCCCGAGACAGGAGGCATGTATGTCTACCTGCGCGAGGGCTGGGGACGCCCGTACGCGTTCCTGTTCGGATGGTCGCAGCTCATCCTGATCCGCGCCGCCGCGCTCGGCGGCATCTCGTCGGTGTTCGGCGATTATTTCCTGCGCAACATCGGCAGTGATCCGGCGCTGCATCCGCAACTCGCGGATTACATAGCCGCCGGCGCCATCATCTTCGCCGGCGTCATCAACATCATCGGCGTCCAATTCGGCGCGCTGTTCGCCGGCATTTCCACCGTGACGAAATTCGGCGCGTTGGCGGTGCTGGTAGCGGCGTCGTTCCTGCTCGGCGGCCACTCGGGCGGATCGTTCAGCCATTTCACGGCGGCCGGCGGTCACGTCGACCCCGGCGTCTTCGGCCTGGCGCTGATCTCGGTGATGTGGGCCTACGACGGATGGGCGGATTTATCGAGCCTTGCAGGCGAA
>CAZBYY010000099.1:0-11200 GCA_964495855.1 uncultured Acidobacterium sp. | reverse complement strand
GTAGATCGAGACGTCGCCCTGCCCGCCGGGGCAGACGACCGACGCGATCGCGCGCGGGCTCTTCGGGCTCTCGATGTCGTAGGCGTTGAAGCCGTTGAAGTTGCCGATCACCATCTTCGTGCCGCTGAAGGCGATGTCGGAGTTGGCGAAATCGAGACCGCCGGGACGGGGAGGTGTCGAAGGTGCCGGTGCCGGGGCTGGTGCCGGTGCCGGGGCCGGTGCGCTGGCGTTCGCCGGGCGCTCTGGCGGCATCGGGTCGCCGGCCGGCCGCTCCGGATCGAAGAAGCCCTTTTCGCGCGGGCGCGTCGACAGCAGTTCGAGCCCGCTGGCCGCAACGCCGGCATCATGCAGGCCGGGCTTCAAGCCGATGCGCGGATCCTTCGGATCGGGCGCCTTCTGCTGCGCGACCACCGTGGCGATTCCGATTGCCGTGAACGCGGCGACCGCCGCGGCCTTCGCAATCTGAAACCTGCCCCCTGACATCTGCAATCTCATTTCGTAATCTCCTTGAGCATCAGGCCCATGCGTTCGATTTCCATCTTCTGGTCCGCGACGACGTCCGAGGCGAATGCGAAGATGCCGCCTTCCTGGCCTGCGCCAGGGGTCGCAAACAGTTCATCCACCATCTGCAGCGCGCCGCCGTGGTGCTTGATCATCCCGCGCAGGAACAGCCGATCGAATTCGACGCCTTTCGCATCGGCGAGCTGCTGCATTTCCTCATCGGTGAGCATGCCGGGCATCATGCCGCCGGGCATGTGGTGGGCGTGCGGGCCGGGGATCTCGGCGCCGTGATCGGCGAGCCACTTGCGCATCATGTTCATCTCGTCTTCCTGCGAGACCTGGATGCGCAGGCCGAGCTTCTTCATCTGCGGATTGGCGGTGCGATCGTTGATGAGCGCGACCATTTCGACGGCCTGCGCGTGGTGACCGATCATGCCCTGCATGAACTTCACGTCGGCGGCCGTCGCGCCGACCTTCGAGAGGTCCGTGGCCTTGGCGACGTCGATCGTTTTGGTTTGCTGACCGGGCGCGCCGGGTTGCAGGATCGGCGTACCGGCTGAAGAGGCGCCGGTCGCACTCTTGCACGCGGCCGCAGCGCCGATCGAGAGAAGGAAGACAGCAAGCTTCAAGAACGCTGATTTGTACACCTGCCAACTTTACCTTTTTTCGAGCGGCGAGTGCCTCCTAGGGACGGCGGCTTGCACCGAAAGTGCCGGTCGTTTCCTCGACGCGGAACGACCAGTCGACGTTGGCGGATTCCACCAGAAAATCGTAGGTTCTGGGGCCTTCGTCGTACTCGGCGGTACCGGTGCCGTCCCCGGTGTGATCGGCCACGATGCCGATGGTACGGCCGCTGACGCCGCTGCGCAGCGTCAGCTTGAACCGGCCGGCGCCCGCCGGCGACTCGTTCGTCGTTTGCCAGGTGATGCGGAGCCGCCCCGTATCAGACGGCACGTCGCCGATCGTGGCCGTTCCGCGGCCCTGCCAGGATCCAACGAGGCGCGTGACAGGGACGATCTGTTGAGGCGTGGGCGACGGGGCCTTGCAGGCGGAAAAAGCCACCACGAAGAACACGAAACCGACGAAGTACACGAAAACAACTTTGGTCGAATGCATTTAAGGAAATGTCTTCGTAAGCTTCGTCTACTTCGTGAGTTTCGTGGTGGCTTTTGACTCGCTCCACTCGGGTGGATTCTGTCCGAGCAGGTGCCGCACGAAGAAATCGAAGCGCTTTCGCTCGCCGTAATCGGCGTACTCGCCGCCGCGACCGGCGTTGTGATCCTCGCCGGGGTAGAGCAGGAAATCAAAATTCTTGTTCGCCTTGAGCAGCGCGTTGACGACCTGCAGCGTCGAGGACGGGTCGACGTTGGTGTCGAGCTCGCCGACCATCAACAGCAGCTTGCCCTCGAGCAAGTGCGCGTTGTCGACGTTGGACGAGGCGGCATACTGCGGGCCGATCGGCCATCCCATCCATTGTTCGTTCCACCAGATCTTGTCCATGCGATTGTCGTGACAGCCCGCGTACGACACCGCGACCTTGTAGAACTCCGGATGGAAGAGCAGCGCGCCCATCGCGTTCTGTCCGCCGGCCGATCCGCCGTAGATGCCGACGCGCGTGATGTCGTACCACGGATGCGTGGCCGCGTAGGCCTTGTGCCACAGGATGCGATCGGGGAACCCGGCGTCCTTGATGTTCTGCCACGCCACGTCGTGAAACGCCTTCGACCGGTTCGACGTGCCCATGCCGTCCATCTGCACGACGATGAAGCCGAGTTCCGCTTGCGATTGCATGCCGACATACGGGGCAAATGATTTGGGCGTGTGCGTGCCGTGCGGACCGGCGTAAATGTATTCGATCACCGGATACTTCTTCGACGGATCGAAGGTCGTCGGCGTCCAGACGAGGCCCCAGATGTCGGTGACGCCGTCGCGGCCCTTGGCGACGAACACTTCGGGGGCCTTCCACCCGGTCTTCACGAGCGCGCTGATATCGCCCTTTTCGATTGTTACTGGAGAGCGAGGGCTTAAGCCCCCGCTCTCCATCGAGAGGTGCAGTTCGAGCACGCTTGCGAGGTCAACGCGGGAATAGTGGTCGAGCATGAACTTCATGTCCGACGAGAACTCGACGCGGTGATTCGCATCGGCGGTCGTCAGGCGCGTCAGCCCGCTGCCATCGAGATTGATGCGGAAGTAATGCTGGAAGTACGGGTCCTTGCCGGCGTCCATGCCGCCCGCGCTGAACCAGAGCTGCCGCTTCGACTCGTCAACCTTGATCACGTGGCGCACCGGCCACGTCCCCCTGGTGATCTGCGTCTTCACCGCGCCGGTGGCACCGTCGATCAGGTACAGGTGATTCCAGCCGTCCCGCTCCGACATCCACACCATTTCCTTGCCGTCGGCGAGGTCGTAGCGATAACGCTTGCCTGACTGCAGGTCGGCATTGGAGCGGTTGTAGTAGAAGAAGGTCTTCGGTTCTTCCGAGACGATCGCGCGCGCCGCGCCCGACTGCGCGTCCACTTCGATGACGCGATAGACCTGGTGCCCGCGCTGGTTGTACTCGAAGGTGAACGCGCGGCTGTCCTTGCGCCACACCAGGTCCGACATGTCGTAGGCGTTTGGAAACAGCGTCGAATCGACGATGACCTGCTTCTGGGTGCGCACGTCGAACAGCACCGGTTGCTCGACGTCGAGCTGATCGCCCGGCTTGGCGTACTGCGACGCCCAGTGCTCCGGCTGCAGTTGGTCTTCCGGCGATGAGGCCACGTAGTGAATCAGGCGGCGATATCCCGGACGCACGCGATACGCCGCAACCTTCGTCGAATCCGGCGACCACACGATCGAGGCGCCGTCGTAGTAATTGCCCTCGGACCCATCGCTGCTGAGCGGGATGCGCTTGCCGCTTCCCACTGCACGGACCGCGACGTTGTAGTTGTCGATGAACGCCGTCCACTTGCCGTCCGGCGAGACGTGCGGGCGCGGCGTGAGTGCCGACACGTCACCGCGAACGGGCCCGGTGATGCCGCGGCGGATCTCTCCCGGCCGCGGAAGTTCCGGCGTCCGGCACACGTAGTCGGACAGCGTGCACGTCCAGCGCGCGCCATCGATGGTGAAGCTGATCGCGCTCAGCGCCTCGTTGAAGGTAAACGCCTGGAAGGGGAGCCGCCCGGCCACATACGGGTGTCCCGCCGAGCGTGACAGCGACTCAGCCAGCCGCGTGTGATCGAACGCCGGCTGCTTGCGTTGCGAATCTGCGTCGACCATCACGAACTCGTAGCCGCTGGCCGTGGAGCGCCGGTAATAGAAACGATGCGTGCCGTCGATCCACGTTGGCGCGTCCGGGACGTTGATCGCCGCCGCCTCGTAGGTCTGGCGCAGCGACTGCGCCCGCTGGTAGTCGGCGAGCGTCACCTGGGCCAGGGCCACGGACGGCGCAGACAGCAGGGCCGCACAACATACCAACAGCACCGAGCCGGAACGCTTCATCGATCATGCCCCTCGAAGTTACTGACGACAGGTCGAATTGTAGTGGATACTGCACCGTATGCCGCTGTCGGCAGGTGACACTCTCGGCCCCTACGAGATCCTCGCAAAGCTTGGCGAAGGCGGCATGGGTGACGTGTGGAAAGCGCGCGACACCCGTCTGAACCGCACGGTTGCCGTCAAGCGGCTGAAGGACCAGCATGGCGATCGATTCGCGCAGGAAGCGCGCGCCATCGCGGCGCTGAGCCCCCCCCACATCTGCCAGATCTTCGATATTGGCCCCGACTACCTGGTCCTCGAATACATCGAAGGACATCCGCTCGCCGGGGGCCTGCCGGCCGAAGATGCGGTCCGGTTCGCCACGCAGATCGCCGAGGCGCTCGATGCCGCCCATCGCAAAGGCATCGTCCACCGCGACTTGAAGCCGGCCAACATCATGGTGACAAACGACGGCGTCATCAAGCTGCTCGACTTCGGATTGGCGAAGCAGACCGCTGATTCGGGGCACACGCTGACCATCGAGGGCACCGCCGTCGGCACGATCATGGGCACCGTCGGGTACATGGCCCCCGAGCAGGCAGAGGGCCGCACGGCCGATGCGCGCTCGGACATTTTCAGTTTCGGCGTGGTGCTGTACGAACTCCTCAGCGGACGACGGCCGTTCACCGGATCGAACGCGGTGTCGACGATGGCGGCGATCATTCGCGACGATCCTGCCCCGCTCGCCGCGCCGCCGTCGCTGCAGGCGATCGTGGCACGATGCCTCGCCAAGGCGCCCGAGCAACGCTATCAGACGATGGCAGAACTGCTGGACGATCTGCGCGCGCCGTCTGGGGTCGCGCCCTCGCCGTCGCCGTCATCGAACCCCGCGATCGCGGTGCTGCCCTTCGCCAACATCAGCGCCGAGGCGGACAACGAGTACTTCAGCGACGGCCTGACCGAAGAAGTGATCAACTTCCTGGCGCAGATTCCCGGGCTGAGGGTGACGGCGCGAACCTCGGCGTTCGCCTTCAAAGGGAAGACGGACGACGTGCGCACGATTGCCGGCACGCTGGGCGTCACCTCGATCCTCGAAGGCAGCGTCCGGCGGGCGGGCTCCCGCATTCGAGTGACGGCGCAGTTGATCAACGCGTCCGACGGGTACCACATCTGGTCGCAGCGCTACGATCGCGAGATCGCCGACTTGTTTGAGGTGCAAGACGAACTCGCCCGCGCGATTGCGGCGTCGCTGCGCGTGGCGCTCTCGGGCCAGCCGACCGTGTTCATGCCGTATAAACCGGACCTGGCCGCGTACGAAGCCCTGCTCAAGGCGCGGCATTACGGCGGCTTCCTTCGACCGGACATGTTGCAGCGCGCCGGCGAACACTTCGCCCAGGCGGTCGCCCTTGACCCGCATTTCGCCCAGGCCCACTGCGAGTACGGCGTCCATTTCATGATGATGGCCGTGCTCGGCATGGTCGCGCCGACCTACGGGTGGTCGATGGTGAGGGAGCAGGCGCAGAAGGCGCTCGCGCTGGATCCATCACTCGCCGAAGGGCACGCGATGCTGGCGACCGTCGCCGGCAGTCTCGACTACGACTGGGAGGAAGGCGAGCGCCGCTTCCAGCAGGCCGTCGCCGGCGAATCCGTGCCGGTCAACGTCCGACTCTATTACGCACTGCACCTGATGAAGACTGGCCGTCCCGACGACGCGGTGCAGCAGGCGAACCTCGGCCTCCGCGACGACCCGCTGAACATGCTCCTGCGGATCAATCGTGCATCGTTCCTGGCCGGTGCCGGCCGCGATGACGAGGCGGTGCACGCCTACCGCGAGGTGTTGGACCTCAATCCGTCGATGGTGCTGGCGCAATTCAACCTCGCGGGCCGTCACGCATCACTCGGGGAATGGGACGCGGCCCTGCGGATGTGTGAGGCGGCGTACGCCGTCGCCCCCCTTCCGCGGGTGACGGGCTTGCTCGCCGGGTTGTTGCAGCGGAGAGGGGAGTCGCGCCGCGCCGGCGAACTGCTCGAGCACGTCAGTCGAGCCGGCGAATTGGGCGGGCCGCTGGGCATCGCCCTTTATCACTGGGTGCTCGGTGAGTACGACCAGGAAGCGGACTGGTTGGAGAAATCGATCGAGGCGCGCGATCCCATCGCGGCCATGCTGATCCGCTTTTGGTACGGGGCCGAACTCCGCGCCATGCCGCGCTGGCCAGGGCTGATGAACAAGCTCCGCCTGCCGTTGGCTTGACATTTGTACTAATGTACTAGTACAAGTGAACTATGCCGTTGGTCACCATCGACCCTCGGGACAAGACACCTATATATACGCAGCTGGAGCGCGCCCTGCGGGCGGCGATGGCCACGGGGCGGCTCAAGCCCGGCGATCAGCTGCCGACGGTGCGCCTGCTGGCCGTCGACTTGAGCATCAACGCCAACACGGTGGCGCGGGTCTATGCCGACCTCGAACGGGCCGGCGTGATCGAAACACGCCGCGGGGTCGGGTCGTTCGTCGCGGCGGCGGAAAAAGCGCGGCCGCCTCGGGAACATGAAAAGCGGTTGCGCGCGTTTGCCACGCGGGTCCTCGCGGAAGCGGCGACCAACGGGTTCAGCGTGGACGAGGTTGTTCGCGAGATTACTTCGCATCAGGGTGGAGGCACTTAACTATGGCAGTGTCATCAGTCGGTCGTTCGCAGGATCCCGCCGCTTTACAGATCAACGGCGGATTCAACGTCGTGTCGGTCACGGTCCAGCTGCGGTGCATCGCCATCGGCGCCGTGGCGATGCTCATCCTCCGCAATCCGATCCCGTTGATCGTCATGACGGTGATCGGCCTGCTGTTGATGCCGGCGCCGCGCATCGCGCAGCAGTGGGAGAGAGCCGTCGTGCTGCGCTTCGGACGGTATGTCGGCCTGCGCGGGCCCGGGTTGTTCTGGGTCGTGCCGTTCATCGACACCGTGTCGTCGGTGATCGACCAGCGGACGATTGCGACCGGCTTCGCCGCCGAGCAGACGCTGACGGCCGACACGGTGCCGGTCAACGTGGACGCGGTCCTGTTCTGGATGGTGCACGACGCCGAGAAGGCGGCGCTCGAAGTGCAGGATTACGGACGCGCCGTCGCGTGGGCTGCGCAAACGGCGCTGCGCGACATCATCGGACGCACCACGCTGGCGGACCTGCTTCGCGGCCGCGAGATGGTGCAGAAGGAACTGCAGGAGCTGATCGATGAGCGATCGAACCCGTGGGGCGTGACGGTGTCATCCGTCGAGATGCGCGACGTGGTCATTCCCGGCGCGCTGCAGGATGCGATGTCGCGACAGGCTCAGGCGGAGCGCGAGAAGCAGGCGCGCATCATCCTCGGCCAGGCTGAGGTCGAGATCGCGGCCTCGTTCGCGCAAGCGGCGCAGTCGTATCACGACAACCCGACGGCGCTGCACCTGCGCGCGATGAACATGCTCTACGAGGGGCTCAAAGAGAAGGGCGCGTTGATGCTGATCCCGAGCAGCGCGATCGAATCGATGGGGATGGGCGGCATGCTCGGCGCGGCGGCGCTGCGGCAGCAGTCGCTGGTGGATTCGAAGACGAACGCGACCTAGAAAACGAACCTGCTACCGGATGAGCGTTGCGGTCGTGATGTAGTCGAGCTTCGGAAAGTTCGTCCGCAAGTACTCGTTGCCACCTTGGAAGACGGGGTCCTGCTTCCCGGCACGGATCCCGCCGCCCGCCGATTCTCCGTAGCCGTCGAAGAGCTGGTCGGCGACGTCCATGCCCTGGATGACGCGACCGAAGGGCACGAACGGCTCCTTGTCGTATTCCTCGTGGTTGTCGCGCAAGCTGATCACCACCTGCGTGGTGCGGCCGTTCGGCACGGCCCAGGCGAAGAACACCATTCCACGCACGTTCGAATGTTCGGGCTGGAACGGATCATCCGGGATGGTCCGCGAGCGCCACGACTGTGCGATCGCCGGCGTGCCGTTGATGCCGAATTGCGCAAACACCTTGGGGCGAACCCTGAAGATCGCGGTGTCGTTGAAGTAGCCGCTCGTGACCAACTCGTAAAAGCGATCGGCGCCATTCGGCGCCCAGGCGCGCACACACTCGATCACGATCGCGCCTTTGGTGGTGTCGAGTCGCACCTGAAACTGTTCGGGCGCAGCGACAACGGCCGCGCCGGAGGCAGTTAGTATCAGGAACCACGCGAAGAACAATGCCTTTGGAACCACTGGTACTCCTGGTACCCGGAACCTGATGTGTGGTGCGCCCAGCAGGACTCGAACCTGCAACCTTTGGCTCCGGAGGCCAACGCTCTATCCAATTGAGCTATGGGCGCGAGGGTCACCATCATACCTCGCGGCCGCGCGATTCGGGGAGCGCTTGCCCATGCGCGCCCGGCGCGGGCTATCGGGTCTTGGCGAGGCTGATCAACTTGCGCGTCGATGAATCGTGCGGCGCCGTATCCATCGGCACCGCCAGGTCCTTCGCAATCGTCGTCGCCAGTTGCTTGCCCAGTTCGACGCCCCATTGATCGAAGGAGTTGATGTTCCAGACCGCGCCCATCGTAAAGACGCGATGCTCGTACAGCGCCAGCAGCATGCCGAGCGTGCGCGGGCCGAGCTTGCGATACATGATCGTCGTCGACGGCCGGTTGCCCGGGAAGATCTTGTGGGGCACGAGCCGCTCGAGCGCGGCGCCCGACAGGCCGTGCGCCGTCAATTCGGCGCGCACTTCCGCCTCGTTCTTGCCGCGCATCAGCGCTTCGGTCTGCGCCAGGCAGTTGGCGAGCAGCAGGCGGTGGTGGTCGCCGAGGCGATCGTGCGACTCGATGCCGACGAGGAAATCCGTCGACACGAGCCGCGTGCCCTGGTGCAGCAATTGGAAGAAGGCATGCTGTCCGTTGGTGCCGGGCTCGCCCCACACGATCGGCGACGTCTGGAAGTCCACGACCCTGCCGGCGCGATCCACGCGCTTGCCGATGCTTTCCATTTCGAGCTGCTGCAGGTACGCCGGCAGGCGCAGCAGGCGTTGTTCGTACGGGAGCACGGCGTGGGAGTCGGCGCCGAGCACGCTTGCGTACCACACGCCCAGCAGGCCGAGCACGATCGGCGCGTTGCGCTCGAGCGGCGCGGTGCGGAAGTGCTCGTCCATCTCGAAGGCGCCGTCGAGCAGCTGCTCGAAGTGGCCGTAGCCGATCGAGATCGCCACCGGCAGGCCAATCGACGACCACAGGGAGTAGCGCCCGCCGACCCAGTCCCAGAATACGAACATGTTCTCCGGCGCGATGCCGAAGGCCTGCACTTCGCTCGCGTTCGTCGAGATCGCCACGAAATGCTTGGCGATCGCCGACTCCTGCTTCGCGCGCGCCAGGAACCATTCCCGTGCCGACCGCGCGTTGGTCATCGTCTCCTGCGTCGTGAATGTCTTCGACGCAATGGTGAACAGCGTCGTCGCCGGATGCAGTGATCGCAGCGTGTCCGCGAGGTGCGCGCCGTCGACGTTTGAGACGAAGTGCGTGCGCGGGCCGTCATGCCCGTAGGGCGAGAGCGCCTGCGTGACCATCGCCGGACCGAGGTCCGATCCGCCGATGCCGATGTTGACGACGTCGGTGATGCGCAGGCCGGTGTAGCCCAGCCAGCGCCCGCTGCGGAGCGCTTCCGAAAAGGCGCGGATGTGTTCGAGCGCCGCGCGCACGTCCGGCATCACGTCCCTGCCGTCGGCGTACATCGGGCGATTCGACCGGTTGCGGAGCGCGACGTGCAGCACCGCGCGATGCTCGGTCGTGTTGATCGGCTCGCCGACGAACATCTGGTCGCGCAGCGATTCGACGCCGGTCTTGCGCGCCAGCTCGAAGAGCGCCGTCATCGAGTCGTCGGTGATCAGGTTCTTCGAGTAGTCGATGAAGAAATGTTCGCCGACGCGCAAGAAGAAGCGATCGGCGCGGCCCGGATCCTTGTCGAACAGCTCGCGCAGGGGCTGCCGCGGTGCGAAGGCGGCCAGGGCCTTCAGCGGCGAGCTCGGGGCATCGATCGGTTCGGGCGATTCCCAGGCGCGGAACCCGCCTTCAAACGCCTTGTCGTTGCCGCCGCGATGGATGCCGTCGGGCAGCGCATCGAACAGGCGGACGTTGCCGCCGCCGAGGACCACGTACTCTGCGGCGATGGCGGCGCGAAGCAGGTTCGCCGCGTCGATGACCGCCGCGCGCCACTTCTCCTCGCCGAGCGCCTTCAATCCGCGCTGGCCGAGCACGTCTTCGAGCGTCTGGCCCTGATACGGAAAGTGCGCCAGCTCAAGAGCGATCACGCGGCCCTCGTCGACGAGCGCCGTGCCCAGTCCCGATCCGAGACCGAGAAACAGCATGCGGCCGCCTTCGTCGCTGCCGAGCGCCTGCATTGCCGCGTCGTTCATGACTTTCACCGGCACGCCGAAAGCCGCGGCCCAGTCAAAGCCGACCCAGCCCGTGCCGAGATTCCACGGCTCTTCGACGACCGCGCCGCGCAGCACCGGACTTGGGATGCCGATCGTGATGCAGTCGTACTGCCAGTCGGATGTGTTCGCCTGCACGCCCGCCACGACCTGCTGAGGCGTGAACCCGTCACCGGAGTCGAACTTCCGCGTGTCGGGACTCCCCGAATGCATCAACTTGACGTGCGTGCCGCCGACGTCGATGACCAAAATCCGCATTCGCTCCAGCATAACGTCGGGTATCCTTATTTGCATGACCCTTCTCGAGTCGCTCAAGAAATTTACGACCGTCGTGGCCGACACCGGCGACATCGAGGCGATGAAGCAGTACCGGCCGCAGGATGCGACGACGAATCCGTCGCTGCTGCTGAAGGTGGCGCAGCAGCCGAAGTACCGGCCCCTCGTCGATGCGGCGCTGCGATCCGCCGAGCGCGCCGGCGCCGACAAGCGCACCGAAGCTTTCATGGATCACTTGGCCGTGAACTTCGGGATCGAAATCCTGAAGATCGTCCCGGGCCGCGTCTCGACGGAAGTCGACGCGCGTTTGAGCTTCGACACCGATGCCTCGATCGCGAAGGCACGCGAGCTGATCGGCCTGTACGCTGAGGCGGGCATTCCGAAGGAACGGATCCTGATCAAGGTCGGCACGACGTGGGAAGGGATCCGCGCCGCCGCGCAACTCGAGCGCGAGGGCATTCACGGCAACATGACGCTGCTGTTCAGTTTCGCGCAGGCGGTTGCCTGCGCCGATGCCGGCGTGACGCTGATCTCGCCGTTCGTC
>CAZBYY010000098.1:0-11210 GCA_964495855.1 uncultured Acidobacterium sp. | reverse complement strand
CACGATCGACGGGGCGCCCGTCGAAGTGAAACACGCCGGCGATGCCGCACATCAGGAAAGAGTCGGCCGTTGCCGCAGCGACTGGCGCCACTCGACCACGGAACGAACACCGTCGCGCAACGAGGTCGTCGCACGGAATCCGAGCAGACGCTGCGCTTTTTCGGTGCTGCCGATGCGATGCGTGACAAAACTCTGCGCCTCACGCCGGTATTCAGGCCGCAACGTGGAGCCGGTCAGCTCGAGCAGGATCGACACGAGTTCGTTGATGCTCGTGCCGATGCCCATGCCGATGTTGAAGTTCTCGTCGGCACAATCGGCCTTCATGCCGAGGATGTTCGAGCGCGCAACATCCGACACGTGAATAAAGTCGTAGACTTGGCTGCCGTCCCCGAAGACCACGGGCCGCTCGTTCGCGAAGATCCGGTCGAGCACCTTCATGATCACGCTGACGTAAGTGCCCTCATAGTCCATGCGCGGTCCGTAGACGTTCATGTAGCGCATGCCGATGTAGGGCAGCTTGTGCTGCTCGTAGATGGCGCGCAGCATCTGCTCATTGGCGATCTTGGTCGCCCCATAGGTCGTCCGGTTGTTGAACGGATGCTCCTCGGTCATCGGCGTGACCACAGCATTGCCGTAGACCGACGCCGATGACGAATACACAATCCGTTTCACGCCGGCTTCACGGCACGCTTCGACGACGTTCCACGTGCCGAGCGTGTTCACTTCCCACGCCTGCCGCGGGTCGCTGACACACTCGCCCAGCCACAGAGAGGCCAGCAGGAACACGCCGTCCGCTCCCTCCAGCTCCCGTCTCAGCGCTTCACGGTCGGTTATCGACGCCTGCACCACGCGCACTTTGGGCGACCGGGAGGCGGCCGCCAGGTTGTCGCGGGTGCCGCGGACAAAGTTGTCGAAGACGACAATTTCCGCAACGGGTTCGTCGATCAGCTCGTCGACGATGTGCGAACCGACCAGGCCCGCCCCGCCGATTACCAACAGCCGCGCATTTTCGAGCTTCACCGGTCTCCTTCCAGGCGTCAGTTACCAACCAGCATCTTGATTCCCACGACCAGCAGCACGGCCGCCAATGCCGCACGTAATGTTGTGTGTGGAACGCGTGCCGACAGGGTTGCGCCGGCTACGGCCGCTGGAACAGATCCGATCAGAAGATCTCGCAGCAGCGCAACATCAACACTGCCTGCTGTCAGGTGTCCGACGCCGGCGAACATTGCCAACGGGATGGCGTGCGCCACATCGGTGGCCACAAGTCGGGCTGGCGTCAGCCGCGTCGGATATAAGTAGAGCAAACAGACGACACCGACCGCGCCGGCACCAACGGAGGTTAATGTTACCAGCACCCCGAGCGTCGCCCCGGCGGCGATGGTCGCTGGCACCTGCCACTCTCGCAGGGAGCGGGATCGCGCCTCAACACTGAGCGCGAAGGCGTGCAGGCGTTTTTGCAGGAGCACGCCAATGGCCGTGATGCAGACGGCCACGGCGATCGCGTCGACTAGAAACGACGGCGCGCGGCTGCCGCCGGAGCGGAGCCAATACAGCACCAACGCCGACGCCGGCAGGCTGCCTGACCATAAGCGGCGTACGACGGCCCAGTCGATCAGCCCGTGTCGTTGGTGAATCCCAGCGATCGCGACTTTGGTGAGCGAAGCAAACCAGAGGTCGGTTCCGATCGCCGTCAAGGGCGCGGTACCGAAAATCATCAGCAGGATCGGCGTCATCAGGGCGCCGCCGCCAACGCCCGTCATGCCGACGACGAGTCCGGTAATGGCACCTGCGGTCACACGGGCCAGCTCCACTTAGCCTAGAGCCTCGAGGATGCGCTCGACGCACCGGTCGGCGGTCATCGACGACGTGTCGAGCCGCAATTCTGGCGATTCAGGCGGCTCGTATGGGCTGTCAATACCGGTGAAGTTTGGCAAGGCCCCCGCGCGGGCCTTCGCATAGAGCCCCTTGGGGTCACGCCGCTCGCATTCGTCGAGAGACGCATCGACAAACACCTCAACAAAGGTACCCGCCTCGAACAAGCCGCGCGCAAATCGGCGCTCCGCTCGAAAAGGCGAGATGAACGCCACGATCACAATCAGCCCTGCGTCCACCATCAGCCGCGCGACCTCCGCTACTCGGCGGATATTTTCAGCGCGGTCCGCCTCGGTGAAGCCGAGGTCGTTATTCAATCCATGACGAACGTTGTCACCGTCCAGGACATACGTATGGCGGCCGGCAAAATTGAGCCTGGACTCGAGCAGGTTCGCAATGGTGGACTTCCCGGAGCCGGAGAGCCCGGTTAGCCAGATGCATCGTGGTCTCTGGTGCTTGATGCGAGCTCGGTCGTCTCGACCGATGTCGAGTGACTGCCAGTGGAGGTTATCGGCGCGCCGCAACGCGAACAAAATCATGCCGGCACCGATCGTTTCGAACGTCAGCTGGTCGATCAAGATGAAGCCGCCGAGTTGACGATTCTGATCGTAGCTTTCGAATGGAACTGGCCGCGAGACGGCGATGTTGGCGACAGCAATTTCATTGAGTGCGAGGGACGCTCCGGCAAGATGTCCGCCAGTATTGACATCGACTCGATACTTGAGCGCCGTGACCGTCACCGCGGCTTCCAGTGAATGCATCTTGAAGAGATAAGTACGCCCCGGAATCATTGGCGACTCGTGCATCCAGAGTAGGCGCGCCTCGAATTGATCTGACACTGCTGGCGGCGTTGAGGCGGTGGCGATCACGTCGCCTCGACTGACGTCAACCTCGTCGCTGAACGTCAGCATGACGGACTCACCTTCAGCGGCGCTGTCGCACTGGTCCGGGCCACGGGCCACACCTGCTACGCGCGTTACCACTCTCGACGGCATCACGACCACTTCGTCACCAGGCCGAACTGCTCCTGCGACGATCCGTCCGGCAACCCCACGAAAACCCTGCGAAGGTCGGCAAATCCATTGCACCGGCATTCGAAAGTCTTGTGCGCGCCCGGCCGTATCAACCTCGACTTGCTCAAGGTATTGGAGCAGAGCTGCGCCGTCATACCACGGCATCTGGGTGCTGCGCTCGACGATGTTGTCGCCGAGCAGCGCAGACACAGGAATCGGCTGGACCACATCCACGCCGCAGCCCGAAGCGAACGCCGCGTATTCAGCCGCAATGCCCTGAAACCGCGCGGCGTCGAATCCGACGAGATCCATCTTGTTAATCGCGAGCACGATGTGGCGAATACCCATCATGGCGGCGATTCGGGTGTGTCGGCGAGTTTGAACGAGCACTCCTTTTCGGGCATCGATCAGGACAACCGCGAGATCAGCAGTCGAGGCGCCAGTCGCCATGTTGCGTGTGTATTGTTCGTGTCCCGGCGTGTCGGCGACGATGAACGAGCGGCGCTGGGTCGCGAAGAACCGATATGCAACGTCAATCGTGATGCCCTGTTCCCGTTCCGCCTGCAAGCCGTCTACCAGCAATGCCAGGTCGAGGGCGGCGCCTTGAGTGCCGTAGCGCTGCGAGTCGCCCTCGAGCGCTCGCAAGTGGTCAGCAAACACCAGCTTGGTGTCGTACAGCATTCGACCGATCAGCGTCGACTTGCCGTCGTCGACACTGCCGCAGGTCAAAAAACGCAGTAAAGGGCGGATCAAAAGTAGCCTTTCTGCTTTTTCCGCTCCATCGAGGCTGGCTGGTCCGAGTCAATCAAACGGCCCTGCCGCTCGGAAACGGCCGCGGCTGCGGTCTCGGCGATCACGGCCTCGAGCGTCGTGGCGCTACTGTCGATGCCGCCGCTGAGCGGGTAACATCCAAGCGTCCGGAACCGAACCGTCCGGATCTGAGGCTGCTCACCAGGCTCGAGAGGCAGCCGGTCGTCATCAACGAGAATCCACGTGCCGCTTCGCTTGACGACAGGCCGAGGCGCCGCAAAATACAGCGGCACGACGGGGATCGACTCGCGATCGATGTACCGCCAGATGTCCACCTCGGTCCAGTTCGAAATCGGAAAGACCCGCATGCTTTCACCGGGACGCAGCCGCGTGTTGTAGACATTCCACAATTCCGGCCGTTGCCGCTTCGGGTCCCATCGGTGGCCGGCAGCGCGGAAGGAGAAGATCCGTTCCTTGGCGCGAGACGCCTCTTCGTCGCGGCGCGCGCCCCCGAAGACAACGTCGAACTGATGTTCATCCAGGGCCTGCTTCAGCCCTTCGGTCTTCATGATATCCGTGTAGTAGCTGGAACCGTGCGTGAACGGATTCACGCCGGCGCTCAGCCCCTCCTTGTTCCTGTGGACCAGGATTGTCACGCCGTATTCGCGCGCGACGCGGTCGCGATGCGCATACATGTCACGGAACTTCCACGTCGTATCGATGTGCAGCAATGGAAACGGGATCCTGCCCGGATAGAACGCTTTTTGGGCGAGGTGCACCATCACTGACGAATCCTTGCCGATGGAGTACATCATCACAGCGCGCTGCGCTGCCGCGTAGGCCTCGCGGAGTATTTCGATGCTTTCCGCTTCGAGATTGTCCAGTGTGTTCATTTGGCAAGAGGCAGAACTTCGTTCAGACTCGAGTCAGTATTCCGTTCCGAGTCTCGTAAGACGCCGCACACGAGACGCACGTTGTAGCGTGCGGCGGCGTCGCGCCGGCGGCGAGCTTGATGCCGCACTCGCACACCCAGCCGGCAATGCGGCCCGGATTGCCGATCACCAGCGCGTAGTCCGGCACGTGTTTCGTCACCACTGCGCCCGCGCCAATGAAGGCGTAGCGGCCGATGTCGTGGCCGCACACCACGGTACAGTTGGCGCCGAGGCTGGCCCCGCGGCCGACATGCGTGCGCTGGTACTCGTGCTTGCGCACGACATGGCTGCGCGGGTTGACGACGTTGGTGAACACCATCGACGGCCCGCAGAACACGTCGTCTTCGAGAATTACGCCGGTGTAGATCGAGACGTTGTTCTGCACCTTGACGTTGTGGCCGAGCACGACCTCCGGCGAGATCACGACGTTCTGCCCAATGTTGCAGCGTTCGCCGATCACGGCGCCGGCCATGATGTGGCTGAAATGCCAGATCTTTGTACCGGCCCCGATCGTGCAGCCGTCGTCGACATACGCCGATTCGTGGACGAAGTAAGGGCGTGGGTCGCTCATGCCTTGGCCGTCGGCATCACCGCCGCCCTCAGGAATTCGGCGGGTGCGGGGTTGGTAATCGGCGCGTGACGGATCCGGTGCGAGAGCTCGATCGACGGCCGCGCCTCGGCCACGCCGAAGCCGCGGCCCGCCAGCATTTCTTCATACACGCGGGTGTGGAGATCGGTGAATCCGTCGCTGAATTCAAGCTGCTCGCCGTCGACCACGATCGAACGGAACGTCGTCTTGCTGCCGGGGATCGGGGTGAACGGCAGGTCGGTCGACTCGGCGGACAAGTACCACTGCACGTCGGCATTCTCGAGCGTCAACGTTCCGGCGGCGCGCTTGGGTTCGCGCAAGTGCACGGCAGCATCCTGGACGCCGCCGAACAGCCACACCAGCAAGTCGAAGAAGTGAATGCCGATGTTGATGACGATTCCACCTGAACGTTCTTCGACACCTTTCCACGACACGTCGTACCAACGGCCGCGGGCGGTGAGATACGACAGTTGCACCCTGTGGCGCTTCGCCGGCGCGGCGAGCAGCCGCTCGCGGAAGGCGACCAGGGCCGGATGTAAGCGCAACTGCAACACGGTGTGAATGCGGCGGCCCGTCTCGCGCTCGAGGTCCTGCAACGCGTCGAGGTTCCACGGATTGATGACCAGCGGCTTCTCGCAGATCGCGTGCGCCCCGGCGCGTAAGGCGGCGCGGATGTGAGCGTCGTGGAGATAGTTCGGCGAACAGACCGACACGTAGTGCACGCGCTCGGCCTCCGGACCGCGCTTCAGCTTCTCGAGATGGCGATCGAACCGCTCGAACTCGGTGAAGAAGCGCACGTCGAAGCCAAACCGATCCAGCAACCCGACGGCGTCATGAGGATCGACGGCCGCCACCAGCCGGTTGCCGGTGTCAGCAATCGCCTTGAGATGTCGCGGCGCCACGAAACCGGCCACGCCGGTCATCGCAAAATTATGGGAATCGCTCATATCCGTCCTTCGGAAGGGCGCGGCGCCGCGAGCGGCGCATCGATCGCCGATGCCAGGACCGCGGCGAGTTGCGGTGCGGTCACGCGCAAGGAATATCGTTGCTCGATCGTCTGCCGTCCCGCAGCGGCGAAACGCGCGCGCAACGGCTCGTCTGACAACAGCCGGACCAACTTGTCCACCCACTCCGCCGGCGACGCCGCCAGAAAACTGTTGACGCCATCGGCGATGATCTCCCGATTGACGCCGACGGCAGCGGCGACGACCGGCACGCCGCACGCCATGCATTGAATGGCCTTGAACCCGCACTTGCCCTTCGACCAGTCGTCATCTGCAAGCGGATAGACGCCGATGTCGAGTTGGTTGAACAGCTGCACCTCGTTCTGCAGCGACCACGGCACTTCTTCGACGTCGACGCCCGGGAAGCGCACCGGCCGGCCAGCCCCACTGACCCGCAAGGTGAACGGCTGGCGCGCGGCCACCTCACGCAGCACCGGGGCAATCGACTCGAGATACGCGAAGGTGGTCGGACTACCGACCCACCCGATCACCAGCTTGCGGTCGCGATCGACGGGAGCGGCCGGGCGCGGCACAAAGCGCGTGGTGTCGACGACGGTCGGAATCACGGTGACGTGATTGTTGTACTGTCGCGCATACGCCGCGAGGAATTCATTGCCGACCGTCACGCGTCTGCTGTGACGCAGGATGGTCTTGACGCGCCCCGGGGCCTTCAGGAAATGAATCACGCGGTTGGCTTCGCTGACGTTGGGCAGGAAGATCGCGTCGTCGAAATCATAGACGATCGGCACGCCGCTCGCCGCGATTATCGACTCGATGACGGGCGGCCCAATCGGCACCGCTTCGCGATACAGGAACACCAGGTCAAACTGTTTCAGGTCGAGCAATTGGATCACCTGGCGCGCGGCGAGGCCCGTGAAACCAACCGCCTTGCGCAGGAAATCGCCCGGCTTGTACACCTGACTGAAGAAAGACGCCGAGTAGAACGATCGAATCGTTACGTCGTATCCGTGCGCGTTGAGGTAGCGCGCGTACTGAGCGATACGAAACCGGCAGCCGGCGCCTTCTTCCGGAATGGGCGACAAGGCCAGCACACGTATTGGCCGAGCCAGCGTCATTGCGCCTTCGGTTCGCCCGACCGGCCGGTGACGATGGCGATCGCGGCAACGAGCCCTGCCACCGTCGGAAGGATGTAGACCACCCAAGCGTGAAATCCCGATGAGGTCGACAGCAGCGCGACGTGCGTGAACACGGCGACGAGCCCGACAACACCGATTTGGCGCCGCCGCTTCGCTGGAGGCAGATCGGACCATCGCTTGGCAAACAATCGTCCCCGTCCCACGATCCACGATTCGTCGAGTGCGATCATGCAAAGCTGGCGGACCCGATCCAACCGGGCAACGGTCGCGCTGCCCGCAGCGAGCGCGACAACGTCGTCGTCAGCGATGCCCATCGCGTATGTCCAGAACCGTGGCTGTCAGGGAATATCGATCAGTCAGGAACGTGATCGCCGCGCCGATACGCAGAGGCTGGGTACCGATCGACCATCCGTCACGGAGTTTCTCCGCCCGAATGGCCAGCGTTCCCGAGGCGTCGGTCACACCTCGGCCGGAAATCGAGGCGACGAGAGAGCCGAGTGAAAACGGGTTATTGGACCGTTCGATGTCCATATCTCCGACTTTCAGGTTCGCAATCGCCTCAGCCGTTCCGTTAAAGCGCACCGGAACGTCAAGAGTGGTTACCTGGTTGCCGCCAAGCAGCTGGTCGATCTGCAGCGTGAGCGCCTGCCGGTCCACGCTCGTGCTCACAACATACTTCGGGCGCAATGTGAACGCCGCGGTACCGCATTCCGGAAAGCCGTCTGTGAGCTTGATCGAGCATGGCAGGGTGACGATCACCGGCAATTCCCGTTCCCCCTTTGCTGCTACCTCGAACGGAAGCCCGCCAAAGAACACGCGCGGAGCGGAGGAGCGAGGCTCGCCCACGGCCTCGACGGTGCCAACATTGCCGAGCACGACACCTTTCTTGATGACGGCAACTCCTTCAGGGGTGACGTTGATCAACCTGGCGGAGATGGTGACCAATTGGGTCGGCATCCCAGTAACCTTGGGCTTGATCGTCAAGGCGTTGCGCATGCGATCCTTCTCTTGGCCTTGGTCGAATAGCACGACGTCGTATACGCCGGGCGGCATTTCATTCAGGTCGACGTCAGCGCGTGTCGAGTCCTGGAAGAGGAAGGTCCGCCCCTGCAAAGTGTTAAACGAAATGCGTAAGTACGGGCGTAGGTTGACACCCGTAACCATGATTCGACCGTCCGGGCTTTGCACGATCTCCTTGGGCTCGATGGCGGTAAGCCGTGGGGCCGGCGTCCGGAACAATAAGTACGCGGCGTATCCAACCGGAATCAACCCAACGGCGAGCACAGCGATCGTCGCGTCGATGAAATTCCAGCGGCCGAAAAGCCGACCTTTGTCGTCAACGATGGCCAACTATCACCTCCTCCGGCTCTTCCGCAGTACGGCGAACGCGCGAGAGCAGCGCAATGGCGCCGGCGGCCGAAAACCAGGCCAGATACGGCAGCGATAGGTCCCGGTGCCGTATCAGAGTACCGATATTGCCGCCTGTGATCGCCACCATCATGATGATCGCGGTGCCATGCGTGAGCAGCATTGAGGCGACAAGGGGATCGCGCTTGGTGACGAACACAATGCCGAACGGCGCCAGTAGCACCAGCAGCAGCCAGGCGAGATGTTCAGGCAGGTACGCTTGCAGGAGCGTCGAGTCCCAGTTGCGCGGCAACGGCTCCACGAAGTAGGCAATCACCGAGCGGATCAGAAAGCGTGTCGCCTCGCGGCCGTCAACACGAGCAATCAAGCTCCAGTCCCGATAGACGCGCGGATCGACGGACTTGTACGTCACACCAGCACTGACGACGTGGCCGGCGTGGTACTTGATCGATTCGTGCGCGACCCTCATCAGCCGGTCCTGCACCGCGGGCTGCGCCAGTGCAGCCGCCAGCACGACCGGCGCCGCGATGACGGTAGCGAAAATCCGCCCCGGCCGCTGCACGATCCAGTACAGCGCCAGCCCCGAGACCAACCCGATGACGGCTACAGCTTCCGTGCCTCGCCGCAGCTGCTCCATGGTGAAGCCGAGCACGACAAGTGCAGGGATGGCGGCCACGCGTGCGAGCCAGCCGCGACCGCGCACCAGCATCACCGCGGCCAGCAGCTCCAACGTGGCGGCGCCGATGTAGAGCGGCTCTTTGAGCGCCGAAATCGACCACGCGAACAGCGAGGGAAAGTACAGCAGCACAACCGCGCCGCCAAGCGCGACCAGGCTGCCAACCGCCGGTCTGATCAGTCGATAGAGCAACGCCACGCTGCCGGCGTAGACCAGGACGTTGAATAGATGGACACCGTACGGCGCATCACCGACCAGCGACTGCACGAATGCCAGTGCGTAGAGATGGCCGGAGCGGCCCGTCTCGTCGAAGGCGTAAATGAAGTCTGCCGGCATCACCGGAATATCAAGTGCGATGTTGCGCAGCCAGATCGGGCGGCTCTTGAAGATCCATTCGTCGCCGAAGAAGACCGTATAAGGCATCGAGCCATCAGCGGAGAGCACAAGGCCGCCGATCACGATCACGCGCAGGACAATCGCCGTCGTGAACACGATGAAGAACCACTGCTGCTCGCTCCCGGTCAGGCCTTTGCCTGACCATCGCACCACGGCAATCAGCGCCACCGTGCACAGGACCGCGAGAGGGGACAAAGTGTAGATCACGCCAAGCGCCACGCCGGCCGCGATCAGCACGCCGGTGCTCACGCGGTCAACTCCTGGAACAACCTCTCATAACGGGCCACCACCGCCGGCAACGCGTACTGCGCAACGCCGTCGCGCGCCCGCGCCACCATCATGTCGCGCGTCGCGCGGTTGCCGAGCAGATCGCGAATCGCATCGGCGATCGAGCGGGCATCATGCTCGACGAGCCGCCCGTTGTCGCCATCGTTGATGATCTCCATCGTGCCTGGCGACCGCGTCGCCACCACCGGCGTGCCGCATGCCATCGCTTCGATCAGCACGTTGCCGAACCCTTCGTAGGTCGACGTGAGCGCAAACACATCAGCGCGGGCAATGAAGCGCCACGGGTTCTGCTGAAAGCCGAGGAACCGCACGCGCGACGCAATGCCACGCTCGCGTGCGAGCGACTCGAGCGCGGACTGCTCCGGTCCTTCGCCGAGGATCCACGCGTGCACGGGTGTGTCCGCCGACACATCGGCAAGCGCCGCGATGAGCAGCGGGTAGTTCTTCACGCCCGCAAGCCGCCCCGCCGCCGCGACGACAGGATGGTCATCGCCGAGCTCGCCGGGGATCGGCTCAGTCGCATGCTGCGCGATCGCATCAAGGTCGACGGGGTTGTGCAGGATGCGAATCTTCGATCGCGGCACGCCGTAGTGCGTGGCGAGATCGTCGGCAACCCCTTGCGAGGTGGCCACGATCGCATCGGCGCGCGCGTAGAAGAAACGCGTCATCAGCGCAAAGGCGCGGCGCCGCCACGGCTGCGTCCACGAGAAGTCGGGGTCGTCGAGAAATCCTGATGTGGGGGTGCCCTGGTTGAAGACCACGACCGAGCGGACGCCCGCCACCCGCACGGCCACCGCGGCAATGAAGTAGCTGAGAAACGGCATCACGATCGCCGGGTCGAACTCCTGGAGAAATGCCGCGAGCTCACGCATCCGGCCCAGCCAGGACTGCTGCTGCGCAACGACGATGCGGATGCCGGGATCGACGCGATCGAGATACACGGCGTTGGCCGCGCTGAACAGATACAACACCCGCTCGTGCCGCCGGCCGTCCAGGCCGCTCAACACCGTCACCGCGACGCGTTCTGCGCCGCCGCTCGTGAGGGTCGGGATGACGAAACAGATCTTCATGCGGTGGCGGGCAACGCAAGGCCGAGCTCTCGACGGGCCACCTGCATCATGTCCGCGGCCTGCTTCTCGAGCGTAAACATCCGCGCCGTCGCATACCCGCCTTGAATCAGCGTGCGGCGCAGCGGCGCATCCGCGGTGATCCGGGCCACTGC
>CAZBYY010000097.1:5588-11267 GCA_964495855.1 uncultured Acidobacterium sp. | reverse complement strand
GCCGCACAACTCTCGACCACCGCGGACGGACGGCTCAAGCTGGCGTTTGCCAATCCGAGCGGCCAGAGCAACCCCGTCACCGTCCACGCGCGGCGCACCACCGCGGCGTTTCTCCCATCGTCGAACAGCGACGACATGTTCTTCGACGACATCAAGACGATCTACGACCTCGGCGATCCGGCGTCGCATCGCATGACGATCGACCAGAGCTACAGCGACTACCGCAAGGGCGCAAAGGCGTCGATCGACATGATCAGCTACCTCCCGCTGCAGGACCTCAAGGTCGTCGATCTCGATACCGCGCACGTGCTGAAGACGTCGAGCGAAGGCGGCAAGACGATGGCGGCATTGGAGGTGCCGATCACCGCCGATCAGCAGAGCGCGCATCTTCGCATCACGGGCACACTGACCGACCCGGGGTACAAGGTGGCCAACGATCAACTGACGTTCTCACGCACGCTGAAGGGACTGCGCAATACCGTGCTGCTGCCGGCGGGCTGGGAAGTCTCAGAGGTGTCGCAGTCGGCGACCATCGGCCGCTACAACAACCGCGTCTTCGTGGCACTGATCAACCTCAATCACGAGAACCAGTACACGGTGACGATTCGGGCCAGCCGCGCGCGCTGATGCCAAATCGCTTGCTCAGGCGGGCGGCCGGGGGTAGCTTGTAGCGTGCATTTCTTCACCAACCCAGGGGTAGTCGACATGGTCAAGCCGTTCCGCATGCTCTGCGCCATCGCGATCGCGACGATCGCGCTCGCGAACACATCCGCTCCCGCCTACGCGCAAGGTCGATGCATGACGACCTACGGCGCGCCGACGTGCGTGACGACGGACATCCCTCCCGTGTTCGCGCCGACGGGATGGAACACGATCGCGCTCGAGCAGATCACGTTCCGCGTCGCCGACTACAAGAAGGAAGCGGCGTTCTACAACGCGCTGATGGGGTGGACGCTGAGGAGCGATGATGGCAAGCAGGCCGTCATGGACGTGGGCCAGTGGGGCACCGTGATCTTCAAGCAGGCGCCCGCCTCGTCATTCCCCGCCCCCGCCGCAGGCGGCCCCGGCGGCGGCGACCGCCAGCCCGTCACCGCCGTCATCGAATCGTTCGGCTACGTGATCGACAAGTGGGACGCGAAGAGCGTCGCCGCGGAGTTGAAGAAGCGCGGCCTCGATCCGGTGGCGGATAACGGCCCGAACGGCTTCGAGAGCTTTCACGTGAAGGACCCCGACGGGTTCGACCTGCAGATCGCCAACGGCAACGGCTACTCGAAGCAGCGCAAGACCGCGGCAACGGCCAGGCTCTCGGAGCCGGCGCCGTTTGCCTCGACCGGGTGGAAGACGGTGTGGCTCGATCACTTTTCGTTCAACGCCGCCGACTACAAGAAGAGCGCGTCGTTCTACATGAACCTGCTCGGCTGGAAGCCGACCTACGATGAGGGCAGCCAGCACGAACTGTTGATCGGCGACGTCGGCGACATCATCATTCGCGGCGGCAACCCGCTCTCGCCTGAATTCGGCAAGGGGCCGTCACGCGGCGAGCGTGCGCGCATCGATCACATCTCGCTCGGCATTGCGCCGTGGGACACCGACGGTGTGAGGGTAGAAATCGAGAAGCGTGGGCTCAAGGTCACGGTCGATACCTCGAGCCGTCACAAGAACGAAAAGGGTGAATGGGTCCCCGACGAAATTCACACAGCAGCGTTCCGCAGCTATCACACGACGACGCCGAATGGTTACAACCTGCAGATTAGCTGGAACACGCACGACACGCGGCTCAATCTCGCCAACGCGGTGAATCCGAAGAAGGTGTCGGGACCCGGTAAGTAATGCCGAAAGGTCGCCTCGAAGCGTTCAGCGATGGCGTGATCGCCATCATCATCACGATCATGGTCCTCGAGCTGAAGGTCCCCCACGGGGACCGGCTCGAGGATCTGGCGCCGCTCTGGCCGGTGTTCGTGAGTTACGTGCTGAGTTTCATCTACATCGGCATCTACTGGCACAACCACCATCACATGCTGCACTCGGTGAAGCACGTCAATGGCGCGGTGCTGTGGAGCAATTCTCACCTGCTGTTCTGGCTGTCGCTGACGCCGTTCACGACCGCGTGGATGGGCGAGAACCACTTCACCACGATCCCCGTCGCCGTGTATGGCGTCGGGCTGTTGATGAACGCAGTCGCCTACACGATGCTGGTGCGCTTGCTCATCAAGAGTCACGGTCGTGATTCTGAGTTCGCCGCCCGCATCGGCAGCGACACCAAGGGCAAGCTCTCGCTGGTGCTTTACATCAGCGCGGTGGCACTGGCGTTCGTCAATTCGTGGATCTCACTCGCCATCTTCTTTACAGTCGCGGCCATCTGGTTCATTCCCGATCGCCGCTTCGAGCGCTAGCGCGACGCGACTGGAAGAACTGCTGCAGCACCTCGCGGCACTCCGCCTCGAGCACGCCGCCCTCCACCTGCAACCGGTGATTCAATCCGGGTAATTCGTGCGCGCGTGTCATCGACTGCACGGCGCCAGCCTTCGGTTCCGGTGCGCCGTAGACCAGCAAACCGATGCGCGCATGCACCAGCGCGCCGACGCACATCAAGCATGGTTCAACAGTGACGTAGAGCGTCGCGCCCGTCAGGCGATAGTTGCCGACGGCCGCCGCCGCAGCCCGGATCGCCCGAATCTCGGCGTGCGCGGTGGGATCGTGTGAGGCGATCGGCTGATTGAAACCGGATCCGATGATGGCGCCGTCGAGGACGACAACCGCGCCGATGGGAACTTCGCCAGCGTCGCGCGCCTTGCCGGCTTCCGCCAGCGCGGCGCGCATGAACGTGTCGTGCACCCGTGGATTCTACCGCGCGAACGCGGCGGCGGCCGTGAAGGGCACGGCCGCCATCACCGCGACGCGAAGACCTCACATCAACGCTCCGTTGCGGAGCGATCTGCCCTACCGGATGGTCGACGGGTAGCCGTGCGCGGCGCTCTCGCCGGCGAACTGGAATTCCTCCAGCTTGTTCCAGCCATCGCTGTTCGTGGCAAGGACCACGACGTTCTGGCCGGCGCGATCACGTTCGATGTGCACGCAGTGGAACGTGGCAACCGGCTTGGTCAGGTCCTGCTTCGAGAAGATGTAGGTGCACGGTTCGCCGCGCGCCATGCGGTCGTTATCATGCTGAATCACGTAACGTCCCTGCAGGATCGTGCGGCCGACGAGCGTTGGGCGCTGGAAGAACACTTCGGTCTCCTGCCGCACCGGCGGCAGCGGATTCAACTGCGGGTCGAGCGACAGCAACATGTCGATCGCGCTCGCGACCTGGTTGTCCTTCGTGTCGCAGCACGCCATGTCCTTCATGTCCTTGCAGCAGTCCATGTCGGCCTTCTCGCAGCACGCCATCTTCATGTCGTGATGCCCCTGGTCGCAGCATGCAGCGTTGGCACGCGCCGGAAGGATGAGAAGAAAGGCGGCCGCGCCGAGCGCCGCGAAGAATTTGAGATGCATAGAAGTCCTCCGTGCCGAGGGAACAGGCGAAACCCGTGCCGTGCGGAAGAGTGAAATTTCCGCCTGAATTCGCACATTCAAGGCGGCGGCGCGGGGGATTTCCACCGGCGCGCGGAAGAATACGCGTATGATCAGATCCTTCTGGGGAGGACCCGCGTGATGAATGCCCGGTTGCGCCGCATTGCCGCCTGCTGCCTGTGTTGTTGGTTGGCCAGCTCCGTTGTGAGTTGGGCTCAAGAGAGTCACCTCGATAACCCCGGCGAAGTGCCGAAGTACGTCCGCGACCCGATCCCGCTCTACACCAAGGGCCTTGGCCCCTTCCACCGCGAGATTTCATCCAAGAACAAGGAAGCCCAGGCCTTCTTCGACCAGGGCTTCCAGATGGAGTACGCCTTCGCGCGCCTCGACGCCATCCGCTCGTTCCGCGAAGCGTGGAAGCGCGATCCCGACTGCGCGATCTGTTACTGGGGTGAGGCCTGGGCGTGGGGCTCGTACCTCAACGGGCCGATGCCCGCCGACCAGTCGCCGTTTGCATATGCTGCGTTGCAGAAGGCGATCAGCCTCCGCGACAAGGCCTCGCCGAAAGAGCGCGCGTTCATCGACGCGCTGAGCGTGCGCTACGTGAAGAATTTCGATCCGGCCAAGCGCCGCGAGCAGGATCAGGCCTACGCCGACGCGATGGCCAAGGTCGCCGCGCAATACCCGGACGACCTCGACGCGATCACGCTGTACGGGGACGCGCTGTTCCTGCTCGAGCCGCGCCGCGGCACGCGCGACGTCAACGCGCCCAACATCAAGAAGCTGCACGCGGTGCTCGAATCCGCGCTGGCCAAGGACCCGAAGCACCCGGGCGCGTGCCACTTGTACGTCCACGCCACCGAGTCGACCGTGAAGCCGCAGCTCGCGGAGAACTGCGCGCAGTATCTCGGCGCCACGATTCCGGGCGCGAGCCACATCAACCACATGCCCTCGCACACGTGGAACGAAGTGGGCCGATGGGGTGATTCGGTACGCGCCAACCTCGAGGCGTGGCACTCGGACTTGAAGGCAGACGAGGGTGAAGGCTTCGCCATTTATCCCGATCACAACCTGCACATGCTGCTCTACGCCGCGTCGATGGATGGACAGGGCGGCATCGCGACGCAGGCCGGTAAGGACTACACCAAGCGCACCGGCGACACGATGTACCAGGTGCTGACGCTGATTCGCTTCGGGCGATTCGATGAAGTGGCCGAGGTCACCAAGCGGCCCGAACGCGAGATTCCTGCGGCCGCCTTTGACTTCTCGCAGGGCTACGCGAAGCTCAAGCTCGGCGATCCTGATTTCGCCAAGGCGTATCTCGCGAAGGTGAAGAAGACCGCCGACACCTCGAAGGTCGAGTTCCGCAGCCATCCCGCCAAGCGCCTGGTCGGAGTGCTTGCCGGCATCCTCGACGGCGAAATCACCCGCATGGGCGGCGACCTCACGGGCGCCATCGCGAAGTTCGAAGAAGCGGTGAAACTCGACGATGAGCTCGAGTACGACGAACCGGAACCGCTGCCCTTCCCGGCGCGGCATTGGCTCGGCGCGGCGCTGATCGAAGCCAAGCGCTTCGCCGATGCGGAGAAGTGCTATCGCGACGACCTCGAGCAGCATCCGCACAACGGCTGGTCGCTGCTCGGACTCCAGCAGGCCCTGAAGGCGCAAGGCAAGACCGACAAGGCGGTCGATGCCGATCTCGCGGCGAGCTGGTCGCGCGCCGATACCTGGATCAAGGCGTCGCGCTTCTAGTCGACGCAAAACCGCACAGCTCGATGCCCGTGACGCGCTGACCGTCACGGGTTCCTCGAGGGCGACCGTCACGATAATCCTCGCGTCGGCAAGCGCTCAGACTTGTAGAGATAGCTCGCACGTCACCACCCTCCGGTACACCTTGTGCAGACTCGGGGTATCGGAGGGTTCTTTATGTTTTCTCGCAGTCTGGTGCTGACGTTTGGGTCGCTGGCGATGGCGTCGCTCGGCGTATCCTCATCCCCCGTCGCCACCACGGTTGAGGCGCAGGCGCGCTACCGCTTTCAGGAAATGGATCGCAATGGTGACGGCGTGATCACCCGCGACGAATGGCGCGGATCGAGCCGCTCGTTCAAGGTGCACGAGCGCAACCTGTCGTACACGCAGCAGGCCTTCAACAACCTCGATCACAACCAC
>CAZBYY010000097.1:0-5488 GCA_964495855.1 uncultured Acidobacterium sp. | reverse complement strand
CGAGCGCAACCTGTCGTACACGCAGCAGGCCTTCAACAACCTCGATCACAACCACGACGGTCGGCTGACGCCCAACGAATGGCACTACGATGTCGAAACGTTCCGCCGCATCGATCGCAACGGCGACAACGTCATCACCGCGTCAGAATCCCTCGGCCAGGATTGGGACGATGATCGCGGCGACAACTTCGATGACCTCGACTACAACAACGACGGCTACGTGTCGCGGTCGGAATGGCACGGCGGAGCCCGCGAGTTCGACGCGCTCGATCGCAACCACGACGGTCGCCTGAGCCGCTACGAAGTGGTCGGCTCGAACAGCAGCTTCAACACCTACGATCAGTTCAGCAATCTCGACTACGATCGCGACGGCAACCTGTCGCGCGCCGAGTGGCACGGCTCGAACCGGAGCTTCAACGAGGCCGACGCCAATCGCGACGGCGTCGTGTCGCGCAGCGAGTTCGAGCGCTACGGCACGCCGGGCACGATCGGCACGCTGTCCGGTCAGAACGCCCAGGCCATTACCGTCAACGCGCAGCAGCGCTGGACCGATACCGGATTCGGGACACCTCTACCTCGGCGTCAACGACGACTACCTGCAGGACAACCGCGGCGCGTTCACCGTTACGGTTGGCGTGCAGCGCCGCTAGCAAGCTCGGCGTTCGCAACGGGGCCACGGACGCAGGTTGCGTTCGTGACCCCGCCTTCATGTACACTCCCGTCCCTGGAGATCCGATCTATGACCCAATGGCAGATGCGCGGCACCGGCTATGAGTTCTGCAATTGCGACTTCGGCTGCGGATGCAACTTCGGTGGATTTCCCAACTCCAAGGACGGCAGTTGCCACGCCTTGGTCGGCATGCGCATCGCCGCCGGATCCTGCGGCGACGTCGTCCTCGACGGCGTGACCTGCGCGGCGCTCATCCAGTGGCCCAAAGCCATTCATGAAGGCGGCGGCAAGTGCGTGTTCGTCGTCGATCCGTCCACCACGGACCAGCAGATCAACGCGCTGGCGCAGGTGTTCTCCGGACAACTGGGCGGACTGCCGTGGGAACTGCTCGGACCGACGATGCAGGTGGTCGGTCTCGAGAAGCGCGCGATCACGATCGAGGGCTCTGGCGTCAAGACCACGTTCCGCATCGACGGCATCGGCGAAGGCCGCGGTGACTCGCTGAAGAATCCAGTGACCGGTGAAGATCACTCGGCGATCGTCGAGCTGCCGACCGGATTCATCTGGACGCGCGGCAATTGCGGTGAGGGCACGTTCAAGGCGCAGGCCGGCCCGATCGCGCTCGACTACAAGAAGACCAACTGGATTCTGTACGACTTCGACTGGAACAACCGCAAGGCTGCTGCGTGAACTAGCCGAGCGCCATCCAGACACCGAAACAGAGGAGGAGCGCCGCGCCGACGCGCGCGCTCTGCCTCCCGAACGGCGCCAGTTTCTCGATCGCCACCCACGCCGTCAGCGCAAGGATCACCACCAGGTTCATCACGCCCCCGGCGAACAGCAGCAGCATCAGCGCCCAGCAGCACCCGAGGCAGTACAGCCCGTGCGAGACGCCCATGCGGAACGCGCCGCCTGCGCCTTCGCGCCAGCGCGTCGCGAGCATCGTGATCGGCGATCGACACGCGTCGAGGCACGCGTTCTTCAGTGGCGTCAGTTGATACACGCCCGCGAGGATCATCAGTGCCGCGGCGAAACGCGTGTCGGACGGTTCCATCATCATCGTCAGGATGGAGGCCGATGCGAAGAGCCGCTGCAGGCCGGTGGCGGCCACGCTGAACAGCGCCCAGACCGCCACATAGCCCGCCGCCATCGCGTAGATGCGCGCCGCGGGATTCGTGACGTCCTGCCGTGTGCGCATGCCTCGCGCGTAGAGCATGAGGAGCGGCGTGGCGCTCGGCAGCATCATCCCGGCCATCATGGCCGCCCACATCGCCCAGAGCAGCACCAGTCGCGGCGCGTCCCACGAAACCGTCATCATCCAGGCCGACGCGCCCGACATCGGCCCGTACATATCGCGCGCCATGGCCAGGATCCAGAGCCAGCAGGCCAGTGGAAACACCGCCAGAACGGCGATCATGGCGGCGCGCTGGCGAGCCAGCGCCGACTCGATCAGGGTGCGGTTGGGCAACACGCGGGGCTATGTTAAGATCAAACTTCTGTCGCGCCCATAGCTCAGCTGGATAGAGCGTCTGGCTACGAACCAGGAGGTCGCATGTTCGAATCATGCTGGGCGCACCACCTTGATCCCCAACGAGTTTTCTCGCCGCGGTGAGTGCGCCTGTGGCCACGTCGCCGACCGGTGCTACTGAACACTGTGCGTCTGAGATGCGGGCACCACGCACCATGACGACACGGGCACTCCTCTCGCGCACGGCTGCCTGATTACGCTCACCGCCTCGTCTGCGTGCGCGTCAACCGCAGACTGATACGCGCTGATGCGCACCTTGGACGTAGAAGACAGAATGACCTGCTCTCGTGCCAGGAACGTCACCGCATACGCATCCCAGTAATCGGCGCGCCCATATCGGATGTGATGCGAGACGAGATAATCGGACAGCACCTGCTTGTTGTTGTCTGGCGGAGACACCGCGTACTGTTGCCACAAGCGATAGTTGTCTCGCACATTCAGGATGGCCCACGCCGTCACGAGCGCACACACGGCCCGTCGCCACTGGCGCTTCTGCTCGTGCAGAAGAAAGGCACCGATCAGCGCTACTGGCAGCAGGAGGGCGAACAGCAGGTAGCGGATCACAGCGACAGATCCCGCCAGGACGCCCTTATTCAAGCCGTACGCCAGCACGGTGAAGGCGCCAATGCACGCCAGGAACACAAAGAATCGCGAGTCACGATCATCGCCCTCGACCCGGCTCGACAGCAGCAGTCGCGTGGCCGCGGTCACCATCGCCGTCGCAAACAAGGCGCCCGCCAACACGGAGCCCTCGAGCATCGCTCCGGGAATGCCATAGGTGTCGACGGCATGAGGAATCAGCCCGAACATGTCCGGGAGTCCATGTCGAAACAGATTCGACATCCGCGCCACGTACGCGCTCGGGTCAAGCGATAAGAAAGACGCAACGGTGCTGGCCTGCAACGACAGCGACCCTGTCGGTGCGGCGCCGTCGGCGGGTCCCAGGGTGTTGGTGTTCTGCTTGAGCGCGTCGATCAAGAACCACAGCGACGCGGCGCCGAAAACGCCTTGCCAGACCTCGCCCACCCACGAGCGATACGAACGCCAGTGCGCCAGAGCAAGCGCCGGCAGCGCAAAGATCGTGAATTCCCGGTGGAGCGTTCCGAAAGCCAGCATCGCCCCGGCCACCCATGGGTTTCGCCGCTGGTGCCAGATGACGAGGATCCACGCGAAGGGCTCGATGGATGCGCCCAGGGCAGTCATGAGTTCAAGGGACACCACCGGTGTCGTCGCAACCAGGGGTAATGCCGCGGCAAATGCCGCCCACGTCGAGAGGCCTTGTCGCGCGAGAGCCGAGATCAAGGCAGCCGTGACCAGCAGCCCCGTAATCAACAACGGCAGACGAAGCATGCCGATCGTGGGACCACCGACAAGGAAGAAGGGCGCGGCGAGCCACGCCTGCACGCCGAGCATGTAATGCTGGCCATAGAAAAAGAGCGGGAACGTCCGAAGCTCACTGAGGTGCTTCGCCATCAATCCCACCACGGCCTGATCCGAATCGAAGAACGCGCTGAACGTGAATGAGAGAGCGGAGCGGAAGCACACAAGCGTGGCGGCTGCCAAGATGGCGACCCCAAGGTTCAGCGTGAGCTGCCTGGGACGCGCGTGTGGTTCAGCGCTCGAGAGCGGTGTCGCTATTGCGGGCCCGGGTTCGTCGTGGCGATTCCCTCGAAGCAGCATCAACCGTTCACGCGTCTAGTATGCCGATGTCGGTCGGAACATGATGCGAAGATTTGGCCCCGCCGGGCATTATTCACATTCGCAGCGGTGGTTGTGTAATATGCGCGCCGGAGGACGTTCCGTGCGCCGATTGATGGTCTGGCCGCGCTCTTTGGCGTCGCATGTTCGAATCATGCTGGGCGCACCACGCGATGCTCACGGGCTAATCGACCGTTCGGGGCAGGGCAATTCGAAAGGTCGTGCCCTCGCCAGCCTTCGACTCGAAGGACACCACGCCGCCCAGGTATCGCGTCACCAGCAATCGAACGCTGTAGGTCCCCAGTCCGCGGCCCGAATTCGCCTTGGTGCTGAAGGACCGCTGGAACACCTGCGCCTGCACCGCCTCAGGCATCACCGCACGGTTGTGCACATCGACTGTGACCGCGTCGTCCGTTGACGATACGCGGATGCGCACGGTGTCGCCGGCGGCCGATGCTTCGAGCGCGTTCTTCACGAGGTTGCTGACGCAGCGGCCGAGATGCACCGGAGAGGTGACGAGGCCATCGTCGGCCGTCGCTTTCTCGACCACAATCGTCTTCCCCTCACCAACACAGCTGCGCCGGTAGAGGTCCGCGATGCGGTCCGCGATTGCGAACAGGTGTTCGACCACGTGCGGCACCTGCAGTGTGCCGTCTTCGGCGCGCAGCAAATCGCGCTGCGTCTGAATCTCACCGACCAGTTCCCGGGCGTTCTCACTGATGATGCGGGCCAGTTCGTCCTGCTCCTGGTCATCATCGACAACTGGAATGAGCTCAGCGGCGCCTTCGACGGCCTGCGCGGTGTTGAGCACGTCATGAAAGAAGATGTTCTCGAGCGCTTCGCGGCGCCTGACGGCGGTCAGGTCGGTGAGGGTGCACAGTCGAAACACCGATCCGCCCACGCGCAGCGGGCTCAGGTGAATCGAAAGCGTCACCGCTTGCTCCGCGGCGCCTTCACCGGACCGGAGATGAAGTTCGCGTTCATAAGCGCCGGGCCTGATTCCGAAGGCGCGGTTGGCCTGGCCGGCGCCGCAGTGGCGGCACTGCGGGGCCGTACCGCACCCATCCGGGCCGTGCTTCACGAAAACACAACCCAGCGCCTCGCCGAGACGGCGGCCTTGCGCGTCACCCGAGGGACCCAGGGAACCGAGCAGGGCCGATGCGGCGTGGTTGGCGACGACGATTTCGCGGTGATCATTCAGCAGGCACGTCGGTCCTGGCAGACCCGATAGCAGCTCCTCGACGGTGGCGGCTCCATGAATCTGAGCGGCCTGTGCCGCGATTTCAGCCGGCGTGCTGCGTCCCGGCCGGTCGAAGCGGGTTGACGGCACAGGGCCGTCGGCGACGCGGAGTGCGGCGGCGATGGTCATGCCAGGCGAAACAGCAAGGGGTGTGCCGCCGCCGCGCACCGGGCGCGGCCTGTCGCCGCACTGTGCGGAGGGTGTGCAATCACGCGCCTGCACAGGGCGAGCACACCGCGGCGTCTCGACAGTCAGTGCCACGATCCATCCGAAGACCGTGTAACATTCGCGCTCCGGAGGCACCCGTGCGCCGATTGACCGTCATGGCCGCTGTCTGCGGTCTCGTTTTCTC
>CAZBYY010000096.1:0-11276 GCA_964495855.1 uncultured Acidobacterium sp. | reverse complement strand
GACGCATGCTCTAACCAGCTGAGCTACTCCGGCTTGGACCCGCCTCAATTGCCTGGCGGCAACGGGCAGGAACCTTCTATGATACCGACTCGATAAGCGCGGCCGCAAGCATCGGGATCAACAGCTCGTGGTGCCCGGTCAGCGCATACCCCTTCCCGACCCCCGCCGTCGGTCGGGTGACTACGTTCGTCAGCGGCCGGTACTGCCTCAGGAAATCCAGGTTCACCGTCGTCAGGCCATCGAGCGACCGGCCCTCGTTGCGCGAAATCGCCACTGCCTTCAGAAAGACCTCCGGCAACACCACGGCCGATCCGCAATTCAAGTACACGCCGCCGTCGAGGCGCGACACGCAGGAGACGAAATACTTGAAGTCCCGCAGGCTGGCTTCGCCGATCGCCGCACCTGATGCGTGCGGGTGCATGTGAATGATGTCAGTGCCGAGCGCCACGTGCACGGTCAGCGGAATCTGCATGCGAAACGCGGAGGCCGCGACGCTGATCTGCGCGAAGGGTGGCCGCGCCGCGTCGAGGAATCGGCCAACAGACTGCCCGAACCCCATCCCGTTCGCGACACCCTCGTTGATCGCGCGATTCAGCAGCGTGCCGGTCTCCTCCGCCATGCCGAACGTCCCGGGGCCCAGCGTCGCGTCAACGTCCTCGGACGTGGCACCCGACAGTGCGATTTCAAAGTCATGGATGATCCCGGCCCCGTTGGTCGCGACCGCCGAGACGAACCCGCGTTCCATCAGGTCCACGAGAACCGGCGACAGCCCCGTTTTCAGGACGTGCGCCCCGAGTCCCCAGATGATCGGCCGCTCCGCCCGGCGCGCCGCAACGATCGCGTTGACCACTTCCTTGAAGTCGCTCGCCGCCAACAGCGAGGGCAGCGATGCCATCAGCCCGCGCACGCCCGAACCCGCCTTGTACGGCGTCGCAAACTGCGCAAGACCAACCTTGCTCTGCCGCGAGCGCAGCGGATAGGTCTTGATGCCGGAGAGGTCAAATTCTTCGTATGGAAGTTTCATAGGATGAGCGTCGCGTCACCGTAACTATAGAACCGGTAACGCTGATTCACGGCCTCGCGATACGCCGCCAAGATGGTGTCTCGCCCCGCAAGCGCGGCGACCAGCATCAACAGCGAGGATTTCGGCAGGTGAAAGTTCGTGATCAGGCCAGACACAAGCTGAAACCGGTGGCCGGGGCGGATAAACAACGCCGTCTCCCCCGCGCCTGCGCTTACGGAGCCGTCCGCACTGATCGCCAGCGACTCCAGCGTCCGAGTCGACGTGGTGCCCACCGCAATGATCCTTCGGCCCTCGCGCTTGGCGCGCGTCAGTGCCGCCGCGGCTGGCTCAGTCACACGATAGTGCTCCGATTCCATCTCGTGCAACTCGACGTCTTCAACACGAATCGGCTGAAACGTGCCGTAGCCCACATGAAGCGTGATGCTCACCCGCTCGATGCCTCGCGCGTGGAGCTCGTCGAGGATTCCGGGGGTGAAGTGCAAGCCCGCGGTGGGTGCCGCAATCGATCCGCGCTCCCGTGCGTACACCGTCTGGTATCGGTCGCGATCGCCAGCGGCGTCATCACGCTTGATGTACGGAGGCAACGGCACGTGGCCGATCGCGTCGATCGCGTCCCGCACGGGCGAGCCGTCATCGGTCCACAGTCTCACCGTGCGTCGTCCATGGAAATGCCGGCCGATGATCTCGCCATGCAACAGGCGGCCATCGCGCGCGAACTCCATCCGCGAACCTTCCCGCAGTCGCTGCCCCGGATGCACGAGCGCGACCCACGTGTCGGGCGTCTCGGTTTCGTGAACGAGAAAACATTCTGCCGCGCCACCGCCCGGCAGACGTCTGCCAATGAGTCGAGCGGGAAACACGCGCGTATCGTTGACGACGATCACGTCACCTGCGCGCAGTAGCGAAGGCAAATCCACGAACTGGTGGTGTTCGACGGTGCCGGTCGCCCGATGCAACACCATGAGCCGGCTGCCGCCGCGCTCGCGGGGTGGTTCCTGGGCGATCAGCTCGTCAGGAAGCTCAAAGTCGAAGTCACTGACCTGCAAGTTCTTCGTGTGCTGACTGGAAAACGGAAACGTCGTGTTCTTCGTGCTAAACAAAAACGGCCTGACGCAGGAACGTCAGGCCATTGTAGCGTGCGCGGCGCGGCTGCTTTAGTGGACGAGCGCCGCCTGGCCACCGCTGCGCTGCAAGCGCCAATCCTCGGCGAGGATCGACCACAGCACCTGGTCGTGATACTGGCCGTTGCGCAGGAACGAGCGGCGCAGCACGCCTTCCTGAACCGCGCCTATCTTCCGGAGGGCGCCATTGCCACGCCCGTTCGCCACGGCCGCGCGCGCTTCGAAGCGCTGCGAACCGACGACGTCGACGCCAAAGTTCAGGACGAGCGCCGAGGCCTCGACGAACAACCCGGTGCCCCAGAACTGCGAACCAAGCGCGAAACCCCATTCGCAGGAGCCAAAACCCGGCTCGAGCGAACGCAACTGGAACAGGCCAACGGCCGTGGTCATCCCTGCAGGCACCACACCGAAGCACACGTAGTTGCCCGCCTCACGCTCGCGCTGCGTCCAGGCAATGAAGCGTTCAAAACCTTCGACAGTGGTCGGCGGCGGCGAGATGAATCGCGACACCTCTTCGGTGGTCAACATCGCCAACAAGGTCGGCGCGTCTTCCTTGCGGACTTCACGGAGCGTGAAGTTCGCTCCAGCGAGCACCGGTAAGCTGGCACGCCAGTTCGACGACGTCGTCGTCGACGGAGTCGACGCGCTGGCGGCCCGCTCCTGGTCGGGCTGGTAAGGCATCTTCTCCATTAGCGTCTCCCGCCTGTCAGCACGGAATTGCCCCAGACGATGTTGTCGTCGGCGCCTTTAACGGCGCTGCAGTTGCCCCACACAATGTTGTCGTCGTTGCCCCAGACGATGTTGTCGACGGTGGCCGCCGCGCAATTGCCCCAGACAATGTTGTCGTCGGCATTACCCCAGACGATGTTGTCTTCGGTGGCGCGGGTGATGTTGCCCCAGACGATGTTGTCGTCCCAGAAGCCCCAGATGACGTTCGACGCCCAGACGTCGCGCAGGTAGCCGTTACCCCACACGATGTTGTCGTCGATGCCCCAGACAATGTTGTCGGACTCGTCGTTGCCCCAAACGATGTTGTCGTCTTCGTAATTGCCCCAGACGATGTTGTCGTTGTTACCCCAGACGATGTTGTCGCTGTTACCCCAGACAATGTTGTCGTTGTTGCCCCAGACGATGTTGTCGTCGTTGCCCCAGACAATGTTGTCGGCGATGGCGTCGTAGCCCCACACCAGGTGATCGCTCCAGCGAACCAGGCGGATCTCGGCGTAGCGAGGTTTCATGAAGCGATCGCCGTAGATGATGCGGCGGCTCCACTTGATCACGTTGCCGTAGGCGTCGCTGTTCGATGCCGTGAGGCGCTTGCGAATCCAGTTCGTGCCGACCGGCGCGTTCGAGTTGATCGCCTTCGCGAGTGTCAGCGCACCCTTCAGGTTCAGGGCACCGGCGCCCTGCGTCAGCACGTCCGTCTTCTTGATAAGGCGCGCGGTGAACTGCAGGATCATCTTCACCGTGTTCGCCGTCAGTCCAGGATTGGCGCCGAGCACCAATGAAGCTGCGCCGGCGACCGCCGGAGACGCCATGCTCGTGCCAGACAGGTTGAAGTAGCGCGGCTTACCGTCGATGCCCAGCACTTGCAGAGCAGGGTAGGTCGTGAACAGGCGGCTGCCGGGTGCCGACAGCGAAATGATGTTCACACCGGGGGCAACGAGGTCGGGCTTAGCGAGCAAATCAAATCGCGTCGGGCCTCGTGAGCTCGTCGGCGCTACCGAATCATCCTTGAGGTCCGGAGTCCCCTTGGTGTCGAGCGAACCCACACAGATCGATGAGGGCGCGTTGCACGGCACGCCGACACCACCGTATCCGGGCTTGCCGGTCTTGGGGTTGATGCCCTTGTTGCCGGCCGCGGTGACAACGACGATGCCCTTGCGCGACAGGCGCTCGACAGCGCGCACGAGCGGATCGGTGAAGATCGACTCGAGCACCGCATGGCCCAGCGACAGGTTGACGACGCGGATCTTGTAGCGGAGATAGTTGTTGCCGACCCAGTCCAACGCGTCGATCACGTCGCTGGTCTTGCCTGAACAGTTGTTGTCAAGCACGCGCAACGCGACGATGCCGACGCCGGGCGCGATCCCCGCGTACGCGCCATCTGACATCCTGCCGTCGCCGGCGACGATGCCTGCGACGTGCGTGCCGTGTCCGCAGCCGTCAACGGGAACGAGACTGCCGCTGACGAAATCCTTGAACTTGCGGACGCGCGGCAGGTCGGGATGCAGCTGAATGCCCGAGTCGATGATCGCCACCGACATTCCGTCGACCTCGCCGGGCTCGTATTCTTGATAGCTGACCTGGCTGCGCACCGAGCGGTCGCGCGCCGGGGTCCAATCGGAAGTCACGCGCACAGTCGCATCGAGCGAGACCTGCGTCGCGTTGTTGAATTCGCTGCTGAACGCCGCTGCACTTCCTACAACGATGAGAGCAGGACCCTCACCGGTATCCACAGCGCGCACGGCCGCGCCGCGATCAAGCAGACGTTTGAATGCGGCGTCGCGCTGCGCGGTCGTCGCAAACTGCATGATGACGCGCGCCGACTGGCGGGCAGCAACCGCAGCGCGCACCGCATCGTCTTGCGTGCCCGCAAAAGACTGAGCAACAGCGATGACGCTCAAAATGAGCGAAAGGACGACCGCGCGCGAACAAGAAGTACGTTTAAGGACGTTCACTTGGTGCAGCTTAAGCCTGGATAGATTACTCCAAGCCGGGCACTAAAGGCTAGCGCCAGCAAGCAAAAAGTGGCGTTACGGACGTTCTCAGTGAATTACGGATTTGCCCGTAATCGCTCGAGTTTTCCACTCCTCTGCGAGGATGGACCAGAGCATTTGGTCCAAAAACTGGCCGTTCTTCAAGAAGGACCGCCGAAGCACGCCTTCCTGGACGGCTCCAAGCTTGCGCAAGGCGCCGTTTCCGCGGCCATTCGCCACCGCCGCCCGGGCTTCGAGCCGGCGGACGCCCAGGGTTTCGATGGCAAAGTTGACGACGAGATCTCCGCCGTCAACGAAAATGCCCTTCCCCCAGAATGCTGAGCCGATCGCAAATCCCCATTCAGCGGTGGCGAAGCCGGGTTCGAGTTGCCGAACCTGGAACAGTCCGATCGCGGTGGTCATGCCGTGCGGCACGACAGCGAAGCACGCATAGCGTCCCGCTGCGCGTTCCGCGCACGCCCACATGATGAACCGTTCAAATCCTTCGACGGTGGTCGGAGGCGGCGAGATGAATCGCGAGACCTCTTCGGTCGTCAGCATCGAGAGCAACGCGGGCGCGTCTGCCACTTCCAGTTCGCGCAAAGTGACCTTGATTCCAACCATCACCGGTAGCGCTGTGCGCCAATCCGACGTAACGGTCGCGCGGTCGAGGTCCGGTTGGTAAGGCATCTTCTCCATTACCGGCCTCCTTTCACTCCGCCCTGCGTGAGCACCGCGGCGTTGCCCCACACGATGTTGTCATCGGCGTTGCCCCAGACGATGTTGTCCTCGCTGTTGCCCCACACGATGTTGTCGTCGGCGAGGTTGCCCCACACGATGTTGTCGCCGTCGAAGTTAGCTTTCGTCTGGTCTCGCTGGGCGATGAGGCTGTCGCCCCACACGATGTTGTCGCCCCACACGATGTTGTCACCCCAAACGATGTTGTCGCCCCAGACGATGTTCTCGCCCCAGACGATGTTCGCGTTGTCGCCCCACACGATGTTGGTGGTCTTGGTGCCGCTGTTCGTCCAGGCGACGTTGTCGCCCCACACGATGTTCAAGCCAAAGATCGGCAGGTTGTAGGCGATCGAGTCGCCCCACACGATGTTGTCGGCCCACACGATGTTCGAGGCCCACAGGTAGGAGCGACCGCCGATCACGGTAGCGTGCGGGTTCGGCAGGTTGACCCACGGCACCGACGTCGACTTGTTGCTGTAGTCGATCGACCGCAGAACCTGCAAGGCGCCCCGCGCATTGACTTCACCCGTTCCCTGGCGCAGCGGCCCATACACGGCGCCAGCGTCATCAGCCATGGGAATCGCCGTGAACTGCAACACTGCCTTCGCAAGGTTCGGCGTGAGCCGGCGATCCGCGGACTTGAGCCCTGCCACGACGCCGCTCACGACGGCCGCAGACATGCTGGTGCCGGACAGCTGCAAGAAGGTCTTACCGTCCGGACCCTTCTTCTGCAGCGTCGGGTACGTCACAACGAGAGAGCTACGCGGCGACGCTTCCGACGCGAGCAAATGACCCGGCGCAACGAAGTCCGGCTTCACGAGACCGTCGTACCAAGTCGGCCCGTTCGAGCTGTACGGCGCCATCCGATCGTCGGTGCGATCGACGGTGTTCTTGTGATTGGCGGCACCAACCGTCAACGCCGATGGTGCATTGCCAGGAGAGGTGATGCCGGCGTAGCCGATCTCGCCCTTCTTGTTGACGCCGAAATTGCCGGCCGACGCCACGACGATGATGCCGGCCTTCGACGCTTTTTCAACCGCTTGCACCAGCGGGTCGGTGGCCGACGGTTCGAAGATCGGGTGGCCGAGCGACAGGTTGATGATGTCGATGCCGAAGAACGCCTTGTTGGCGATCGCAAACTCGATCGCGCGAATCACGTCGCTGGTCTTGCCGCCGCCGTTCTTGTCCAGCACCTTCAGGCTGACAAACTGCACGCCGGGCGCGACACCCTGATACTGGACGTCCGCAAACGACTGCAAACCGCCGATGAGGCCGGCCACATGCGTGCCATGACCGTAATCGTCAAACGGACGCCCGCCGCGGATGCCGCCGCCCGTGAAGTCATAAAAGGCTTTGATGCGGCCAGCAAACGAGGCCGAGGGATGGATGCCGGAATCGATCACGGCGACCGTGACGCCCATGCCGAAGGTCGCTGAGGGTTCGATGCCCAGTGTGCCGAGCAACGTGTTGATGCTGACCGGCGGCGCGAACACCTTGGTGGCGTTCCCCCGTACGGCGCTGCCGCGCGCGGGCGCAGCCGCACTCGAAGAAACGGCTGAGTCTTCGGAGCAGCCGCTGAACGCCGGGTGCTTGCAGATTGCGTCGAGTTCAGCAGGCGTCAGATTGGCCGCAACGGCCCCGATGCTCGGCAATTCCGCGTCAATGCTCTTGCCCTTCTGGGCAAGCAGCTGGCGCGCCCAGCCTTCGTAGCCTTCCCTGGCCTTCAGAATGACGTTCTGAGACCGACCTTGCGCCTTGCCTTCCCGGAGCGCGCGATCGAGCTTGTCTTGCGCGGCCGCAGGGGTCGCGCCAAGCGCGACAAGCGCCATCGTGACGAGCGCGGCAATAAAGCGGGGCATCATGGAGACCCTCATTCCGACTGCAGATGAGCAATCGGTACGCCATGTCATGAGTGCGTTCAAAACAGCGTAACTATAGCACTCTATATGACATTAACGAGCAAAATTTATCTGCTTAGGTGTCTTTGTGAAAACACCGATGTCTCGCAAGTGAGCACTGAGAATTGATGAACGCCGAATTATTGTTTGTATATAATTGAAATTAAGAGACTTAAATGCTTTTGCCTTGATCTGCAAAAGCCCGGATTGCTTGTGCCGTTAAAGGACATTAACGTCAAAAGCAACGGCCACAGGCACTTAGCTAAGGCACTGCGGCCGGCCTTCTGCCTCTTAACGTTCCATGTTGGAACAGCTGTCGCTAGATTCCCCAGCGAACCAGGACCGACCCCACTGTGAATCCGGCACCGACTGACGTCAGCAGGATGAGGTCCCCCTTCTTGAGTTTGCCGGTCTCAATCGCGGTGTGAAGCGCCAGCGGGATCGTGCCCGCCGTCGTGTTGCCGTACTTGTCGATGTTGATGATCACTTTCTCTTCGGGCATGCCGATGCGCTCAGCCGCCGACATGATGATCCGCTTGTTGGCCTGGTGCGAAACGAACAGATCCAGGTCGTCGCCCGTCAGGTTATTGCGCTTCAACAAGCGCTCGCAGATCTCGCCCGTGTTGCGCACGGCGAACTTGAAGACGGTCTGGCCATCCTGCTTCACGTAGTGGAGCCGCTTGTCGACGGTTTCATGCGTCGCAGGCATGCGGCTGCCGCCGGCCGGCATGCACAGCGCGGGGCCACCGTTGCCATCGATCATGTGGTCGTAATCAAGGATGCCCACACTGTCGTCTGCAGATGGGCCCAGCACCACCGCGCCGGCGCCGTCGCCGAACAACACGCACGTCGCCCGATCCGTATAGTCGATGATGCTCGACATCACGTCGGCACCGATCACCAGTGCATGCGTCGCACCGCCCGACGCGACGATCGTGTTGCCGACCGTGAGCGCGTAGGTGAACGCGGAGCACGCGGCCGAGAGGTCGAACCCCCACGCTTTGCTCGCCCCGAGCTTCGCCTGCACCAGGCACGCGGTGCTGGGAAACAACATGTCAGGGGTAACCGTGCCGACGATGATGACGTCAATGTCGGCCGGCGTCAGGCCCGCTTTCTTGATCGCCTCGCGCGCCGCCATCGTCGCCAGGTCGCTCGTCGCCATACCCGGATCGACGATGTGACGCTCCTTGATGCCGGTGCGCTGCGTGATCCACTCGTCGTTGGTGTCGACCATCTTCTCGAGGTCGGCATTCGTCAACACGCGGGGAGGCACATAGGTGGCCAGGCTCTTGATCTCTACACGACGGACGTTCAAAACAACCCCCTCCCGGGCACGGCGCGCCCGAAATACTGATATGCCCGCGCCGTCGCCATGCGGCCGCGCGGCGTGCGCTCGAGAAACCCGATTTGAATCAGGTACGGCTCGTAGATGTCTTCAATCGCGTCCGCTTCTTCGCTGAGCGCTGCGGCAAGACTACCAAGACCGACCGGTCCGCCGCTGAATTTGTCGATCACGGTCAGCAGCAACCGGCGGTCGCTTTCGTCGAACCCGTATTCATCGACGTCGAGCAATTGCATCGCGGCCCGGGCGACGTCGAGCGTGACCCTGCCGTCGGCGCGGACCTGCGCGTAGTCGCGGACGCGTCGCAACAGCCGGTTGACGATGCGCGGCGTTCCGCGAGAGCGGCTCGCAATGTCCTTCGCGGCCGCATCGTCGATGGGCAGGTTCAGGATCCGCGCCGAGCGACGGGCGATCTCCTCGATGTCCGCGGCCGAGTAGAAATCGAGCCGTTGCACGATGCCGAAACGCGCGCGCAGTGGCGAGGTCAGGAGCCCCGCTCGCGTCGTCGCGCCGACGAGCGTGAATGGCTCGACCGGCACCTTGACCGAACGCGCACCCGGCCCCTGGCCGATGACGATGTCGAGCTCGAAATCCTCCATCGCAGGATAGAGGATCTCCTCGATCGCCGGCGACAGGCGATGGATCTCGTCGATGAAGAGCACTTCGCGCGGCTGCAGGTTCGACAGGATGCCGGCGAGATCTCCGGGCTTTTCGATCACCGGCCCTGCGGTCGTGCGGATCGGCACGCCAAGTTCGTTCGCGAGGACGTAAGCAAGCGTCGTCTTGCCGAGGCCCGGTGGGCCGTACAGCAACGTGTGATCCAGGGCCTCGCCGCGCTGCTTGGCCGCCTCGATCGCGACGTGTAATTGCTCGCGGATGCGATCCTGGCCGATGTAGTCGTCGAGCCGCTTCGGGCGAAGGCCCTCGTCCTGCGCATCGTCTTCGACGCGCGACGCCGTGAGCAGGCGAGGATCGGCCGTCATGCGCGAGACAGCTCTTTCAGTGCCGCGCGCAGCGCGTCGGCAAACTTCGTTTCGGTTGGCCCGCTCAGGAGCTTATCGAGCACCTTGTCGATCGCCTGGCGATGGTAGCCGAGATTGCCAAGGGCCGACACCAGATCGTCGCGCATGGAATCCGCCGGCGTGGCGGGCGTGGCTTCGATGGCTTTCGGGAGCCGATCGCGCAACTCCACGCAGATGCGCTCGGCCGTCTTCTTGCCGACACCAGGAATCGCCGTGAGTCGTGCGAGGTCGTTGCGCTGGATCGCGCCAACGAGATCGCGGGGCTCGATACCCGACAGCACGGACAGCGCGACCTTCGGCCCGATCCCGCTCACCGCGATCAGTTTCTCGAACATCGTGAGTTCGAGCTCGGTCGAAAATCCGTAGAGCGCGAGTTGATCCTCGCGCACGTGCGTGTGAATCCGCAGCGCCATCTCGCCGCCGACGTCCGGCGTGACGTAGTACGTCGAGAGTGGCACCTGCACGTCATACCCGACGCCGCTCACGTCCACGATCAACCGATTCGGTTGCTTGTCGGCGACGCGCCCGAACAGCCGCGCGATCATCGGCGTCCTTGTCCGCGACGGACGTGCGCGTTATCGCGAGCCATTACCAGTCGACGGGCGATAGTCTCGCCACCGCTTGACGCCCACGCGGGGCGCCACGGGGCGGCCCTGCGCAGCGGTGAGGGATCCGCTGTTGTGGAGATGGCAGATCGCGACAGCGAGCGCATCGGTGGCGTCGTGAGGCTTCGGAATTGTGTCGAGCCCGAGGAGCATCTTCACCATCTGCGCGACTTGCGGCTTCTCCGCCCGGCCGTAGCCGACGACCGCGCGCTTGATTTCCGCCGGCGTGTATTCGACGACCGTGACGCCCGCTTCGATCGCCGCAAGCATCGCCACCCCGCGCGCGTGGCCGAGCTTCAAGGCGGTGCGCGCATTCACCGCGTGAAAGATATTTTCGATGGCGACGCACTCGGGGCGGTGCTCCGCCAGGAGCACCGTTAGTTCGTCGTAAATGATCTTCAGTCGATCGGGAAAGGTGGCGCCAACCCCGGCGCGGACAGCCCCGCACCCTACCAGCTGATGACGGCGTCCGTCGCTGTCGATGCAGCCGTAACCGGTGCGGTCCGAACCGGGGTCGATGCCGAAGACCCTCACGCCAGCGAGGCCTCGATCTCCTTCTCCTCGATGTCGAAGTTCGACCAGACCTGCTTGACGTCTTCATGGTCGTCGAGCACGTCCATGAGCTTGAGCATCTGGTTCGCCGGCGTGCCGGTGAGCTTGACGTAGTTCTGCGGCAACATCGCCACCTGCGCGCTCGATGGCTCAATGCCCAGCGCCTTGATGGCTTCGCGTACCGCTTCGAAGGCCGAGGGTTCGCTCAGCACTTCCCACGAATCACCCTCGTCCTGCATGTCGTCGGCGCCGGCTTCGAGCGCCGCGTTGAGCAG
>CAZBYY010000095.1:0-11442 GCA_964495855.1 uncultured Acidobacterium sp. | reverse complement strand
GATGGCCGGCTGGTTCGCACGCCGCCGTCGCACGCAGCCGCCCGCCGACGATGTCGTGAAAGGCTTGCCGAGGGGCCCGTATAAGGAACAGGCCGGCAAAACGGCCGGGCAGCAAACGAGCAGGCACACGGCGTCTTCGGCACCTCGACAGGAAGAGCCGCGTCAGCCGCGGCGCGACGTGCGTGCGCCCTCCGCTCCGCCAGCAAGCCCAAGGCCGCAGCAACAGCGATCACAGCAGCCGCCTCGTCCACAGCAGCAGCCGACGCCGCAGCCGACGCAGCGACCGCAGGCATCACGGGAAGATCGTCCTCAACAGGCGCGGCAAGGCGATCGCAACCGCGATCAGTTCGACTCCGCTCAGGGCCGGCAACGACGCGGCCGCCATCATCGGCGCGGACGCCGCCCTGGCGGCGGCGGAGGCACGGCGCGCTGACGATGGCTGTCGCGATCCATCAGGTGCTGGCCACGCTTGGCTACGGCGACGCCATCGGCCACGAGGTGCTCGGCATCCAGAAGGTGTTGCGCGGCGCGGGTTACGAATCGGAGATCTTCGTACAGACCGCCGATTCGCGGCTCGAGCACCTCACGCAGGATTATCGCGACCTCGCGCAGGCGAGCCATCCCGACAACATCCTGATCCACCATTTTTCGATCGGCTCGCGCGCATCGCGCATGGCCTACGCGCTTCCCGATCGCATGGTGCTCATCTACCACAACATCACGCCGCCGGAATTCTTCGTCGACGTAAACAAGGAGCTCGTGCAGCTCTGTTTTCGCGGCCGCCGAGAACTGTCGCTCTATCGTTCGCGGTGCGACCTCGCACTTGGTGATTCCGAATACAACCGCCAGGAGCTCGAGTCGATCGGCTTCTCGCCGACCGGCGTCCTCGACGTCGTCCCCGGGTTCAGCCATCTCAATGGGCCGCCCGACTACACGTTCGCGCGCGCGTTCGACGACGAGTGGGTCAACCTCCTGTTTGTCGGCCGCGTCATTCCGAACAAGCGCATCGAAGACGTGATCCGCTTCTTCCATGCGTACAAGACGTACTTCAATCCGCGGTCGCGGCTGCTGCTGGTCGGCGCGCACTCCGGATTCGAGCGCTACCTGACGATGCTGCACAACTTCATCGCCGACATCGGCGCTCGAGACGTGCAGTTGATCGGCCACGTGTCCAACGAGGAGTTGACCGCGTACTACGAGCTCGCCGACGTGTTCGTGTGCGCAAGCGAGCACGAAGGGTTTTGCGTGCCGTTGATCGAGTCGTTCTACATGGGCGTCCCGGTGATTGCCTACGCAGCCACGGCCGTTCCCTCGACGATGGACGGAGCCGGCGTGCTGTTCACGGACAAGGATCCGTTGCACGTGGCCGGCCTGATCAACGCCGTCGTCGATGATCACGATCTCGCGGCACGCATCATCGCCGGCCAGGACGCGGCGCTCGAGCGCCTCCGCGCCAAGGACTTTGCCGGCACGCTGCTGCGCCACATGGAGAGTGTGCTGGCGGCGCCTCGCCGCACGCATCCGCCGGTTGCGTTCGATTTCTGGGACCAGGTCGAACGCGCCGAGGCCTTCGACGAAATCAAGCAGTACCGCCCGGCGGCGTTCCAGGCGCTGCCGCCGGAGCCTCCGGCCGGCCAGGACTCGCGTGATCGTTAATCAGTGGGTCCCCGCGGCGCACAAAGGCGATGCGATCGGCGATTCCGCCCGCCGCGTCCGGTCGCTGCTGCGTGACATGGGCCATCAGTCGGACCTGTATGCGATGACGATCGACGATGACCTGCGCGGCGATGTGATTCCGTGGACGGATGCCGGCGCGACTCGTGGCGACCTTACGATCTTTCATTTCGCGCTGGTGTCGCCGATGACCGATGCCTTCGCGCGCCTCGATTCCGGCCGCGTGCTGCAGTATCACAACGTGACGCCGGCGCATTTCTTTGCCGGTTACGATGCCGGCATCTACCGGCTGGCGATGCTTGGCCGCGAGGATCTGAAGCGGCTGGTCGGCCACACCGACAAAGCACTCGGTGATTCGGAATACAACCGCAAGGAACTCGAGGACCTTGGCTTCACGAACACCGGCGTGTTCCCGATCGCGGTCGATACCGACCGGATTACCAAGGCGCCGCGTCGGCCGGCGCTGGAAGAGGTTCTCGCCGAGGAAGGCTGGCAGAATTTCCTCTTCGTCGGCCGCATCGTCCCGAACAAAAAGATCGAGGATCACATCAAGCTCGCCGAGCACTACAAGCGTTACGTCGACGAGCAGTATCGCTTCATCTTCGTTGGCAAGACCGACGCGACGCCGAAGTACTACGCCGCCATCCGCGCGATGCTCGAGCAGTACCGCATGCCTCAAGGGCGCTTCATCTTCACCGGCCCGGTTCCGGACGAAGACCTTGCCACGTACTACCGGATGGCCAGCGTCTACATCTCCCTGTCCGAGCATGAAGGATTCTGCGTGCCGCTGCTCGAAGCGATGGCGGCCGACGTCCCGGTGATGGCGTATGCGTCGACGGCGGTTCCCGACACGCTCGGCGGCGCCGGCGTCCAGTTCATGCCGAAAGATCTCGAATTCGCGGCCGAGCTCCTTGGTGAGCTCGCCTACAACGACGCCCTTCGCGACCAGGTCATCGCCGGCCAGCGTGCCCGGCTCGCCGATTTCGGCGACGACCGCATTCGCAGGGAGCTTGAAAGGCTGACATCGTGAAGATTGCGTTCATCGTCCAACGGTATGGCGCGGAGATCCTCGGCGGATCCGAGTATCACTGCCGGCTGATCGCCGAGCGGATGGCGCTCAAGCATGACGTCGACGTGCTGACGACGTGCGCGCGCGACTACATCACGTGGGAGAACGAGTACCCCGAAGGGCACGACCGCATCCGCGGCGTGACGGTCCGGCGCTTCAAGAATGCGCGCACCCGTGACATCACCTCGTTCAACCAGTACTCCGACTGGATCTTCCATCACGATCACACTCGCGAGGACGAGCTGTCGTGGCTCGAGCAGCAGGGGCCGTGGTGCCCGGCGCTCATCGATCACCTCAATCGCAACCACCGGCAGTACGACGCGTTGATCTTCTTCACGTATCTCTACGCGCCGACCGTGCTGGGTCTCGACATCGACCCGGGGAAGAGCATCCTCGTCCCGACCGCGCACAACGAGCCCGCGATTCATCTCTCGATCTACGGGGAGATGTTCAAGAAGGCCTCGGCGGTAGCGTTCAATACGGAGACCGAAAAGGATTTCCTGAAGACGACGTTCGAGTTCCGTGCGGTCGCGGAAGAGACCGTGGGATGCGGCGTCGACCTGCTGCCCGAGCAGCAGCAACCCGACGATCCCGAGCCGGAAGACGAAGAAGAGATCCACAAGCGGCTCGCTCCGCACCTGCGCGCGCGCGGCGCGCAGTTCCGCCGCCGCCATCGCCTGCAGGGCCAGTTCCTGCTCTACGGCGGGCGCATCGATCCCGGCAAGGGCTGCGAGGAGTTGATCGAGTACTTCACGAGCTACAAGGAGCAGGGGGGCGAGGCACAGCTGGCGCTCATGGGCGTCAAGTTGATGCAGCTTCCCGAAGTGCCCTGGGTGCGGTTTGCGGGACTACTCTCGGAGCGCGAACGCCTGCAGGCCCTGGAAGCGGCGACCGTGGTCGTGGTGCCCTCACCGTTCGAGAGTCTCTCGCTGCTTGCGCTCGAAGCCATGGCCGTTGGCACGCCGGTACTGTGCAACGCGCGTGCAAAGGTGCTCGTCGAGCATTGCATGAAGAGCAACGCGGGACTGTTTTACGAGGACCGCGATGAGTTCGTCGAATGCACCAAGCTCCTGCTGGCCGACGAGCGGCTGCGCGAGCGGATGGGTCGCAACGGCAAGGAATACATCAAGCGGAACTATCGCTGGGACGTGATCATGTCCAAGTACGACCGGCTGATCGGTGCGCTGAAACGATAGTCGCGATTGCGGCTCACTGAACATTGCCCATGACCGTGTCTCTGGTCCTTGCCGTCCTCGTTGCGCTGATCGGTCAGCCCGGGCCGCGGGCGCCACTGGCCCCGGCCGAGACGCTGCTTGAGCCGGAACTGCTCCGAAGCATTGAGCGCGCCTCGGTCGAAGGGCCCGACGTGCGGCTGATCCAGGGAGCAGACGCCTCGGCCGGAGAGATCGTCGTCGCGTGTTCGAGAAGGTGCGAAGCGGCGCGATGGTCGATGCGCAGGCTCACCTCGATCGCCAGGCCCGCTCGGACGATTCGACTCGTGACGACGGCTGAACCGCCGCCAGCCGGAACGAAGGCCGCGGTGTTCGTGGGCGAGCCAACAGGAAGCGTCGTGAGCGTCATCCGCGCCGCGTGGTCGACAGCAGCGATTGGTGACGAGGTCGTCGAGGTGTTCGCGCGGCATTGGGCGCCGGTCGTCGACGTTCGACGTTACCAAGACGCAGGTCAACCAAAGTGGGACACCGCCGGCATTGCGACCACCGCGATCGTGCCTGCTGCCGATGCGACCGGCCTCGATCGTGCGTCATTTGCCGCGGCGGCGGCGGCGTATTTTCTGGCGACGCTGCCGAATGCGGGCGCTGAAGCGCTGCTTTCTCACCTGACGGTTGGTGCGCATGCGCGGCTGGCGGAAGACGGCCGTCATGCCGTCGCGATGATGGGTGCGCAACAGCGCGCCGGCGCCGACGTGTTGATCATGTTCGGACACGCGATCGAGCGAGAGCAGCGGAGGATCCGTTCGTTCGAACGATTCATGCCATCACCGGCCGACCCAACCCTGCACGGCCGCATCCTCGACATGGAGAAGAGCGTCACGAGCGTCTGGTCGAGCATCGGCATCACGAGTTCACCATTCGTACCGGCCGCCGAACGGCTCCGCGGCCGCGGCGGCGAAGATCGGCGCGTTCCGGTGCGGATAGGCTCGACGCCGCTACCAACGCTCGACACACCGACGGCGTTTCTCACCTACCCTGATGTCGCGCAGGTGATGTACGAGCTCGGGAACTTTGTGGATGGATCACGATCGATTTCCGACATTCGCGACGCGGTCTCTGCGGAATTCCGTCCGCTGCCGCTGCCGTCGGTGAGCGATTATTTCGAGCGCCTCGAGAAGAGCGGCGCCATCACGTTGAAGTAATTGAGAGGTTCCCGGATGCGAATCACGGCTGCATTGGTGGCTACCCTGCTTCTGTCGTCGCCGGCGCTGGCGCGCCAGGCGAAACCGATCGTCTACGTGCTTTCGACTGGCGGCACGATCGCAGGCTCAGGATCGTCGGCGACCGACCTGTCGAACTACAAGTCGGGTTCGATTCTGGGCGAACAGCTCGTCAAGGCGGTCCCGCAAATCAGCGCTATCGCTGACGTTCGCGTCGAGCAGGTCATCAACACGAACAGTTCCTACATAACGATCGCCAACTGGCTGACGCTGGCGAAACGCATCAACGCGATCATCAAAGACACGCCGGCCGTTGCGGGGATCGTGATCACGTCCGGCACGAACACGCTCGAGGAGACCGCCTATTTCCTCAACCTGACCGTGCGATCCGACACGCCGGTTGTGGTGGTCGGTGCGATGCGGCCGGCAACGGCCATCAGCGCGGACGGCCCGCTCAACCTGCTGAATGCCGTGCGCACCGCCATTTCGCCGGAGGCGCGGGGCAAGGGCGCGCTGATCGTGATGAACGACGAGATCAACGGCGCACGTGACACGACAAAGACCAACACCCTTCGCGTCGAAACGTTCAAGTCGCCAGAGTTCGGGATCCTCGGCTACGTCGACGAAGACCAGGTCGCCTTCTATCGATCCTCCACCAAGCGCCACACCAGGAATTCCGAGTTCGACGTGACGAATCTCACAACGCTACCAAAGGTCGAGATCCTCTACTCTTACATCTATCCCGACTCGACGCTGAGCGACGCCGCGGTGAAGGCGGTCGCGTCGTGACTGGTCTTCGCCGTCACGGGGAACGGCAAACTGTCGAACATGCAGGAAGACGCACTCAAACGCCTGCCCGAAGGCACGCGACCCGTGATCGTGCGGTCCAGCCGCACCGGCAACGGGCGCGTGATCGCCACTGCCGAATACGAGGCCCTCGGCGTCATCCCGAGCGACACGCTGAATCCCCAGAAGGCGCGAATCCTGCTGATGCTGGCGCTCACCAGGACGAAGGATCCGAAGGAACTCCGTCGCATCTTTGCTGAATACTGATCCGGTGATCCGGCGGCGCTGGGCCAGTTGGTCGGCACGGCTGGTCTCGGTCACGATCGTGACGCTGGCGCTCTGGGCTTTCTGGCTCGAGCCGGCCAGCATGACAATCACGCGCGCCCAGCTCACGGTCCCGCTACAGTCGGGGTCGTTGCGCGTCGTCGTCCTCACCGACCTGCACGTCGGATCACCGTTCAACGGCGTCGATAACCTGCGGCGAATCATTTCGCTGGCGAACGCGGAACAGCCGGACCTCATCTGCATCCTCGGCGACCTGGTCGTCCAAGGCGTCCGCGGAGGGCGCTTCGTCGACCCTGAAACCATCGGCGCGGAGCTCTCCGGTCTGCGGGCTTCTGTCGGGACGTTCGCGGTGCTCGGCAATCACGACAACTGGCTCAATCACGATCGCGTGGCCAACGTGCTTGCCGGCAACGGCATCCCCGTGATCGAAGAGCGTGCCGTCCGCTTGCCGACGCGTGCGGGCCCGATCTGGCTGGCCGGCATCAGCGACTACTGGATGGGCAGGCACGACATCACGGCTGCCCTGTCTCACGTCACCGATCAGGCGCCGGTTCTGCTGATGACGCACAATCCCGACGTGTTTCCGTCGGTGCCGCCGCGCGTCGCACTTACGCTCGCGGGTCACACGCACGGCGGCCAGGTGCGCTTCCCCTTCATCGGCGCGCCGGTCGTGCCGTCGGAGTTTGGCCAGCGATACGTGGGCGGCTATGTTCGCGAAGGCGGCCGCCAGACGTTCGTCGCAACCGGCGTCGGCACGAGCATCATCCCCGTTCGCTTTCGCGTGCCGCCGTCGATCGTCGTGTTGACGCTGATCAGTTCGCCATCAGCACGTTGAGGTCCGCGACCAGCTTGTCGATGTCGTGCGGCACCGTCGCGTTGTAGACGCCGCGTAGACGGCCATCCCGATCGACGAGCAGCGCCTTTTCGGAATGAAGGAACTGTTCATCGGCCGGCTGGTTCGCGTCCAGCCGCTCGTCGTCTGCAAAGTACGATTCGCGCGCAAGCGCGTAGATCTGGTGCGCGTCCCCGGTCACCAGCTTCCAGGACGATGGATCGATGTTCCTGGACGACCCGAAGGCCGCGAGCATCTCCGGGGTGTCGAGCGCGGGAGTGACGGAGTACGACACGATCACCGCATCGCTCCGCCCCTGGATGGCCCGCTGCACCTTTGACAACTGGGTGATCATCGCCGGGCACACACCCGAGCAGCGGGTGTACACAAAGGTCGCGACGTGCACCCGGCCCATCAGGTCCGAACGGCGCAGCGGCTCTCCGGTCTGCGTGACGAGGGCGAAGTCGGCGATCCGGTGGTTGACCGATCGAGACCAATGCGGCGTAAAGTCGGGGCCGTCGTAGAACGGCAACGCCGGTGTCGCCTGGAGCGCGTCGGTCGTGAGCAACGCCGCCAGGCCGCAGACCACGACAACGAATGCGGCAACACGCATCACTGACGCTCCTTCGCTTTCGCCGTCGACGCGCTCTGGCCGACGGGATTGCAGGGCCTCGCGTTCAGCACTCCGTACCGGCGGCCGTTTCGCATCTCGTAGTTGATGTACAGCTGGCCGTCCTCGGTCCACGCCTGCTGCAGGCCTTCTTCCTTGCCATTGAAAAAGTGGCGCCGCTCGGCCAGGCGGCCGTTGTGATGAAACGACTCGCGCTCTTCAAGCAACGGCCGGCTCATGGCAGGGGTCGTAGAGGCGAACAGCAACGCGATCGCGATGATCTTCATGTGATCCTCCTCTCCTCAGCGGACGGTGCCCGCTGTCCCTCGGAAGCAGCCGGAGATGTACGGGACCGCCGTCGTGGTGTGGTAGTGATAGATCCCGTTCGGAAACTCGGCGGTCGCTGACGTATGACCATTGCAGCTGTCGAGATTGGTCGGCGTGCTGCCGGTGCTGTCGATCGGACCGTAAACGGGGAAGCCGTCGAGCAACACACCGACAAGGCGGCTGCGGCTCGCGGACGTGATCGAGACGGGCTCGAAGTGGTAGTGATACTGGTCGTTCTGGTTTGGATGTCCGTTGTAGCGATCGAACGAGATGATCTCGGTCGTCAGTGGCTGCCGCCCTGCAGCGTACTGGTTGTAGAGGACGACGCCGTTCACGGACACGCCAATGGGCCCAAGCGGCGTGTCGCTGGTGCTGCCCGCGGCCGCCGGTTGGGTTGGGATGCGGAACGTCAGGTTCTGCGTACCGATCCGGTTTGGATTGACCTGCATGCCCGACTGCGGTGCCTCGTAGTTGGCGTTACCCACGCCCCAGTACGGGCTCTTGTGATCCGGCAGATCGCTCGTGCGGACAACGGCCGTCGTGCCATCAAAAGTGACGGAGACACCGGAACCCGACAACTGAGAGAACATCGACTGCGTCGTCGTCGCGGTTGACGTCGAAGGCGTCGTGGTCGTTGTGGTCGTTGCGGTTGTCGTCGTTGGCGCAGCCGATGTCGTCGTCGGCGCCGTTGGAGTCGCGGCCGTGGCGTTCGACTTACTGCAGGCGATCACGCCGGCGGCCACGATGACGATCGCGCCGGCGCCAAGCAGCTGGTGTCTCATGTGTTGTCCCCCTGGGTTATGAGACTCTACTCGTGTTAAGCCACTCCTCGACGAGACTACGTTCTTTGTTAAGGAATGGTAAAAGTCTCCACAACGGCTCCTGCTGACGCTACAGTTCGACTCGGCCCATGGAAGCGACCCGTCTGCTGCTCGTCGAAGACGATGAGAAGTTCTGCAGGCTCCTGAAGGACTACCTGACGCCGCTCGGTTACGACGTGGAGGCGACCCATGATGGGCGGGACGGCCTGGCACGCGCGCAGTCGAACACCCATGCGGCTGTCATCCTGGACGTGATGCTGCCGGGGATGAGCGGGTTCGACATCCTGCGCGAGCTTCGCCGCACGTCGCAGGTCCCCGTGCTCATGCTGACGGCGCTCGGCGACGAAGTCGATCGCATCGCGGGGCTCGAGATCGGCGCCGACGATTACCTGCCGAAGACCTTTTCGACCCGTGAGCTGCTGGCGCGACTGCGCGCGGTGTTGCGTCGATCGGCGACGACGGCGGCCGCGAGGGGGGACGCCAGGCCCGCGCCACGATCACTCGGTCCGCTTTGGCTGGATCCCGCTGCACGAGCCGCCACCCTGGACGACTCGCCGCTGGCGCTGACGAAGGTGGAATTCGATCTTCTGCTCGCGCTGATCGACGCGCCCGGGCGCGTGCGAACGCGTGAGCAACTGCTGCTCGCAGCGGCCGATCGCGACTTTGAGGCGTTCGACCGCTCGATCGACGTGCACGTGTCGTCGCTGCGAAAGAAGCTCGGCGACGACCCGAAGGCGCCGCGGTGGATCGAAACGGTGCGTGGAATCGGCTACCGCATGCTGAGGCCGTCATGATCGCGTCGATGCGTCGATCGCTCGGCGCCAAGATCCTGCTGCTGGCTGCGTTGAACCTGGCGTTGCTCGCTCTGATCGGCCTGGCGGCCTCGGGCGTCCGCGTGCCTCGAAGCTTTCCGGAATTGATCATCCAGTCGGCAGAGCCTCGCCTGCAGGACGTCGCGCGCCGCATCGCGCTCGACGTCGAACGAACGAGCGCCGCTGATGGTGATGCCCTGCTCGAGCACTACGCGACGGAATACCGCACGCGGTTCATGCTGGTGCGAAACGACGGGACGCGCATCGCCGGCGCGGTGCTGGACGTGCCGGATGTGGTCAAGCAGGCGCTCTCGAACAGACCGCGGGCTGGCGAGGGCGGGCCGGCCTTCCGTCGGCAAGAGCCGGGAGGTCCCCGCCCGTTGCCACCGGGCGCACCGCCTCCGCCAGGTGGTCTGCGCATGCCGCAAACACCGGCGGACATGGTGCGCGATCCGGCGTCGTCCGCCGTGTGGCTGATCATCCGCACGCCGATCCGGTTTGCCGGTGACGTGGACATCATCGCCGGCAGCCTGCTGATCGCGCCTTACAATCTGCTTCGCGATCCGTTGTTGTTCCCGCTGCGCCCGCTGCTCTGGATTGGGCTGGCCGTCGCCGTGACCGCGCTCTGCTGGTGGCCGATGTTGCGCTCGATCACGCGCAGCCTCCGGCGCATGGAGCATGCGACGAGCGAGATCGCGCACGGCCGGTTCGGCACGCGGATCGACGTGTCGAGAGACGACGAGATCGGCAGGCTCGCGGCATCCATCGAGGAGATGGCGCGCAGGCTCGATGCCATGGTGTCAGGGCAAAAGCGGTTCCTTGGCGACACAGCGCACGAATTGCGCTCGCCGCTTGGGCGCATGCAGGTCGCGCTCGAGATCCTCGCACAGAGGGGCAGCGGGCCCGACCGCGGCTACGTCAACGACCTCAAAGAGGACGTGGAAGAGTTGCGTCAGCTCACCGACGACCTGCTGCAATACGCGCGGGCGGAGCTGGCGCCGCGCAGCGGCGCGCACCAATCGGTGCCTGTCCGGCCAATCGTGGATCGCGTCATTGCCAAAGAAGCGAAGGGCGCCACGATTCTGGTTGAGGATTTCGAAGACGCTCCTGCACAGGGTGATGCGCTGCTGATCGAGCGCGCCGTGTCCAACGTGATCCGCAATGCGGTGAAGTACGCCGCGGACGCCGGTCCGATTATCGTCAGCTCGCGCGTTGACGATCGCCTGGTGAGCGTGTGTGTGGCCGACTCCGGGCCCGGCGTTGCGTCAGAGTCGATCGGGCGGCTGTTCGAGCCGTTCTATCGCGCCGACGAAGCGCGAGCGCGCAAGACGGGGGGCGTCGGGCTGGGGCTCGCTATCGTCCGCAGCGCGATCGAGGCGTGCGGAGGATCGGTCAGCTGCCGCAACCGCGAACCACGCGGATTTGAAGTGCTACTCAATCTCAACCGGTTCTAGCTCTCCACCGTTGTCGCCGCCGCCGTTTGTGTCGGGTTCATTGCCGGCAGACGAGGCTTTCTTACGGCGCGGCCGGATGTCGTAGCGCTTGATCATTTCGTTCAGAGTGGTGGGCTTGATGCGCAGCAGTTCCGCAGCCCGCTTCTGCACGCCGCCTGCGGCTTCGAGGGCCGACTCGATCCACTGCCGCTCGTACGCGATCGTCACATCCTTCAGCGAGATGCCGTCGGCGGGCATCACCACGTGCGGAACCTGGAATGCCGGATTCTTGCGCACGTGATCGGGGACCAGCTCCGGGCCGAGGCGCGATCCCGTGCACAACACCACTGCGCGTTCGATGACGTTTTCGAGCTCGCGCACGTTGCCCGGCCAGTCGTACT
>CAZBYY010000094.1:0-11463 GCA_964495855.1 uncultured Acidobacterium sp. | reverse complement strand
GCCTCGACGTTCCCGGCGAAGACCTGCGGCCGCTGTTCGAAGCGATCATCCAGCATGTGCCGCCGCCGCGCGGCGACGTCAACGCGCCGCTGCAGATGCTGGTGGCCAACCTCGACGCCAGCGACTACCTCGGGCGCATCGCGATCGGCCGCATCTTCAACGGCCGCGTGAAGCTCAACGACCCGATCTCGGTGTGCAAGCTGGATGGCACGATCGAGCAGACGCGCGTCACCAAGCTGTTTTCGTTCGAGGGGCTCAAGCGGGTCGAGACCGAGACCGCGCAAGCCGGCGACATCATCTGCCTCGCCGGCATCGAGGACATCACGATCGGCGAGACGATCTCGGATCCCGAGAACCCGATGAGGATTCCGCCCACCGCCATCGACGAACCGACGGTGTCGATGGTGTTCGGCATCAACAACTCGCCGATGGCGGGCAAGGAAGGGCAGTACGTCACGTCGCGCCACCTCAAGGAGCGGCTCGACCGCGAACTGCTCGGCAACGTGTCGCTGCGCGTCGAACCCACGGACACGCCGGAGCAGTTCAAGGTGCTCGGCCGTGGCGAATTGCAGCTCGCCATCCTGATCGAAATGATGCGTCGCGAAGGCTACGAACTGCAGGTCTCGCGCCCGGAAATCGTGGTGAAGGACATCGACGGCGTCCGTTCGGAGCCGGTCGAGGATCTGGTGATCGACGTCGCCGAGGAGTATCAGGGCGCGGTGATTTCCGGCTGCGGCACGCGCCGCGGCACGATGACCAACCTGGTGAACCACGGCAGCGGCCGCGTGCGCATGGAATTCCGCATTCCCGCGCGCGGGCTGATCGGCTTCCGCTCGCAGTTCCTGACCGAGACCAAGGGCACCGGCATCATGAATCACATCTTTGCCGGCTGGGAGCCCTGGCATGGCCCGATCCCGTCACGGGCGACCGGCGCGCTCGTGTCTGATCGCGCGGGCGTGGCGACGGCCTATGCGATCGAGAACATCCAGGAGCGCGGCGTCATCTTCATCGAGCCCGGCACGCAGGTCTACGAAGGCATGTTGATCGGCGAGAACTCGCGCGACAACGACCTCGACGTCAACATCACCAAGGAAAAGAAGCAGACCAACATGCGTGCGTCGAGCGCCGACGAAGCGATTCGCATCGTGCCGCCGCACATCATGGGTCTCGAGCAGGCGGTGGAGTTCATCAACGACGATGAGCTGGTCGAGGTGACGCCGAAGAGCATCCGCCTGCGCAAGCGCGTGCTGGCCAGCAACATGCGGCCGAAGAAGTCGGACGACTAGCCACACGAGGTGCGAGGCCGCACCCCGTGTGTGCCGTCGCGCCGTTACGCGAGCGTTCGCTTGAAGAGTTCGAGCAACCGGCCCCAGGCGCGTTCGGCCTGGACCGGATCGTGCGGCTCCATGTCGGTCGGCACCCATCCGTGGGCGGCCGGGTAGACCTCGACTTCGCCCTGGATTTTCGCCTTATCCAGCGTTTCACGCAGGATCGTTTTCGAATCCGGTTCACGCTTGTCGTCGTTTTCCGCGATGGCGAACAGGTACTGCGCCTTCGTCTGCGGAATCAGCAGGTGAGGGCTGTCGGGAGTCTTCGTCGTCAGGCCGCCGCCGTGGAACGACGCGGCGGCGCCGACGCGGTCCGGCGCGGTTGATGCCGTGCGGATCGTAAACGGTCCGCTCATGCAGAAGCCCATCGTGCCGATCTTCTTCTTCTTGTCGACCGACGGTTGCTGATCGAGCCACGCCACGAACGCCTTTGCATCGGTGACCTGCGTGGCCGGCGTCAGGCTCTGCGCGAGCGGCATCACGGCGTTGCGGACGGCCGGGTCGGAGAACTTGCCGCCGTCAGGAATCACCGGCGCCGCCTTCTGGCGATAGAACGGATTCACGACGAGCACCGAGTAGCCGGACTCGGCGAGGCGCTTGCCCATCTGCCGGAATGCGGGACGCAACCCGAGGATGTCTGGCCAGATCAGCACGCCGGCCGCCGCGCCGGTCGTCGGATGCACGAAGTACGCATCGGCCGTACCGTCCGGCGTCTTGATCTTCACTTCGGATTCCGTCACCGCCGCCGCATGGAGCGGCCGCTGCAGCACGAATGCTGCGCCGGCACCGGCGGCCAACGCGGCGAACTGGCGCCGGCTGAGCGCGGCACGCTCGTTGTATTCCTTGAGGTCGTCATCGTAATGGTCTTGATCGCACATGGTCTCCCCCGTGGCAGCGAAGTATACGGTACACTTGAGGCCATATGTCCTCGTCCGCTCCCGAAGAGATGCGCCCCGCACGGATGTGGCGCCTGATGCCGTCCGACTTGCGCACCTCAGCCGCCAAGGCCTTCTGGGCCGATGAACAAGCCGCGCTCGAACAGGCTGAGGCCGTGGCGATCATCGCCCGCCAGATCAAGTTCCGCCCGAAGAGCGTGATCTCGCTGCCGGTCGACAAGAAAGCGAAGCACCTGGCCGGCATCGCGCAGGTGTCCGATCTGCTGGCCGCGCGCCTGCTGATCGCCTATCACCTGGAGCATCAGCGGCCGATGATGGGCGCGTTCCTGGACCTGCTCGGCATCCCGCATGAAGATGGCCTCATCAAGGACGAAGAACCGGCCAAGCCTGACGCGGCCACGCTCGACAAGGCGGTCAAGGACCTGTCGGCGAAGTTCCCGAAAGCCGACGTCGCTCGCTATTTCTGGGCATTGATCTGGCAGGATCCCGAGACGTGGGCCGGCCTCAAGGACCGCCCGGAGCTGGCGCTGGAATAGATCACGAGATCACGACATCGCCGTGCCTCCCTTCGATAAACACCTCTTCATCTGCTGCAACCGCCGCGAGGCCGGGCATCCCCGCGGTTGTTGCGATCCATCCGGCAGTGAAGCGCTGCACAAGGCCTTCAAGAAGGCGCTCGCCGAGCGCGGCGTGAAACGCGTGCGCGCCAACAAGTCCGGCTGCCTCGATCAATGCGAGAAAGGCCCGACCGTCGTGGTTTATCCCGATGCCGTGTGGTACGGCGGCGTCACCCTCGATGACGTCACGCAAATCGTCGAGGAGCACATCATCGGCGGCCGCCCGGTCTCGCGCCTGCTGATGAAGGAATCTCCGGAGACGACGTAAGTGGACGCGTTTCTCACCGCGGACGGGCTGATCGCGCTCGTCACGTTGACCGTGCTCGAGGTCGTGCTCGGCATCGACAACGTGATCTTCATCTCGATCCTCGCCGGCAAGCTGCCGAAGCAGGACCAGGATCGTGCGCGATCGATCGGCCTGATGGCCGCGATGGTGATGCGGATCCTGCTGCTGATGTCGATTGCGTGGATCACGCGATTGACGGCGCCGCTCTTCAGCGTGGCCGGGCGCCCGCTGTCAGGACGCGACCTGATCCTGCTGGTCGGCGGGTTGTTCCTGATCTTCAAGTCGACGCGCGAGATTCACGACAAGCTCGAAGGCGAAGACGGCCACGTCTCGGCCAGGGTCGCTCCGTCCCTTGCCGCCGTCGTCGGCCAGATCATTATCCTCGACATCGTCTTTTCGCTCGATTCCGTGATCACCGCGGTGGGCATGGCCGAGCACTTGTCGATCATGGTCGCCGCCGTGGTGGTCGCGGTGGTGATCATGCTGTTTGCGTCGGGACCGATCAGCGTGTTCGTGGACGAGCATCCCACGGTCAAGGTGCTCGCGCTGAGCTTCCTGCTGCTGATTGGCGTCTCGCTGATGGCCGACGGCCTCGGTACGCACGTGCCGAAGGGCTACATCTACTTCGCGATGGGCTTCTCGGTGTTCGTCGAGATGATCAACTTGCGCGTTGCCAGGAAGGGCAAGGCGGTCAAGCTCCACGACCACTACCGCGCTATCGAAGACTGATCCAGTTCGCGACCGCGTCGAGGATCTCGTTATTGACGGCCTGTTGGTCCCGTCCGCTCGACTTCAACACCGCAAACGAATGATCGCCGCCCTGCACCGGCAGGATCTCGATCGGCGGCGGTGGCGATGCGTCCGCGATTGCCTCCTTGACTTCGTCCGGGCCCCCGAACGGATCGCGCGTGCCTTGCACGATCAACGTTGGAACGGTCAGCGTCTTGAGGTGCGTCACGCGATCGCCGGTGCGCTTGCTGCGTGGCGGCGCCAGCGGATAGCCGAAGGCGATGATGCCGGTCGGCTGTCGCGCCTCCGGCCACTGGTCGAGGCTGGCGCCGAGATGCGTGGCGATGCGTCCGCCCATCGACTTGCCGCCGATGAACAGCTTGGAAAACGCCATGCCGGGCGTCTTCACCGCCTCAGCCACGGCGCGGCGAAACGCGTCTTCGAGCACCGGCGCCCGGTCGGGCGTGCGCCGCTTCAAGTCCATGTAGGGGAGATTGAACGTGACCACGGTCACGCCACGGGCCGCGAGCCCTTGCGAAAACGCGACCATGAACGGATGGTGCTGGCCGGCGCCGGCGCCATGTGCGAACACGAACAACGCGTCCAATGCGCGGCCACGGTCGGCGGGATACACTGCGGCACTCACAACTCTTTCTTATAACATTCCGGAAAGGCCGAGCTTTGCAGACGCGCACCATTGCCACCTCGATCCATGGCCGCTATCTCGTTGATATCCCAGAGCATAGCCGCGCAACGCTGGTTGGTTTTCACGGCTATCAGGAAAACGCCGCGATCAGCCTGGATGTGCTCCGTCACGTCGCAGCGGCGCGGCCGATCGGCCTGGTCAGCATCCAGGGCCTGCATCGTTTCTACACGAGGTCGAACGACGTCGTGGCGGGATGGATGACGAAGGAAGATCGCGAACTCGCGATCGCCGACAACGTCGCGTACGTCGCCGGCGTGTTGTCTGCCGTGGCCGACGAGTTCGGCATCACGCATCCGCTGGTTTACGCGGGTTTCTCTCAGGGCGTCGCGATAGCGTATCGGGCGGCAACCTTGTCGCGACCGTGTGATGCGGTGATTGCGCTCGCGGGTGATGTTCCGCCTGATGTCGTTCCGGTCGCAGCGTCGTTACCGCGTGTGCTGCTCGGTCGAGGCACCGCGGACAAATGGTACGACGAAGCGAAGGCCGCGGCTGATCTGGCCGTGCTGACCGGTGCAGGGGTCAACGTCACCGAGCACGTGTTCGAGGGCGGTCACGTATGGGCGCCCGAGTTTGTCGCCCGGGCCTCCGCGTTCATCGACGAGCTGCTGCGTTGATCGCTTTGCGCCGCGCGGCCACGCGCTTTGCCAGTTCCATGATCGACAGTGGTGAGGACCCTTCCGCCTTGTTGTTGACCAGCACCCAGACTTTGCGGCCGCTGGTGAGCGCGCGATCCGCGAGGTCTACGACCTCGATTCGCATCGATTCGTCCGGCGCTGCCAGGCGATTGAACGGGCGAAACCGCTCCCGCTGATCCTCGTACCACGTCCCCGGTCTCAACAACAGGCGAACGATCACAAACGGCACGTCGCCCGGCGGCACCACGCGCGCCTGGTTGAGCAGGGTCGGCATCGCGCTCCAGTAGTTGTAGGTGTGGCCGATGCCGTGGCGCACCAGGATGTCGCGGTACTCGCGCGTCAGCAGCCGCTGGTCGCGCAGCTCGACGGCGTACTGGAATTCCTTCGGCAACGCCTCGAGGAAGCGGTCGAGCCGTTCGAGGAATTGAGGCGGCTGCATCGACGAGTAGCGTCCGAACGGCGGGAACTCGAGGATGAAAGGCCCGGTGTGATCATGAAACGCCACGTTGAACGGGAGCAGCTGTTCTTCGGTCAGTCGCGGCACCGACATGAAGTCGGGATTCGGCGCATCTGACCCCAGGGGGCCGACGGTTGTGGAGGTCACGCTGGCCGGTGCTTTCGCGCAGGCGAGGAAGCCCGGCGGCACCTGCTCAGCATAGCGGCGCAGGTCCTCGATCGGCACGGGTGCGTAGTACGAGCGATCGATCCCAACCGTCCGCAACAGGGGATGGCGCGCGTACTGCCGCAGCCCTTCACGCGCCAGCGTCGTCGCGTTGACGTTGCCGCTGTAGACGATGCCTTTCCAGCCGGGAAAGCTCCAGGAGCTCGTGCCGAAACGGATGTCGGGCGGCACGTCAGCGGAGATGGTGCGCGCCTCGTCATGCACGCGCGCGACGGCCTCGGCAGACGGATCCGTCGGTGGATCGTTCTCGATGTGGAATAACGGAATCTGGTTGCTCATTCGTGCCCGTGCGGTGCGGCCTGTGACGTATCCTACTCGCGAGTGCCGTTTGATCTGAAAGACCTCGGATGGGATGACACGTGGCAGGCGGCCTTTGCCGCCGTCGCGACTGAGGGACTGATCCCCGCGCGTGTCGCCATCGAGTTCAATTACATCTATCGGCTCTACGCCGAGTCCGGCGAACTCCAGGCGCAGCATGCCGGCCGCCTTCGTCACGAGGCGGCAAGCAAGGAACAACTCTCTGCCGTTGGTGATTGGGTCGCGGCCCGGCCGATCAGCGGCGAAGCGTCGGCCACCATCGAAGCCGTGTTGCCGAGGCGCAGCAAGTTCTCCAGAAAAGTTGCCGGGGAGTTAACCGAAGAGCAGGTCGTCGCTGCCAACATCGACACGGTGTTCCTGGTGATGGGGCTCGACGGCGATTACAACCCGCGCCGGCTCGAGCGATACCTGCTGCTCGCGTACGAGAGCGGCGCCACGCCCGTCGTGCTCCTGAACAAGTCGGACGTGGCCGATCACCTCTCCGACGACATGGACGAGATCAGGTCGCTGGCCGCCGGCGTCCCGGTGCACGCCATCAGCGCCAAACAGCGCAGCGGCATCGAGGTCGTCGAGCAATACCTCGGGGCCGGCCGGACCGGCGCGCTGCTTGGGTCATCGGGGGCGGGGAAGTCCACGCTCGTGAACGCGCTGGTCGGCGAGGAACGCCTGAAGACCCGCGATGTGCGCGCGCACGATTCGCGCGGCCGGCACACGACGCGCCATCGCCACCTGATCCTCCTGCCGGAGCGCCGCGGCCTGTTGATCGACACGCCGGGGATGCGCGAGCTGCAGCTGTGGACGCAGGCCGACAACGCGCGAGATGCCTTCGAAGACATCACCGAGCTGGCGCAGTCGTGCCATTTCACCAATTGCCGCCATCGTGGCGAGCCGCGATGCGCGGTGACGCACGCCGTGGAGGAGGGGACGCTCGCCCCCGAGCGGCTCGAAGGCTTCCTGAAGCTTCAGGACGAACTACAAAATCTGGAACAGCGAAAAGACGTCCGCGCGCAGATCAATGCGAAGCGGAAAGTGAAGACCACCAGTCAGTCGCTGAAGAAACTGTACAAATCGCGAGGCGACTCGTAACGCTCGCCTGTCGATTCCGGAGTCTTACGGGATGATGACGCGGAGGCGTTCCTGCTCGCTCGGGATCACCTTCGCGTTCGCGAAGTCCTTGCCGAGCTTCTTCAGTGCCGCGTCGGCCTCATCGCGGGTGGGGTAGCGGCCGAGCAGCAGCCGCCGCTGCAGGTCGTTCGGTCCCATCAGGATGTCGATCGCATACGGAACCTGCTTCACTTTCTCGAGTTGCGTCTCGGCGCGCTGGACCGCTCGCGCGGTGTCGAAGGTGCCGATCAGGATGACGAACGTGCCTGGCGCCATGACGGGCACCGGCGTCGCGACGGGCATCGCGGCGGGGGCCGCCAGGCCGGTGGCTTTCTCAGGCAGCATGGTGCGCGCCGGCGCTCGAGGCGCGGTGGGCGCGGGCCCGGGGTCGAGGATCGACAGCGGATCGCCGAAATACCAGCTGCCGGCGCCGAGCGTCGCGACGATCACCAGTGCCGCGGCCATGACCAGCGGGCGCCGCGATGGCGGGGCGTCAGCGGTTGCGGCGCGTTCGCCCTTGATCTTGTTCTTCGGGACCTCGAGCCCCAGCTGCGCGGCCGCGGCGACGACGTGTTCCTCGGCGATCCGGCTCGTCTGCTTCTCGCAGCCGATCATCAGCGAGCGATCGCAGAGCAGGTTGATCATGCGCGGCACACCGCCCGACAGCGCGTGCACCAGGTCGAAGGCCTTCGGCGTGAACGTCACCGACGTCGATCCACGCGCCACCCACAGGCGATGCGTCACGTACGCCTCGACTTCTTCGCGCGTCAGCGCCTTCAGCGAGCAGCGGATCGAGATGCGCTGATCGAGCTGGCGCAACTGTTCCTTGTGGAGGATGTCGAGCAGGTTCAACTGCCCGACGATCACCACCTGCAACAATTTCTGGTCGTTGGTTTCGAGGTTCGACAGCACGCGAATCTCTTCCAGCACGTCCAGCGACAGGTGCTGCGCTTCGTCGATGATCAGCACGGCGCTGCCGTGCAGCGGCACGAGCGAGAGCAGAAAGTCGTGCAGCGTGCGCACGAGCTCGTGCTTGCTCGCGGTCGACAGGCGCCCGGTCTTGAGCGCGTCCTTCGACACGACGCCAAAGCTCAGGAGCACTTCGCGCAGCAATTCCTCCACTGAGAGGAACGGATTGAGGATCAGCGCGGTAAATGTGGTCTGGTCGAACTGCTCGAGCAGCGTCCGGCACAGCGTGGTCTTGCCGGTGCCGATGTCGCCGGTGAGGACGATGAAACCTTCCTTCCGCCGGATCGCCTGCCAGACTTGTTGCAGCGCAACATCGTGCGACTCGCTGCGATACAGGAATCGCGGGTCAGGGGTCAGGCTGAACGGAGGTTGAACGAATCCGTAGTAGTCCTCGTACACTTAGGCGGACACAGTATAACAGGAACGGACTCTTTCGTCATACTTAGTTTTCGCCATCACCGGAGGCGCGAGCGACTGCCATCGCTGCCGGTGTCGCGACCAGCTCGCGGCGAACCTGGGTGCCCGCCTGCTGTGCGGCGATGGTTTCCCACCGGTTGGACGGAAGGGTGCTGTTCTGCTGGCCGATCCGGCGATACATCGCCACGAGCGTGGCCTCGCTCGTGACGCTCGCATCGTCAGCGACTTCCGCCGCGTGTTGGAGCTCGTGCCCGACGGTCGCGATCATCTGGTCGAGGTTCTGCTCGGGGCTGATCGACGCGCGCACGTACCGGAATCCACCCGCGCTCGTCATCCATGTCAGCGCGCCGGAGAGGTGAGGTTTGATCATCGGTTCGATCGCAAGGTAGACGATCACATCACCGGCGCCGAGTCGATCGACGAGGGCCCTGAAGGTGGCCGACCGCGCGGCGCCCTCTCGCACCGCGTCCGTGAGTCGGGAGCTTTGTGGACGCAGCCGCGGACCGCCGTCAACGGTGGCAGCGAACGCAGCGGTGGAAAAGACGATGATGCAGAGTGCCGCAGCGAACAGGGATCGCATTCGGGAAACCTCCGTGTTGTGTATGTCAGACGGCTGCGGGCTCGCGCGGTTCGGAGCCGCGTCGAAATCGCGGTGGCGAGCGGCGGGATAGAATGCAGGCGAGGTACGAGATGGTGGGACGAATCGCAGTAGCGGCGCTGGTGTTGAGTGCGATACCGGCCGCGGCCCCCTTCGGCTCGAGTGCGTCGCCAACGGCGACTCTTCTCGCTCAGGGCGGGCAGACGAAGCAGGCGGTGCTCGACACGACAGCCGGGCCGATCGTGATGGACCTGCTGGCCGACAAGGCGCCGAATCATGTCGCGCTGTTCATCAAGACGGCGCAGTCAGGCGGCTACGACGGCACGACCTTCTTCCGCATGATCCGCATGGGCATCGTCCAGGGCGGCGACCCGGTGACGAAGGATCCGAACGCGCGCGCCAAGTACGGCAGCGGCGGATTGAACCAGCTCAAGCCGGAGTTCAACGACGAAAAGCAGACGCGCGGAGCCGTGTCGGCGACGATGATTCCGGGCAAGCCGGACAGCGCCGGCACGCAGTTCTTCATTGCGGTCACCGACCAGCCGGGTATCGAAGGCAAGTACACCGTCTTTGCGCGCGTGGTCGAGGGGATCCTCAACGTGCAGAAGATTTCGGAAGCGGCCGTGGACGCCACCGGTCTCGCCGTCGATCGGATCGTCGTCAACAAGGTCACGATCCGCGACAAGCCGGCCGAGATGCCGGAGCCGTTCTCGACGGAGTCGGTCGACGAGTTGTCGCACTACCGCGCGGTCCTCGATACGTCGATGGGGGAGATCGTGCTGTCGTTCACGCCCGACAAGGCGCCGAATCACGTGCGCAACTTCCTGCGGCTCGCCCAGGCCGGCGTGTATGACGGCATGAGCTTCCATCGCGTCGTGAAGGGCTTTGTGATTCAGTCGGGCCACCTGCCGACGCGCGGACCGCTGAACGAGACGCAGCAGAAATACGTCCGGCAAATGAAGGCGGAGTTCAACGACACGATCCACGACAGGGGCACGTTGTCGATGGCGCGGCTGGCCGATCCTGATTCCGCGTCGACGTCGTTTTTCATCGTCACCGCGCGCTCGCAGGCGCTCGATCATCAATACAGCGCGTTCGGCAAGGTCGAGAGCGGGCTGGACGTGGTGGAGAAGATCGAGGCGGTGCCGCTCAACGGCGAAGAGCCGGTGACGCGCGTCGAGCTGCGGAAGGTCACGATTGTCAAGAAGCCGTAGGGGCGCACTTTAGTGCGCCCGTTCGGATGAGCCGTCAATCAAAAGGCAGTCTCCGTGCCTCCGTGTCTCCGTGGCGCACTTCGTCTCGGTCGCGATCGAAATTGTGCGCGCTCACGCCGAGCAGGCGGATTGGCCGCTGACCGGCGTCCGTCTTGTCGAGCAGCCGGATCGCTGTCGTTGCGAGCTCGTTCGGATCGTTGGTGTAGGCGGCGCTGCTCTGGCTGCGCGTGATGGTCGTGAAATCCGAGTAGCGCACCTTGATCGTCACGGTCCTCGCCTTGATCGACTTCCTCTCGAGCCACTCCGCTACACCGCGCGCGAGCTGATCGATCTCGCGCTTGACCTCGTCCAGCGATTCGATGTCCGTCGCGTAGGTCTCCTCCGACCCCGCCGACTTCGCCGCGCGGTTTGGCTCGACGGGGCGGTCGTCACGGCCGTGCGACAGGTCGATCAGCCACGACGCGAGACTGCCGACAATCCCCTCGAGTTCTTCGCGGGACTTCGCACGCACGTCGGTGAGCTTCTCGATGCCGTGCTTGCGCAAGCGTTCCGCGGTCACCGGCCCCACGCCCCACAACGCATCGACCGGCAGCCCGTGCAGAAACGTTTCGATGCGCTCGGGCGCGATCACCGTGAGGCCATCGGGCTTCTTCCAGCCTGATCCGATCTTGGCGAGAAACTTGTTCGGCGCAACGCCGGCCGATGCCGTGAGGTTCGTGGTCTCTTTGATCCGCTCCTTCAAGCGCCTGGCTACGTTCACGCCGAGCGGCTCGTTCCACGCGTTCTCGGTCACGTCGAGGTACGCCTCGTCCAGCGAGAGCGGTTCGACGAGCGGCGTCACTTCTCTGTAGATCGCAAAGATCTGCTGCGAGATGGCTCGATACTTCTGGAAGTCCGGCCGCACGATCACGAGCGACGGGCACAGCCGAACCGCGCGCGACATCGGGATCGCCGAGCGCACGCC
>CAZBYY010000093.1:0-11688 GCA_964495855.1 uncultured Acidobacterium sp. | reverse complement strand
AAGTGCCGATGGTGTCCGAGCGGGGCGAGCGGGTCCGCGTGGATGGTGCGCCAGCGCGGGAAGCGTTCTTCGTCGGCGCTGAGTGACCCGATGCGGGCGTGCGTCCCGTCGCTGATAACCAGTGCGACATTCGTCAGAAAAAGGTCGGGAATCTCTTCCTTGTAGGTCTGGAGCTGCTGGAACGCTTTCCAGATGTCCGCATTCTCGTCGGCGGGGTTCTTCAGCTCGATGACCGCCAGCGGAAGTCCATTGACGTAGACCACGAGGTCGGGACGTCGTGTGTGCTTCGCGCCCGTGACCGAGAGCTGGTTGACGACCAGCCAGTCATTCGCGCTCGGATTGTCGTAGTCGATGAGACGGGCGCGTTCGCCGCGGGTCTCCCCGTTGTGGAGGTAGGTGACCTTCACACCCTGTGTGAGCCATTCGTGGCAACAGCGATTCGATGCGAGCAGTCCTGGTAGGTTCGGATTCGCGACCTGGAGCGCGACTGACTCCAAGGTCTGCGACGGGATGTCGGGGTTCAATCGACGGAGTGCCGTGAGCAAGCGACCCGTCAGGACGACTTGGCGGTAGTCGCGTCGCTCGGGTGCGCTGCCATCAGGGGCGAGGTCGGGCGCGAAGAGATGCGTGTAGCCCAGCTCGCGGAACCAGCTGAGAGCTTGTTGCTCGACGTCGTCTTCGCTGATGAGTGCCATGGTCAGGGGTTAGGACACGCCTGCGTCAGCGAGGAAGCGTTCCGCATCAGGGACGCGGAGGTCGCCAGAGATGAGCTTGGGGAGGAGGGTGTCGCGGAGGTCTGTCAGTAGAGTGGTCTGTTCCTGTAGCTCCTCCTGTCGAGCCTGCGACAACGAGTTCATGCTGGTGAAGCGTGAGCAGAGTTGTGGTGGAGGCACACACAACTGAGGTGTCTGAAGCCCGTCGGTCGGAAGCATGTTGACGGTTGTGCCATTCGCGTAGCCGCTCACAACGTCATGAGCCAACAAGGTATTGAGCCAGCGATAAATGAAGTCATTGGAACACTCAGCCGCATCCCGTGCGCGTACGCGATACAGATGATGGCTGAACAGCGCGGGCTGCGGTATCCGAGCGGGAACAAGGGCAGCAAAACCAATCAGACGGCGCTCGTGTCCCTGCTCTGTATTGGCAACAATGACGTCACCAGCACTAATGAGATGCTGCTCCTTGTAGGCTCCCGCGTAGTGCTTCAAGCCAGCCTGCTTGTAGCCGCCTCCCTCAAGGACGGAGTTGAGGTTGAACATCGGTAGCCCAGATGCGCTCAACCCGTCGCCCTTGTACGAAAGACCTCTGGCGACATCGACCAACGCACCCAGAGACGCCACCCTCCATCCCTTCGGCACATCGCCAATCTCCGACTGTTCAAAGCTGTCGGGGAAGAGCGCCGCGATATCCGCAGGGAGTCCCGTGTCGCGTCCCTCCGCTTTCGCGCGCACAGGGTCAAACCGCACGAACCACGACTCGAATAGCGCGCGCGCCATCGCTTCCAGCGTCGCGCTCATCTGACGGTTCAGTTCAATCTTGTCGTCCAGCGTGCCGAGGATGTGCGCGATGGCGCGTTGTTCGGCGAGGGGGGGTAGCAGAAAACGAAAAGACTGTATTTGCGAAGCGCTAATGTGAGGTACAGCCGTGCCAGTCTGAACCTGTTGGACAAACGTGCTGAACGCCGCTGAGCCAACTACAAACATCAGATACCGACTGTCGCAAGCAGGAGTGCCTCGTAGTCGGGCAACCCGTTGGACCAACAAACAGGGTCGGTCACTGGCTGTCACCCTCGCATACTTCAGTCCTGCCTCAATCCACGGACGGTCCATCGCGAGAACAACATCACCCTCGGACAGGTAGTAGCGCTGGAGGACTGTGCTGTCACCGTTGGTCAAATCCCATCGCTTTGCGTTGTCCCACCTGAGTGTTCCTTGCCCGACATTGTCTCCCCGCAGCAGAAGTGGTGAGGACGCATTGTCTGAGTAAAGGGCGCTCTTGAAGGGATATCCAACCAGCAAGTCGGAAACGTCACCGAGAGATACCTGACGCGACTCACTCGCCATACCCGAGCCTCCGCAGGTTCTCGGCAATGGCTGCGTCGAGCTTCGCGCCCTCCTGCTGCTGCTGACGGAGCGTGGAGACCAACCGCGCCATCTTCTGCGCGAACGGTTCGTCGTCCTCCTCTACGTCCTCCGCACCGACATATCGTCCTGGCGTCAGGACAAACCCGTGCTTCTCAATCTCCGCGAGCGTGGCGGATTTACAGAATCCCGCAACATCCGCATAGGTCTGTGTCGTCTCCCCGTTCTGTCGCCACGCTTGAACGGTGTCGCCAATCTTCGCGAGGTCGTCAGCGGTGAAGCGTCGCCAGACCCGCGTCTCCATCGTTCCGAGCTTCCGCGCGTCGATGAACAGCACCTCGCCACGACGGTTCCGCCCATTGACGGTCTTGTCTTTCGTGAGGAACCAGAGACACGCGGGAATGCCCGTGTTGATGAAGAGCTGCCCAGGCAGCGCGACCATCACCTCCACGACATCCGCGCGCACCATGGCTTCGCGAATCTGTCCCTCGCCACTCTGCGTGGAACTCATGGAGCCGTTCGCGAGGACGACCCCCGCTTCACCCGTCGGCTTTAGCTTCCAGAGGATGTGCTGTAGCCATGCGTAGTTCGCATTTCCAGCGGGTGGGCGCCCATACACCCAGCGCGGGTCGGACTCGTACTTCTCGCCACCCCAGTCCGAGATGTTGAAGGGCGGGTTCGCGAGGATGTAGTCGAACTTCAGGTCGGGGAACTGGTCGCGCGCGAATGTGTCCGCAGGTTCCTTGCCGAGGTCAGCCGCGAATCCACGAATGGCGAGGTTCATCGCTGCGAGTCGCCAGGTTGTCGGATTGCTCTCCTGTCCGTAAATGGAGATGTCGTCCCGTCGTCCTCCATGCGCAGCCACGAACTGCTCGCTCTGAACGAACATGCCCCCAGACCCGCAGCACGGGTCGTAGACCCGTCCCTTGTGAGGAGAGAGCACCGCGACGAGCGTCTTGACGACGGACGCAGGGGTGTAGAACTGTCCGCCCTTCTTGCCTTCTGCGCTGGCGAACTGACCGAGGAAGTACTCGTAGACCTCGCCCAGCACGTCCTGCGCGTTGTCGTCCGCGAACCCGATGGTGCTGATGAGGTCGACCAGCTCACCCAAGCGTCCCTGTGAGAGCTGCGCTGCGCCGAACCGCTTATCGAGCTTCCCGCGTAGGGGCGGGTTCTCGTGTTCGATAGCGACGAGCGCTTTGTCGATGAGGGCGCCCAGGTTGGGCTGCTTGGCTTGGCTTCTGAGCGAGTCCCACCGCGCGTCGATGGGCACCCAGAACACGTTGTCCTTGATGTACCAGTCGCGGTCTTCCAGCGCGGATTCGACCTGCTCGTAGTCCTCACTGATGAAGAACTCGGAGGTCGGATCGGAGAGTTCCTTGCGGACATGACGACGCTGCGCATCGAACGCGTCGGAGATGTACTTGAGGAAGATGAGACCGAGGACGAGATGCTTGTACTCCGCAGCGTCCATCTGGTCGCGGAGCTTGTCGGCAGCTGCCCAGAGAACGGCTTTGGTCTCTTGGAGGGTGCTGACAGTCGTCTGGGCAGCTTTCGGCTTCCGACCTTGGGGCATGGGGGAGATTATGCCCTTCGTTGGCGTCGGGTACGCGCCCTTTCATGCTGGGCAAATGCGCGGGTCATCGCTTGTCCGAGCGGCTGTTGCTGCTCCATGACCAGGCGTGCCCAGACACCAATCTTGAGCGTCCATTGGAACTCCTCGGGCAGGTAATCCCAGCGGTAGTTGTTACAGGTCGCGTGGGCAGCGAGGTAGTTCTCGACCGCGTGGGCACCCCCTGCGCTGTGGGAACGCACGTGGTCGGCGTGCCAGGTGGCGTCGAGCACCCCACCGCAGATGTGGCAGCGCCCATCAGTCTTGGCAGCAATCGCGGCACGTTGTTCGCGGGAGAGTCGGCGACGGGGGCGACGGGGCGACAGACGCTGACGCCGTTGCGTGCGGAGCGACTGGAGGGTCTCAATCAGGACTGCTTCCTCAGTGGAAGCGGTCGGCAGTCGTCGACGGGAGACAGGGGGCATGGGGGAGATTATGCCCGTGACTGGAAGCACCCTCCCCAGGTGGCGTTCTACCGTGCGATGGCGTCCGTCTTCCGTCGCCCGTCCAGGATGCGATAGACCGTATTGTGGCTCACGGGCATGCCTTCCTCGGTCAGCGTCTGGGCGATGGCGCGGGTGGACTGACCGTTCCGCGACATCTCGCTAATCCGCTGGCGAAGCGTCCCGAAGTCCTTCCGACGCGTCAGCGCACCGTCAGGAGTCTTGGCGTATCCGAACGGAACCGCACCCCCAACGAACCGACCCTGCGAGCGGAGATGCTCCTTCACGCTGGCAGTCCGTTCTCCGATGCGCTCGCTCTCCATGTTGGCGACCATCATCAGAATCCCGAAGACCAGACGGGAGACGGAGGAGTTCAGCACCTCACCACCCATATCCATCAGGTGGAGACCGACGCCTTTGTCTCGGAGCGACTCGGCAATCTCCAGAGCATTCTTGGCGGAGCGGAAGAGACGGTCTCCCTTGGTGACGACGATGTGGTCTCCCTTGCGGAGTTCGGCGAGCAACCTGGCTCCCTGCTCTCGCTTCTGGAGACTGACCGTTCCGCTCGTCGCAGCATCCACGAAGAAGTCACTGGGTGCGGGGAGACCGTTCGCTTGGCAGTAGCCCGCAATCCGCTGCTGCTGGTCAGCGAGGGAATGCCCCTCGTTCGCTTGCTGACGGGTGGAGACGCGGCAATACCCAAACGTGCGAGGGGTGGCTGGGGCGTCCGTAGGGGTGCGTTTCTTCGTCATGTGTAACAGTGTAATAAGGCACCATTACGGGCACAAGGCTAAAAGGCAGTGCTGTATCGGTGCGACCGAACCATTACAGACCGACCCGTTTGGCTGGGTTCTGGCGGGTCGTGTGGAGGGGGTGGGTGAGACGCTCTGGTGGCGGCTGCTCGTCATCCTGGCGGGGTCTTGGACGGTCTGGCAGTGGGTCTGGGCGACCCTCGAAACCCGACTACTTACCCGACTACCCCTAAAACACCAACGGACGCTCCCTGTTCGGTGAGCGTCCGTAAGTCATTGTCTATATTGACTTTATGTTGGTGCGGAAGGGGGGACTCGAACCCCCACGGTATTGCTACCGCCAGCCCCTCAAGCTGGTGCGTCTGCCAATTCCGCCACTTCCGCGAAGAGGGCCGTGATGTGTCTTACTGCTTCGGCGTTTGATTCGCCGGCGGCACCGCGGCTGGCGGTGGCTGCGGCGTCGCATTCGCCGGGGTGGCAACCGGTGCCGGCGCGGGAGGCGGCGGACCGGCAATGCCGCCCACGACCGAACTCGTTCCGCGCGTACCCCAGACCGTCAAGGTAATCGCACCAAGCACGAACAACGCGGCAAGCACGGAGGTCGCGCGCGTCAACAAGGTCGCGCCGGAACGCGCCCCGAACACCGCCTGGCTGCTGCCGCCACCGAAGGCATTGGCAATGTCGCCGCCTTTGCCCTGCTGCAGCAGGATCGTGATGATCAGCAAGCTGCAGACAATCACGTACAAGGTCACAATCAGGTAATAGAGCATGACAGGAACTCCCAACTATACCACGCGCCGCTCGCCGGCCGCAGCGTGTTGCCTAACTTTGCACAAACAGACGGGTTAGCGCTTCCCAATCATCTCCCGGACCGCGGGCGCCAGGGCGGCGGCGACAATCGCGTTGCCCTTCGCATTGAGGTGCATCCCGTCGAAGGCAAGCGACACGTCGGCGGTGTTGATCACGTCGCCCATGTCGACATACCGCACTCGATCGTTCCCCGCAAAATCCCGCGCGATCATCTCAGCCACCGCGCGCTGCTGTGACGCGTGGCGCTCGAGGCTGCCTTCGTAACTGAGGCGCGGCTGGCCGATCATCAACACCGGCTTCTTGCGATCAACCGCATAGCGGATCGCCGCCGCGACCGACCCGCAATAGTGCGACCACGGTGCCGCACATCCCGGCCCGGTGTGCGGACCGGTCTCAACGGGATCGACGAGCCGATCGAGCTGCCGATTGAGCGCTTCGGCAATCGCCGACGTCGCATCGAGCGCCGCGGCCGACGTGCTCTTTGCGAGTCCCGGCCTGAAGGTCGCTTGCGGCGCCGCAGGCCCGCTGCGCAGGAACGACGCTTTCTCCCGCAGCACGAGCGGCAGGATCGGATAGTAGCCGGTCAGGCGAAACACCGGCGATGCGTGCCGCCGCTGCGCGTTGGTCGGCGCCGCGTCGCCAAAAATGTCGTTGTAGCCCTCGTAGAGCAGCACGACGTCGTAATCCAGGTACTCGTAACTGCGCAGCGTCGGCACGAACGAGATCGCGCCTTCCTGGTGAAAACCGAGATTGACGACGTGCGCATTGGGGGTGGTCTTCGCGAGTTCGAGATCGAGCTTGGCCGGCAGCGTGTCTTCCACTTCGACGTCGAAGCCGAACACGGTGCTGCCGCCCAGCATCGCGATGCGGATCTCGCCCGGCTTCTTGTGGCCGACGACCGGCCCGCGATAGCCCTGTCGATTGAGGCCGGCCGATCGCTCGACCCTCGTGTGCGCGTACAAGTCCGCGCCGAGCAACAGCACCAGCATCGCGACAAACGAGCCGCTGATCGCGACGAGCGCGAAGACGATGCGTTTCAGGGGGGAAAGCCTCACGCTTCGCGGGCCGTGATCGTGTACTTGAAGTGCTCGGGGTCGAGGCTGTTGAGGCGATCGCCGCCAACCTCCGCCTGCGGATACATCAGAAACGGCAACGCCTTTCCTTTCGAGCCCGGCAGCGCGACGTCATGCGCGTCGTTGAACGCCACCCAGTTCATCTCCCACGATCCAAACAGGGTGTCGCGGACCCGCGCGACGTACGGATCAGTGAGAGACGTCTTCTTCTCTTCAAGGATCAACTTGCGGACGTCAGCGGGATCGACCGGAATCCACCCGTAGCCGTCAGCCCACACCTCCGCGCGGCAGTGCTGCGCGGTTGTGACGTTCCCACCCGCGCGGCCCAGGCTCGGAAACTGCGTCGACGGAGCGACACGCAGTCCGTACAGATCTCGCGCCGGCAGGCCCGACGCGCGCGCCAGGCCCACGAACAGCGCGTTCAGATCCGCGCACTTGCCGCTCAGGTTCTTCATTTCGAGCATGCCGCGAATGTCGCCGAGGCCGCAGCCCTGCACCTCGGGATCGCGCACGGTGTTTTCAACGATCCAGTCATAGATCGCCCGCGCCTTGGCCAGGTCCGTGGCCTTGCCGCGCGTGATCTGATCGGCCGTCTGCTTGACGATGCCGTCGAGCGGGATCAGCCGCGTGGGCTTCAGATACGCCGCCAGGTCTGGCGAGCGTGTCGCGCCGTTCGGCTTGTTGATCGCGACCGCATAGTTGGTGGTCTCGACCCTGGTGGTGACCGTCACCGTTGGCGGCGGCATCATGTGTCCCCACTCGGCAACCAGGATCGCCGTGTTCGAACCCGGCAGGTGCTCGACCCGCGTACGGTCGGCGTTGCCGGCGACCGTGTAGCCGCGATCGACCTGGTACGGCGCCGTCCTCGCCAGCGGCAACGGCACCCAGGCCACGCCGGCGTCGTGCGATTCATCGAGCTCGATCTTCGTCGTGATTTCGAAGGTGCGCGAGGCAGCGGCGTTCATGTGGCGGACGGCAAACGGGGCGACGGCGACCGTGCCGAGAAACTGGCGGCGGTTCATCCCAGCATCGTAAGCTTAATCGTGATGAAAGTGGCACTGGCGTTGTTGGCGTGCATCGGCATCGCCGCCTGCGGCGGCTCGACGCCGCAGCCGCCGAAGAACGCAACGCCGGAGGCGGTCAGGGAAACGGCCGCGCCTGCACTCGTTCCTTCAGCGGGCGACGTGCCGGCCGGCGATCCGTCGGCATCGAATGCGTTGCGCATCCTCGTCGCGCGCAGCCGCACGTATTTCGTCGCGGCGAACGACCGCGTCCGGGGACGCGCCGTCGACATCGGCGTGGCGCTCGGCCAGGCGTTGAAGAGGCCCGTGCGCTTCATCGACACACCGGAGGACGCGCTCATTCCGGACCTGCTGGCCGGCAAAGGCGACGTGGCCGCGAACCTGCTGCTGACCTTCAGCCGCGACGATCAGGTGGCATTCGCCACGCCCTTTCAGCGCGGCATCCGCGAGCTCGTCGTCACCGGGCCCAAGGAGAAGCCGCTCATCAGTCTTGAAGACATTGGCGGCCGGACGATTCACGTGCGGGCGAAGAGCGATCATCATGCGAGCCTCGTGCGATTGAACGAACAGCTGAAAGGGATCAACCGCCCGCCGGCGCGCATTGCGCTGACCAACGGGACAGACGAGGACCTGCTCGAGCAGGTAAATGCCGGCAAGATCCCGGCGACGCTCGCTGACGACTACATCCTCGATGCCTGGAAGCAGGCCTTTCCAAACGTCCACGCCAACCGAGACATCGCGGTCAGCCAGGACGGCGTGCTTGCCTGGGTGACGCGCAAGGACAACGCGGCGTTATTGCAGGCGCTGAACGACTTTTTCTCGACGCATCGCGTCACGATTCCATGACATTGGCATTCGCAGCCGCGACGGCGGTATCGTTCCAGACATATGCGCGTCCTCGTTGCTGAAGACGACCAGGTGATCGCCGACTTCGTCTCGCAGGGTTTGCGCGAGGCGGGATACGCCGTTGATGTGGCGGCCACCGGGACCGATGCGCTACGCAAGGCCCTGAACGGCGGCTACGACGCGGCGGTCATGGACGTGATGCTGCCGGAGCTCGACGGCCTGTCGGTGATCGAGCAGTTGCGCGCGAAGCGCCACCAGGTGCCCGTGCTGATCCTCAGCGCGCGGCACACCGTTGACGATCGCGTGAAAGGCCTGCAGGCCGGCGGCGACGACTACCTGGTGAAGCCGTTCGCCTTTGCCGAGCTGCTCGCGCGGCTGCAGGCGCTGCTCCGCCGGTCGGCGGGCGCCACCGAACCGACACGGCTCACGGTCGGCGACCTCACGCTCGACCTGCTGTCACGCAAGGTCGAACGCAGCGGGCGGCCGCTCGACCTGCGGCCCCGCGAATTCGCGCTGCTCGAGTACCTGATGCGGCATCCCGGCCGCGTGTTGTCAAAGACGATGATCCTGTCGCATGTGTGGGGCTACTCCTTCGACCCCGGCACCAACGTCGTCGACGTCCTGGTGTCGCGGCTGCGCGACAAGGTCGATGAAGGGTTCGACAGCCAGCTGATTCAAACCGTGCGCGGCGCCGGCTATGTCCTCAAGGTGGATTAACCGGATCAGCCAGACGCTGGGCTTGCGCCTGGCGGCGTGGTATCTCGGCACGTTCCTCGTCAGCACGATCATCATCGGCGGGCTCACCTACGGCTTGATCGCGCAGCTGCTCGTCACGCGCGATCACGACATCATTCAATCGACGCTGCGCGAATACGCCGCGCGCTACCAGGCCGGCGGGCTGCCGGCGGTGGCGCAGGCGGTGGAGATCGAGCAGCGAACCGGCTCGCACGAGCCGTTGTTCGTGCGACTCGTGGGTCCGTTCGAGGACGTGCTGCTCTATTCGCTGCCGCAGACCTGGGGCGCCTTCGACGTCTCGTCGCTGCCCGGCGGGCCGGATGCGATCTGGTCGCAGGTGCGCGCCAGCGATCGCAATGCCGTGCTCGAAGTCGCGACCGTCGATCTCGGCGGCGCGATCCTGCAGGTCGGCAAGACGTCCGAATCGCGCGACCAGTTGCTGTCGAACTTCCGCCGCATCCTGATCATCGGCGCCGGAGCGGCGCTGCTGATCGGCATGGCCGGCGGCGTGTTCCTGACGCGATCGACCTTGAAGCCGCTGCGCGACCTGCGCGACGCGGTCAGCCGCATCCTGCAGACGGGCCAGACCGATGACCGCGTGCCGGTCTACGGCAACGAAGACGCGGTCGACGAGCTCAGCGGACTGTTCAACGCGATGCTGGCGCGCATCACCACGCTGATCCACGGCATGCGCAACGCGCTCGACCACGTCGCGCACGACCTGCGCACGCCGATGACGCGGTTGCGCGTGACGGCCGAATCGGCGCTCGCCACGAACGATCCGGACACGCATCGCGAAGCGCTGTCGGACTGCCTTGAGGAGTCCGACCGCGTGCTGTCGATGCTCACGACGCTGATGGATATCTCGGAGGCCGAGACGGGAACGATGAAGTTGAACCTGTCGGCGGTCGACGTCGCGCAGCTCGTTGGCGAAGTCGGCGAGCTGTACGAAGACACGGCCGAGGATGCCGGCGTGACGCTGACCAGGAGCGCGCCGGCCGACCTGGTGATCACGGCCGACCGCGATCGCTTGCGCCAGGCGCTCGCCAACCTCGTCGACAACGCGATCAAGTACACGCCGCGCGGCGGACGCGTCGAGATCTCGGCGGCCACCGAGCGGGATGGGATCGCGATTCGCGTCTCCGACACCGGCAGCGGCATCTCGGCACAGGACCTGCCGCGCATTTTCGATCGGTTGTATCGCGGTGACCAGAGCCGCACCACGCGCGGCTTAGGCTTGGGATTGAACCTCGTCCGCGCCTACATCGAAGCCCAGGGCGGCACCGTGAAGGTCGACAGCAAGGTCGGCGCCGGCTCGACGTTCACCATCGCGCTCCCGACATCCCCGGCACCCAAGGCACCTTAGGCACCTTAGGCACCTTAGGCACCCTAGGTAGGCACCTTACCGATATGTAATCCCCCGTTAACGCTCCTGAAAGCCGCTCCGACGTCAGATAAGCAGGAGCGGAAAAGTCGCTCCTTCGGCTTTCCCCTTTTGGAGGAGTGTGTGATGTCTCGTTCATTCGTACGAAACTCGGCGCTGGTGCTGGGCCTTGGTCTCGCCTCTGCGGGGGTCTGGAGCGCCACGCCGGTCGCCCCGAAAACGCTCGAGGCGGCGCCGATCGCCACCGTGGCCTCGTCTCCAGTGCCGCATGAAGGGTATGCGGATGTGGTGGCCAAGGTCACTCCCGCCGTCGTGACCATCCGCGTCGAAAGCAAGGCCACGCCGCAGTTCACGCAGCTGCCGTTCGATCCGTTTGGCGATCTGTTCGGGCAGCGCTCGCCGCGCGGCCGTCAGCAACTGCCGCCGCAGATCCAGCGCGGTCTCGGCTCCGGTGTGATCGTCAGCAACGACGGCTACATCCTGACGAACAACCACGTGATCGATAACGCGACCAAGATCTCGGTCGAGCTGTCGGATCGCCGCGTGCTCGACGGCAAGCTGATCGGCGCCGATCCGGCGAGCGATCTCGCGGTGGTGAAGATCGATGCGAAGAATCTTCCGGTCATCGCCGTCGGGGATTCCAACGCGATGCGCGTCGGTGACGTGGTCCTCGCAGTTGGTAATCCCCTCGGCGTTGGCCAGACCGTGACCATGGGCATCGTCAGCGCGAAAGGCCGGGCGACGGGCCTTGGCGATGGCAGCTATGAAGACTTCCTGCAGACCGATGCGCCGATCAACCAGGGCAACTCAGGTGGCGCGCTGGTCAACACCAACGGCGAGCTCGTCGGCATCAACTCGCAGATCCTGTCGCCGTCGGGCGGCAACATCGGCATCGGTTTCGCGGTGCCGTCGAACATGGCGAAGAACGTC
>CAZBYY010000092.1:0-11814 GCA_964495855.1 uncultured Acidobacterium sp. | reverse complement strand
GGCCATCTTCCTCGCGGCATGTGCCTACCTGGCGATCATGCTGGGCCACAACCCGTCTTCGATGGTCGTGGGGGCGCTGGCCGCGATCTTCGTCGGGCTGTCGGTGTGGCACGAGCTGGTGATGCGGGCGCTCGCGCGCGCACAGGCGGCGGTGGCGTACTACGATCGCGGGATTGCGCGCATCGAAGATCGTTGGATGAGCGACACGCCATCCGGTGACCGGTTTCGCAACCGCGACCATCCCTATTCGGAGGATCTCGATCTCTTCGGACCGCGAAGCCTGTTCCAGTTGCTGTCGACGTGCCGGACGCCGCTTGGGGAATCGTGCCTGGCGTCGTGGTTGCTCCAGCCATCGCCGGTGCCGGCGATGCAACTTCGCCAGCAGCGGATCGATTCGTTGCGGGGCAGGGTCGATCTCCGCGAACGCATCACCACGATCCGCGCGGGGCGCCGCCTCGATATCCATCCGGAGCGCCTGATCGGGTGGGCCGAGTCGCCTCGCACGCTGCCGGCCGCGCGCGGTGTGGCGATCGTCCTGTCGCTGTCGTTCGTCGCAGCGCTCGCGGTTTACTTGACCGGCGGCTCCGGTGTGCCCGTCGTCGTCAGCCTCGTCGCGAACCTGGCTTGCCTCGCCGTGCTGATGAAACGTGCGGAGGCGATCGTCGAAGGGCTGTCGTCGGCGACGCAGTCGGCGTCCATCGACGTCATCGCCGCGATCGTGCGCGAGATCGACGCCGAGCTTTCAGGCGATGTGGTGACGGGAGCGCTGGTGAAGCAGGTGACCGGCGCATCGTCCGGGCTTGCGTCGCTGGCGCGATTGTCCGACTACGCCGATTCTCGGCACACGGTGTTCGTGCGGCTTGCCGAGATCCCGATCCTGGTCACGGTGCATCTTGCCTTTGCGTGTGAATCGTGGCGCGCACAGCACGGCCGTGCGCTCGCTCGATGGGTGGATGCCGTTGCGGAACTCGAAGCGCTCCTGGCTGTCGGCGCCTACGCCTACGAGCATCCCGCCGACGTGTTCGCCGATTTCGCCGATGCCGATGCGCCGTGCCTCGAGGCGATCGGCGCCGCTCACCCGTTGATTCCCGCACGCGAAGCCGTCGCCAACACGATCGTGCTGGGCCGCGGCAGCGCGCTGTCGAGCGGCGCGGCGCGGGTCCTGATCGTCAGCGGATCGAACATGTCGGGCAAGAGCACGTTGATGCGCACCATCGGCGTGAACGCCGTGCTCGCAATGGCGGGCGCGCCGGTCCGCGCGCGCCGCTTCACGCTGACGCCCGTGTCGATCGGCACGTGCCTCCGCCACACCGACTCCCTGCAGGAACATCGCTCCGGCTTTTACACCGAAGCGCTGCGGATCCGGTTGATCACTGACCTCCTGAACGGCCCGCGTCCACTGCTGTTCCTGTTCGACGAACTGTTGAACGGAACAAATTCCAAGGATCGGCGCATTGCCGCCGAGGGCGTGATCAAGACCATGCTGGCCGGCCGCGCGATCGGGATGGTGACCACGCACGACCTGGCGTTGACGGAGATCGCCGCCATCGCGCCAGGCGACGTGCGCAACGTGCACCTTGAGGATCGCGTCGAAAACGGGACGATGGTGTTCGATTACACCGTGAAGGACGGAGTGATTACGCACAGCAACGCGCTCGAGCTGATGCGTATCATTGGGTTGGATGTGTAGGGATCGCGGTCGGGGCGTGATGCGTGTCGCGAGGGCAATCCCTGTCGGAATGCTGACGCTTGTCGGGACCATCTCGCTCTCCGCCGCGCAGAGCAGCCCGCGCGCCGGGATGCTGGAGCAAGAGGGATGGGCCGCCATCAAGACCGGCGATGCGGTCAAGGCGTCACAGGCATTTACGCAGGCGATCGCCCTCGATCCGAAGAATGCGCGTCTGCGGCTGGGCGCCGGGCTCGCAGAGTTCCTGCAGCGTCACGATCCCGAAGCCAAGGCGCACTTCGAGCAGGCCCTCGCGCTTGATGCGACGCTCGTGGACGCGCGCGCCGCGCTGGCGCAGGTCTACAAGCGGCAAGGCGACCTCACCGAGGCGATCCGGCTCTACGAAATCGTCGCGACGGAACTGCCGGCCGACCGCGACGTCAAGGACACGCTGGATCGCTGGAAACGGGAACGCGATCTGCACGACAGCATGCGGCTCGAAGTCGGCGACCACTTCACCGTGTCCTTCGAGGGGCCGGAGGATGCGGCACTGGCCGCGCAAGCGCTCGAGTCGTTGAACAAGGCCTTCTGGCGCATTTGCGACGTGCTCGGCGTGTTCCCGCAAAAGCCCGTGCCCGTGGTGCTCTACAGCGCCGAGCAGTTCAGCGACATCACGCGCGCGCCGAAGTGGGCGGGCGCGGCGTTCGACGGGATCATCCGCGTGCCGATGCAGGGGGCGGGCGAGAAGGGCGATGATCTCGATCGCGTCCTCGCGCACGAGTTCACGCACGCGCTGATTCGTGGCATGGCCACGCGTGGCGTGCCGACGTGGCTGAACGAAGGGCTGGCGACGGTGTTCGAGCGTGACGACATGGGCTGGGCTGGGACGGTCATGTCGAAGACGGCGAACGTGCCGTCGCTCGCCGTGCTGTCAGCGCCGTTTGGGAAGATGAACGCGAACAACGCCACCATTGCCTATGCGGTGAGCGCGGTGGCGGCAAAGCGCCTCCTGGACGAAGCCGGAGGCGCGGCCATCGCCAACCTGTTGCGCGATCTCGGCAGCGGCGTGGATTTCGAAGCGGCCTTCCTGCATCGCGTGCAGCGGCCGCTGGCTGAATTCGAAGCGTCGCTTCGCCAATAGCCGCGCGCTCGGGCGGGTAAGCGGCGGGTGAGGATACAATAGTCACGTCGGGGCGTGGCTCAGCCTGGTAGAGCGTCCGCTTTGGGAGCGGAATGTCGCTGGTTCGAATCCAGTCGCCCCGACCACACTCCTTACGGTCGCTTCACGAACGCACCGGCTTCCATCAACAACGTCGTATTCGGATCGAGCATCACCGCTGCTGGTGGTCCATCGACCGGAATGCTGCGCGCGGCCTGCCTTCCGCTGAGCTCCACGGTTTCAACCCTGGGCACGCCGCCGTCTTTGCCGGCGATGCCGACATCGACCTTGATGCGGAAGGGCGCGGCGTTTTGTGACTGCGTGACGGTCACGTCGATCGCCTTCTTCGCGGCGTCGTAGCGCCACGAGCCTTCGATCTTCGGCACGCCGGCGCGAGTCAGCCACTGCGCGAAGAACCAGTCGAGCGGCTTGCCGGAGACCTGCTCGAACACCGCGCGCAGATCCGAGGTCGAGGCGCTGCCGTTCTGGTAGCGGCGGTAGTACTCGCGAATCGCTTTCCAGAAGCTCTCTGTGCCGACTTCGTTGCGCAGCATGTGGAGCGTCCAGCCGCCTTTCTGGTAGATCAGCTGATTCAACACCTTCGTCATATCCGACAGATTGCGATGGATCACCGGCGTGTCAGGCAGCTTCTGCTCGAGGCCGAGCACCTGCGCCCTGCTGCGCTTGAGGCCGTCGACGAACGCGTCGCGACCCATGTCGTGCTCGGTAAAGAGCAGCGCGAAATACGTGGCGAACCCCTCGCTCAGCCACACATCGTCCCAATCCTTTTCGGTCACTGAATCGCCGAACCACTGGTGCGCGATCTCGTGCGCGACGGGCCCCTGCCCCTGGTTCACGCCCTTCTCGCCGTAGAAGATCGCGCTGGCGTATTCCGTGCCGCCGGTGAATCCGGTGGCCTGCACGTTGGCGAGCTTCTCGTATGAGTAGGGCCCGATGTTGGCGATGAAGTACTGCAGCACGCGCCGCGACGTGTCTTCGAAGAGCTGTTGTCCCGCCTCGCGGTCCTGCGGGTAGACCCAGGTCTGCAGCGGGATGCCCTGCACCTCGCCGGCATGATGCGACGCAAATCGTGCCACGGCGAGCGTGTTGAGCCACGACGCGATCGGCACCGACTGCTTCCAATGCGTGCGGCGCATGCCGTCCGGCAGGTCGAACTCTTCGACGAGCAGCCCGTTGGCCACGACCTGGTAGTGACTCGGCGCCGTGACGATGAATTCGCTCGTCGCCTTGTCGGACGGATGGTCGAGCATCGGCACCCAGTTGCGGATCAGGTTGGGCCAGTTGTTCGCGAAGAACGAGCGATCGCCGTGCAGCGTGTTGCCGATCTCGAAGCCGGCGGCAGGGAAGCCGCGGTAGCGGATGGTGAAGGTCAGTTCGTCACCGGCGCGGTTGAGCGGCGGCAGCACGAGGTGCAGCCGGTGATCGCGGTGCATGAACATGATCGCGTCCGACGGCGGACCGGGGATGTCGATCGGCCTGCCCTTGCGGACCGATTGCACCGTCATGCCTTTGCCGCCCGACAACGAGGTCAGGTCGAGGGTGAGGTCGGGCACCGAATCGCGCGTGAACTTCACCGTGATCGTCGTCTCGCCCACGATCTCGTCCGACGCATCACTCAGCGTCAGGCGGAACGCGTAGTGGAGCACGTCGATCCCGGGTTGGCGCGGGTAGGTGTCGGCGGCGGTGAGGCGTGGCAGCAGGACGAGCAGGAGCACCAGCGGCAAACGACGGATCATCGCCGCCGATTATCCGTGCTGGCCCATCCCGAAAACGAGCCCCTTGACTGTAATCATCGTATTGAAATACATTGATTCAACTTCGGCCGGTCCAACGGACCGTTATCGAGAGTGGCGGAGGGAACAGGCCCGACGATGCCACAGCAACCTGGCTGCAGAGCCGTGGTGCTAACTCCTGCCCCTGCCGGCGTGCGCACATTGGGTGCGGCGCAGGGCACGGGAGAGATAAGGAGACGTTGTGGCGATCCAGACATCTACCGTTCAATCCACGCCTGCGTGGCCCATCCGCGTTCGCGCGCAGAAACCCCACGCCGATCGATCGGTGCGCACGATCCGAATCGGTCTGCTCGGACTCGGGCAGGTCGGCCAGGCCGTGGCGCGGCTCGCCGCGGACCGTGCGTCCTGTGCCGATGCAGGCCTGAAGTTCCACGTCGAACAGGCGTTCGTCCGCGACCTCAGCAAGCCGCGGCAGTGCCCGAAGGTGCCTCGCCTCACCTCGGATGCCGCATCGTTCCTCCGGGGGCGATACGACGTCGTGATCGAAGCGCTCGATGCCGCGGAACCTGCGCGCACGCTGGTGTCGCGCCTGCTCGGCCGCGGCGTGGCGGTCGTGACCGCCAACAAAACACTCGTCGCGCAACACGGATCGCACCTGGCCGCGACTGCAGCCGATCGGGGCGTCGCGTTTCGATACGAAGCCACCGCGCTCGCCGCCGTGCCGTTTCTCGGCACGCTCGCGGCCCGCCCGCTGGTCGCATCCGTGAATCGGTTCACCGCGATCGTCAACGGCACCACGAACTACGTGCTGTCGTCGCTCGGCGAGTCCGGGACGTCGTTTGCCGAGGCGCTGCATCGCGCCCGGTTGCTCGGCTACGCTGAGCCCGATGCGTCGCGTGATGTCGACGGTCTCGACGCGGCCGACAAGCTCGTGCTGCTGACGGCGCTGTTTGGCTGGGGACGCGTGCTGCGCGAGCCGCTGGACGTCACGGGCATTCGCGACGTCACGGCGGATGATCTTGCGGCGGCGCGCTCTCTCGGCGGCACCGTCAAGGCCATCGCGTTCGCCGAACGCGATGCAAGCGGCGTCCGTGCGTGTGTCGGGCCCGCATTCGTGCCGCTGTCCGAACCGCTCGCCTCCCTCGGCAGCGCCCTCAACGGCATTCGCCTTGACGGCCGTCACGTGCGCGACCTGTTTTTCAGCGGTCCCGGTGCCGGGCCGGACGTGACCGCGGCGACGCTGCTCGATGATGCCGTGCAGGCGGTAGGAACACGGACGGTTGATGCGCGTGCCGCCCGCTCCACGCATCCGGTCTTCCCATCGTCGCCCGTGACGCCCTGGTTCGTGCGGGTGACGGTTCCCGGAGTCCTGCCCTCGGTGTCCGCTCTTGCGTCGCTCGTCGCCGGCGCGGGTCTCCCCGTCGAGCGCGCGATCGATCATGCGGCCGGTCACTCGCGGTGGCTGCTCGTCGGCCCAGCCGGCCGTCGCGACGTTGATGCGGCGATCACGCGCCTGTCGGACACGCATCGGATTGCGGCGGTCGCCTTCAGGAGGGTGTGATGCATTTTGCGACCAGGGCCATTCACGAGCGCCAGCCATCGGACGCATCGACCGGCGCGCTGATTGCGCCGATCTACCAGACGTCGACCTTCGAGCAGGAGAGCCCGGGCGTCAACCGCGGCTTCGACTACTCACGCACGAACAATCCGACGCGCCAGCGTCTCGAGCAGGTGATTGCGGCCCTCGAGGGCGTCGATCACTGCGCGGTGTTTGCCTCGGGCCTCGCCGCCGAGCACGCGGTGCTGCACGCCTGCCTGCGCCCTCGTGACGAAGTGGTCGTGCCGATCGACGTCTACGGCGGGACGTTTCGCCTGCTGACGAAAGTGTTCGCGGCGTTCGAGCTGCAGATCGTCCCGGTGGACACGACGGACCTGGAGGCGGTTGGTCGCGCGATCACCAGCCGGACCCGGCTGGTCTGGATCGAATCGCCGACCAACCCGCGGCTGATCGTGTCGGACATCGGCGCGATTGCATCGATCGCGCATCGGCAAGGCGCGCTCGTGGTCGTCGACAACACGTTTGCAACGCCGGTGTTCCAGCAACCCTTCGCCCTCGGCGCCGACATCGTCGTGCACAGCGTGACGAAATACCTGGCCGGCCATTCGGATCTGATCCAGGGTGCCGCGCTTGCGCGAGACCCGGCGGTGTTCGAGCCCATCAAGTTCCTGCAGAATGCGATTGGCGCAGTGCCGGCGCCGCTCGATTGCTGGCTGACCTTGCGCGGCATCAAGACGCTCGAGCTGCGGATGCAGCGACACGCCGACAACGCCCGGCGCATCGCCGACGCGCTCGCCGCCCATGACGCCGTCGCCCGCGTCTACTACCCGGGTTTCGGCGGCATGGTGTCCTGTGAATTGCGAGGCGGCATCGATGCCGTCACCGCGTTCGTGTCGAGCCGGCGCTTCTTCACGCTTGGCGAGAGCCTGGGCGGTGTCAAGTCGTTGATCTGCCATCCCGCGCGCATGACGCACGCGTCGATCCCGGCGGCGCGTCGAGCCGAGCTGGGCCTGTCGGACGCGCTGATCCGTCTCTCGCCCGGCATCGAACACCACGAGGATCTGATCGCCGATCTCATCGAGGGGTTGAACGCAGCGTCCGTGCAAGCGGAGCCGACCAGTGCGTTAAGCTGTTGATCTGGAATGGCGAAGTACTTCGTCACGGGCGCGACCGGTTTCATCGGCGGAGAGATCGTCAAGCAGTTGATCAGCCGCGGCCACACGGTCGTGGCGCTCGTGCGCTCGCCTGAGAAGGCGACGATGCTCAAGGCGCTTGGCGTGGAGATGCATGCCGGCGACATCACCGAGCGCGAGACGCTGAAGGCGCCGATGACCGGGGTCGACGGCGTCTTCCACGTCGCCGCGTGGTACAAGGTCGGCGTCAAGGAGCCGCTCGCCGATCGCATCAACGTTGACGGCACGCGCAACGTGTTGCGCTGCATGCGGGCGCTCGAGATCCCGCGCGGTGTTTACACGAGCACGGTCGCAGTGTTCTCCGATACCAGGGGCGCCGTCCCCGATGAGACGTATCGCTACGACGGCCCGCACATCAGTCATTACGACCGCACCAAGTGGATCGCGCACTATCGGGTGGCGCTGCCGAAGATGCAGGAGGGCCTGCCGCTCACGATCGTGATGCCCGGCCTGGTCTACGGCCCAGGCGACACGAGCGGCATGCGCACCGCGCTCGTCGATCTGTTGCGCGGGCGTCTGCCGATGACGCCGGCGCGCACGGCCTTCTGCTGGTCGCACGTCGAGGACACCGCACGCGGACACATCCAGGCGATGGAGCAGGGCAAGCCGGGTGAGACCTACATCATCACCGGTCCGCGCCACACGTTCGAGGAGGCCTTTGACCTGTGGGCGGCGCAGGCCAAGGTGCGGCGTCCGCTGCTGCATCCGGGGCCGCGCACCATGCGCGTCATGGCCGCCGTGATGGGCCTGGCCCAGCGAGTGACGACGCTGCCACCCGCGCTGACGGCCGAAGCACTCCGGGTGCTCGCAGGGACGACGTATTTCGGATCGAATGAGAAGGCGGTTCGCGAAATCGGCTTCAAGGTGCGGCCGATCGACGAGGGCTTCGCGCAAACCCTCGAACACGAACTGCGTTTGCTCGGGCGGGTCTAGCGGGTCAGGCTGTGTTGGCGCTGAAACCAGCGGCGGAGGTCGCGGAAGGCGCGGCCGCGATGCGAGATCTGCGCCTTTTCTGAGTCGGGCAGCTGCGCCGTTGTGCAGGCCAGCGGCGGATACCAGAAGATCGGGTCGTAGCCGAAGCCGTGCGCGCCCGCGGGCGCAGTGGCGATCTCGCCTTCGACACACGTTTCCGTTTCGAACACGACCTCACGGCCGCGCGCCACGCACAGCGCCGTCACGAAGCGCGCCCCGCGATGGCGGCCGCGAATGCGCTTGAAGATCTCGGTGAAGCGATCCGGATAGCTGGTGCCTGCACCGAGGAACCGCGCGGAATACACGCCGGGTTCGCCGTTCATGGCATCGACCGCGAGCCCAGAATCCTCCGCGACCGTCAGTAGCCCGGAGCCTTCTGCGTACGCCAACGCTTTGATGCGTGCGTTCTCCCAGAACGTCGCTGCCGATTCCTCCGGCTCCTCGATCGGCGGCACGTCGGCAAGCGTGACGAGCTCGTACGCGATGCCCGAGAGCAGCGGCCGGATCTCGCGCAGTTTGTTCGCGTTGGTGGTCGCGATCAGTAACTTATCGGCCAAGGATCGATCCGACGACGGCGCGCTGCTTGGCGATGAGATCGGTGATGCCTTTGTCGGCGAGCGCGAGCAGGCCCGTCAGGGCTTCGCCGCTGAACGGCTCCGCCTCCGCTGTTCCCTGGATCTCGACGAACCGGCCATCGCTCGTCTTGACGATGTTCATGTCGACATCGGCCTTGGAGTCTTCCTCGTAGGCCAGATCGAGCAGCGGCATGCCGCCGACGACGCCGACGCTGATCGCGGCCACGTAATCGGACACCGGAATGCTCTTGATGAGGCCGCTCTGCTTCACCTTGTCGAGCGCGAGGACCAGCGCGACGAACGCGCCGGTGATCGACGCGCACCGCGTACCGCCGTCGGCCTGGATCACGTCGCAATCGAGAGAGATCGTCCGTTCACCAAGCTGCGGCAGGTCGATCACCGATCGCAGCGACCGTCCGATCAGCCGCTGGATCTCCATGGTCCGGCCGCCGACCTTGCCGGTCGAGGCCTCGCGCGTCGAGCGCGTGCTGGTGGCGCGCGGCAGCATCCCGTATTCGGCTGTCACCCAGCCCTTGCCGCTGTTTCGCAGGAACGGCGGCACCTTGTCCTCGACGCTCGCCGTGCAGATGACGCGCGTGTGGCCCGCTTCGATCAGCACCGATCCTTCGGCGTGGATCGTGAAGTCCGGCGTGATGGTCGTGGGGCGAAGTTCGTTCGGGGCGCGATCGTTCAGGCGAGTCATGTAAGTGGCGTCTCAGTTCTGTTTGGTGGCGATCAAGGCGTCGTTCTTTTTCAGGGGCCGCCGCAGGTCCACGTGGCCGGCGAGGGTATCGGCCTCCTGGCCGCCGATCAGGATTTTTACCTCCTGCAGGTTCGGCAGGTTGGTGAGCACCGAATTGACGATCGTGTAGACGGTCATCAACTCGGCCTGCGTGCCGCCGGGATGCGCGGTGCGAATCGCCGGATCGAGGTCAACGAAGACCTCGTTGCGCTCGGAGACGAAAATGCCGCGCAGCGTCACGCCTTTCGGGATCGTCGACAGCAGCGGCGGCGTGGCCTCGGCGCTGAGTTGCGCCTCGAGCACGGCGCGCGCTTGCGCGATCGCGCCTTCCGCCAGCGGCACTTCGCGTTCGGTGGGCACGAGGGTCAAGCCGTCTTCAGATGCGAAATACAACGTCGCCTTGATCTTCGGCACGGCAACGGTCGGCGTATTCGGCGGCGCCACGATCGACGATGCTTCCGGTGGTGGTGCGACGCGCGTCGGCCGGCTCAAAAGCCGGCTGAGTCCGGTCATCAACGCCACCGCAAAGACGATCGCCACGGCGGCGATGCCGATCACCGTGATCCACTGACGCCGGGTCAGCGACTGCCACCGAAGCCGGATCTTAGTGCTCAAGGAACTCGCGGAACTTGGTGAGCGCGTCAAGCAGGGCCTGCGCGACTTGATCCTGGTAGGCGGCCGCGGCCAGCTGCGCTTCCTGGTCGGGGTTCGACAGGTAGCCGATCTCGACGAGCGCTGCCGGCATGTTGGCGCCGACCAGCACGCGGAACGGCGCCTGTTGGATCGCGCGCGGGCTCATCTCGATGCGGCCGCGCAACGTCTGTTCGATGTACCCCGCCAGCGTCGCCGACTGCTCGAGATAACGCGCCTGCGCGGTCTCCCACAGGATCAGGTCGATGGCGCGGCTGCCGCCGCCAAGCGCCGGCAACGTGGTCCCGCCTTCCTCCGCCTTCTTCCTTGCCTCGGCGTCGGCCCGCTCCACGGTGAGGTAATACACTTCGGCGCCCTTCAGCGCCGGCCGCACCGCGGAGTTGGCGTGGATGCTGATGAACACATCGGCCTTGTGGTTGTTCGCAAACGCCGACCGATCATCGAGCGACATCGTCCGGTCGTCCTCGCGTGTGAGGAACACCTTCAAGCCGAGCCGCGTTTCGATCAGCGACCGCAGGCGTCGCGCGACCGCGAGCGTGACGTCCTTCTCGAGCGTGCCCTTTGAGCCCTGCGTGCCAAGCTCGTCGCCGCCGTGACCCGGATCGATCACGACGGTGCGCAGGCCCGTCGACGGCGCCTGGGTCGGAATGACGACGCGCGTGTCGGGTGCGGGCGAGGGGGCCGGCGCCGGCGCAGCGTCGGTCATCGCCGGCATCAGGTCGATCGTCACGCGTCCGGACCCCGCGTCGATTTGCGTATTCGTGACACGGTGCGACGCGTAGCGCGGGCCAAGCGTCACCACGACCGTCGAAGGCGAGTCGCCGGTCGCCAGCGCCGTGACCAAGCCCTGTTGCGGTAACGCCGGCACGCTCAAGTCGAGCGCGTCGGCGTCGAACTGCACGACGAGGCGCCCGGGCTGTGCGGTCACGCGCGTCTCGGCGTTGGGCGTGATATCGAGCGTGACGGCCACGTTGGTCGCGCCCGCATCGATGCGCGCCACGACCCGCGGCACGCGGATGTCGCCGACGATGACGAGCCGCGCCGAACGCCGCAGATCGAGCCGGGTGTCGAGGGCGATGGACAGCGCGCGCGGCAGGAAGTCCGCCGGCACGAGCCAGCGGTTGTCGCGACGGACGGTCGGCGCCGGCAGCGTCACCAGGCGTCCCGCCACCGACACCACGTTCTGGTTTTCGGTGAGGACGATCGCGCGGCCCTTGGCAGTGATGGTCAACCCGCCGGCGAGCCGATCCTCCCGCGATGCCGTGCCAAAGGTCCCGTTGATGTCATCGACCGCCACGTAGTCCTGGTTGTTCACCGACGTGATGGGCAGCGGCTTGCGGCCCTCACGCGAGACCACGGTCAGCGAGGATCCTTGCGCGAGGACGTGGTGGGAGACACTGGCACCGAGGACGGCGGCCGCTGCGATCAGGAGCCAGGAGCGCAACTTCAATCACCTCTAATCATAGCCGGTTGATGGACCCGGCAGGCAGCCGACTCGCGCGATCCGCTACACTTCTGCGCGCATGCGTGTCGTCGTCGTTTTC
>CAZBYY010000091.1:0-11848 GCA_964495855.1 uncultured Acidobacterium sp. | reverse complement strand
AAGGACGCCGCCGCGCGCGAAACGGTGGACCCTGCCGCCTACCCCAACCTCTTCCCCACTCGCTGGAACGATTTCCGGCGCGAACGGCTGACGGAGCTGGTGATCAAGATCCGCTCTGCGGTGAAGAGCGCGCGGCCCGGTGTGGTCGTCAGCGCCGCCGTCGTCCCTGATGCGCAGACCGCGTTCGACAGCCGGATGCAGGATTGGCGCGGCTGGGCCGAACAATCCCTGATCGACGTGCTCTGCCCGATGGCCTACACGACCGACGCCGACACCTTCCGCAAACAGATCGCAACCGTGCGCGAATACGCCGGTTCGCGCCCCGTGTGGGCGGGCGTTGGCGCCTACCAGCTGTCTCCGGCGCAGACCCTGGCGCACATCGCCACGGCCGGCAAGCTGGGCGTTGCCGGCGTGATCCTGTTTTCGTACGACGCGCTCGCCGCGCCGCCGAATGGCGCCGGCACGGTCAGCGAACTGGGGCGGGCCGCCTTCGGCACCACCAACATTCCCGAGTAAGTTAAGCTCTCAGGCGTGTCGCTGAGCGCGATCGACTACGCCGTCATTGGCGCCTACCTGCTTGCGATCACGGCCTTCGGGTCGTGGTTTGCGCGCTTCCAGAAAACGACCCGCGACTACTTCCTGACGGATCGCAGCGTCCCCTGGTGGGCGATCTGCTTCACGATCGTCGCCACCGAAACCAGCACGCTCACCTTCATCGGCATTCCGGCGCAGGCCTACGCCGGCAACATGACGTTCCTGCAGCTGGCCGCCGGCTACATCATCGGCCGCGTGATCGTCAGCCTGCTGTTCATCCCGGCCTACTTCCGAGGCGATCTGTTCACGTCGTACGAGTTGCTGCAGCACCGCTTCGGCACGCGCGTCAAGACGCTGTCGGCAGTGATCTTCCTGATCACACGATCGCTGGCCGACGGCATCCGCCTGTTCACCACCGCGCTCGTGATCGCGATCGTGACGCAGGTCCCCGTCACATGGGTGGTGATCGTGCTCGGAGCGGCGATGATCATCTACACGATGCGCGGCGGCGTGTCGGCCGTGATCTGGACCGACGTGGTGCAGATGTTCGTCTACATCGCCGGGGCGTCGGCCGTCGCGATCGCGTTGCTGATGCGCATTCACGGCGGCTGGGACGAGGTCATGCGCGTCGGCGCCGAGACGGGTCGATTCGTCGTGATCGATGCGTCGTGGGACTTCACCAAGGCCTACACGTTATGGGCGGGCCTGTTCGGCGGCGTCGCATTGACACTGTCGACGCACGGCACCGATCAGTACCTCGTGCAGCGATTGCTGTCGGCTCGCAGCCAGAAGGATGCATCGACGGGCCTGGTGCTGAGCGGCTTCATCGTGTTCGCCCAGTTCGTGCTCTTCCTGCTCATCGGCGTGATGCTGTTTGCGTTCTACCAGCAGGCACCGCTGGCCGAACCGCTCGCGCGCACCGACCAGGTCTTGCCGATCTTCGTCGTCAATGAATTGCGGCACGGCCTGGCCGGCTTCATCGTCGCGGCGATCGTGGCGGCGGCGCTGTCGCCGTCCCTCAACGCGATGGCGGCGACGACGGTCAGCGATTTCTACCTGCCGTACATCAATCCCCACGCCGATCAAGACACCCAGATGCGCGTCTCCAAGCAGGCCACGGTGGCCTGGGGTGTCGTGCAACTCGTCGTCGCGATCGGCGCGCAGTTCATGAACCGCTCCGTCCTCGACGCGGGCCTGGCCGTGCTGTCGTTTGCGTCCGGATCCGTACTTGGCGCCTTCCTGCTGGGCACGCTCGTGCCGTCGGTGCGCGAGCGTGACACATTTGCCGGCATGGTCGCCGGCCTGCTCGTGATGATCGCGGTGTGGTGGGCCACGCCGATCGCGTTCACGTGGTACGTGTTGATCGGCGCCGTCACGACCTGCGCGGTGGCCGTTGGCATGCGCGCAGTGACGCCCCCGCATACGGCATGAACCTCCGGCCGATTCTCGACAGCGCCATTGCCCGGCGTGTGTTCCCCGGCGCGGTGATTGAGATCGGCCGCGCCGCCGGCGCACTCTCGACGATTGCCGCAGGACGGCAGACGTACGACGCTGCGGCGATGGCCGTCGAGGCGGACACGATCTACGATTTGGCTTCACTCACCAAGATCCTTGCGACGACGCCACTTGTCGCCGGTGAAGTGGCGACCGGTCGCATGCGCATCAACGACCGCGTGCGGCACTGGATTCCAGGGTGGACTGGCGAGGAGCGGCAGGTCGTCACGATTCGCGATCTGCTCGAACACGCCTCCGGACTGCCGGGCCATCGTCAGTACTACCGCTCGCGCCGTGGCCGCGCGTCGTTCGAGGCCGCCATCTGCGAAGAGCCGCTCGAGTACGCGCCGCGTGCGACGTCCGTCTATAGCGACCCAGGCTTCATGCTGTTGGGATTCGCGCTCGAAACCGCGGCGGGCATGCCGATCGATGATCAGTTCAGGTCCTGGCTGGCGCGGGAGATCGGCGACCCCACCGAGTTGTGCTTCAATCCGCCGGCCACGCTATGGCCCCGCATCGCGCCAACGGAGAACACCGAGTACGGCGAGGAACGGCGCGGCAGCGTGCACGACGAAAATGCGGAAGCGCTCGGCGGCGTTGCGGCGCACGCCGGGCTGTTCGGCACGGCGGCGGCGGTGGGCGCGGTTGCTCGCTGGTGGATGCGATCGTCCGCCCTGGAGGCCTTCTCGAAGAAGAGCACCGTGCCGGGAAGCTCCCGCGCGCTGGGGTTCGACACGATGCTGCCCACCTCGTCGTGCGGCACGCACATGTCGCCGACCGCTGTTGGACACACCGGCTTTACCGGGACCTCGTTGTGGATCGATGCAAAGAAAGATCTTTACGTGGTGATCCTCACCAATCGCGTGCATCCGTCACGCGAAGGCGAAGGCATCCAGGACGTGCGTCGTGCGTTGCACGACGCGATCGTCACTGGCCTGGCGGGCGCCTGACGCCGGGCGTGGTCTGCGGCTGCGGCTGCGGTTGCGGCTGCGGATTCACACCGAATGGATTGGGCTGGTTAAACGGCTGACCGCCGGGACCGAAGCCGGGTGAGCCGATCGGCGGCCGATTCGAATTGCCGAAACCTGGCGGCGGCTGCTGGAAGTTGCCGCGTCCTCCCGCTCCGCCTTGCCCCGGTCCGCCGAACGCACCGCCGCGTCCCTGCCCTTGCCCTTGACCCTGCCCTGGAACAAACCCGCCACCTGGCGTGAGGGTCGCGCCCCCCGGCTGGTTCGGCCGCTGCGCCGTCTGAATGTAAACGAACGCCCACTCGTTGTAGTGGTCGCGGCCGTTGTAGATCTTGATCGACGCGTCTTTGCTCTTGGACGTGACGCCGATGATGCCGCCTTGCGCGGTCGTGCCCTGCGGCGTTGTGCCGCCGTTCACGCCGGCTTGCGTGGATTGCTGCGCGGGAGTGCTCAACGTCGCGCTTTGTTGCCCGGGCCGGGCGGCGCCTTGCGGCGCGGTGATGCCCTGCTGCAGCGCCTGGTTGGCGTAGATCGGCTGGAAGTCGTCCTTCGTAATCGGGTCTTTGTATTTCTTGCGGAGAAAGCGTTGCTCAACCAGGATGTCGATCGATGGCGGCGGGGTGTTGGCGTATTTGCGCTGCCACAAGCCGATGGCGCGGGCGTACTGCTTGCCGCGGAAGATCATTTCTTCTTCCTTCTCCCGCGTCGCCATGTGGGTCCAGGCCGGCAGCAAGGCGGTCATGAGCACGGCCATGACGCTCATCCCCACCAGCAACGCTGCCATGGCATAGCCGCGGTCAGAGTGCCTGCCGCGAGCGACGTCGAAAGGCCTGCCGTGAGCAACGTCGAACGGTTGACCCGCTAACCCCATGCGTCTATTATCCTTATCAGGCCTTTCAGTGCAATCTGACGAACGTCCTTCAGGCGCCGCGCCGGCACGTACATTTCCACGCATATCCGTTATGACTCGTTTGTGGGTCATTGCGGTCTTGACGGTGGGAATTGTGGTGGCGTGCGACCGGGTGCCGCTCACGTCGCCGACGGGCTCCACCATCGCATTGACCGTCGATCGCGACATCCTTCCGATCAACGGCCAAGCGACGATCACCGCGGTCGTCAGCGAAGTCACCGGTCTTCCGGTCCACAACGGCACGCTCGTAACGTTTCAAACGTCTCTCGGGCGCACGGATCCGATCGAGGCCGAAACCGTCAACGGCAAAGCTACGGTCACCTTCCTCGCAGGGGCCGTTTCCGGCACCGCGAACATCAGCGCGTTCTCGGGAGCGGCACGCACGGGATCGGGCAACAGCAGTGCGGGTGGTGTCAGCGTCAAGATTGGCACCGCAGGCGTGGATCGAATTGCCGTGCGCACCGACCCTGTCAACGTTCCCATCAGTGGCGGAACCGTGACAGTGATCGCGACACTCTTCGACGCTGGCGGTAATCCGATCATCAACACTCCTGTCACCTTCTCAAGCGATTTCGGTTCGCTCAGCTCGAATTCAGCAACCACTGATTCCAACGGTGAGGCGCGTGTAAGCCTTACAACCAACAGAACCACCATAATCACGGCGGCCGCGGGTGCCGGTAAGGACAAGAGCTTCACATTAAACGCACTGAATCCACCGACGATTACGATTTCTTGCGGTTCAAGCAGCAACGGAACCGCCGGAATACCAGTTAGCTGTACGCTCAAGCCAACGGCTGCAGTGATCAGCGGCAACGGGTCGTCGTCGGCGCCGATTCAGAACGTAACGATTACCTGGGGAGACGGCAGTGGTGAGCAGCCGCTTGGCGCGATAGCAAGCGGCAGCGAATCAGCCGTTCAGCACACCTTCGCGCAAGCCGGTACCTATTCAGTGACAGCCGCTGTGATCGACGCGAATTCGCAACGCGGGTCGACGACGATCTCGGTCGTCGTTGTTAGAAGCACCCCGAGTGGTTTCTCGATGAGCTGCCCGTCGTCCGCGATCACCGTTGGCTCGCCAGGCTCATTCACCTTCAAGCCCGCTAGTAGCCCGGCGGTCCCCATTTCGAACGTGACGGTCGATTTCGGCGATGGCACGTCTCGCAACCTCGGCGCGCCAACCGCGGATCAGAGCTTCCTAAAGTCCTACAGCTCTGACGGCGGATACACGGTGATCGCGACGGTAACTGACATCACTGGCCAGAAGGGCACTTCATCCTGTGGTGTAATCGTGAACCGGGCAAGCGCCATTACGGTTACTTTCACTCAGGACACGACTACGGTGAAAGCGGGTACGGTTGCTGCGTTTACCGTTAGCGCCAGCGGCGGCACTGGAAACATCACAAACATCCGAGTGACGAATCAAGACGGCGATCAACTGTATTCGGGCGGAGCAGGATCTTTCACTTGGACACCGAAGTCCGGTGGGACCGCTGTCCTCACCGCCGTTGCAACCGATAGCGCCGGAAACACTGGAAACAAGATCCTGGTGATTACGGTCAGCCCGTAGGCTGGCTGTCGCGGACGCAGTTCCAAAGGCAAAAGGGCCGGCATGCGCGAGCAGCCGGCCCTTTCCATTTGCAACTAGCGAAATCGAAACCTAACTGGAAACTGTCAACCCAACTGGCAACTGTCCACTGCCAACTGCCAACTGTCTAGTTCCAGTCCGAGTATCGCGATCCATCGATCGCCGTGCGATCCGATCCGCTGTGCACGTCCTCGATGCCGCCAGTCGACGAGGGATTGCTCGCATCCGGCTCGGCCTGCTTGGTCTGCCAGGTTTCCTTCGACTTCGTCATCGGGTCGATCGGAATCTCGCGGATGTAGCCGCTCGAGACGAGCTCGTTCAGGTCTGACGGCCACTTGTTCTTGTCGGCGTAGTACTGATCCATCGCGTCGCGCATCCGGAACAGGTCTTCCTTGAGCGTCGCTTCTTCAGCGCGCGTGATGCTGTTCTTGTACTGGGTCATGGCGACGCTCGCCAGCACGACGATGATCGTCATGACCACGATCAGTTCGATGATCGTGAAGCCGGCATTGGGCCTCCGGCATCCGGCAGTCGGTTTACCAGTCTTTGTATTTGGTGCCATCGAGTGCCGTGCCCTGGTTCTTGGAATACACGTCATAGACGTTCTGCCCGCCCCACGACGTGGAGTCAGGCTTGTCCTGGTAGGCGCGCAGGCCCCACTCGTCCTTGCCGGTCGTCGGATCGACCGGAATCTTCCGCAGGAACTTCAATTTGCGTCCCGTCGCGTCATTGGCGACCGACACGCCGTCGACCAGCGTTTGCAGGTCCGGCGGATACCCCTCGCTGTTGGCCTTCAGCTCCGTCGTCGGGATCTGCCCGGCGTCGGCGGCATCCTTGAACTTGTCGATCGCGGTGCGCATCTCTCGCAGTACGCGCCGCAACTCGGCCTCGCGCGTCCGCTGGATCGTCACCTTCGCCAATGGCTGCACCGCCGAGGCAAGGATCAAGATGATCGTCGTCACGACCAGCAGTTCCACGAAAGTGAAGCCGCGTTCGAGGGTTCGCACGACGCTCTCTCTGGGCCCGTTCCGGCCTAACGGACCGTGATGCCCGCGGGCAGGAACTGCAGAGCGGCCGCCGCGCCACCAGGCACGGTTGCCGACCCGGACATGCCGAGCGAGCCGGCACCGGCCGTGAGCGGCTCAACCAGCAACGCAGCGAGCAAGCCCGACGTGGACGCGCCGGTCTTGTCCCCGGCCCTGGTGATCACGATGTCGATACGGCCGCTCTTCTCGTCGGTCTGGCTGTTGAACGCCGGTGTCACGCCGCCCTGTCGCATGAAGGTGCCTTCCTGGACATTGCGGACACGAACGAGCGCAGGGTTGTAGGTGATCGACAAGGTGATCGTCGACAGGCGCGTGGCCCCGGCGATCGAAATCGGTACAGTGTAGGGTCCGCTGCCGACACGCATCTCGCTCGGCGGACTGAGCGTGATCCGCGCCGGGGCAGCGGCCGGCGGCGTTTGCGGCGCCGCCGCGGCATTGGACGACGTCGACGGATTTGACGGCGCCGGAGCTGTGACCGGTTCAGGTGCGGCAGGTGCCGGGGCTGCCGGTGCCGGTGCTGCGGCCGGCGTCGCCGCTGCCGGCGGAACGGCGGCAGGTGCGGGCGTCGGCGCGGTCGTCATGCCCGGGATCGGCGAACTGCCCGGCGGCACGACGGGACGCTGGGAACTGCCGGCCGGCAGGACCGGTGTGGCGGGCGAAGCCGTCGGCGACGCACTCGCGGTGATCGGCGACAGCGCGACCCCCGGCGTCGTCGGTGCGGCCGGCTGCGGCGTTGCTTCGACCTCGTTGGCAATCGTGACCGGCGGTCCCGTCAACGCCATGTTGCTCTGCGTGCCGATGTAGATCGGGCTCAGGTTCTGCGCCGTGAGTTCATGCGTGCGGATGATGCGCGGTGTCAGCAGCATCACGATGTCGGTCTGCTTGATGCTTTGATCGTTGTTCGAGAACAGCTGCCGCACGAGCGGCAGGCGCATCACGCCGGGAAACCCGACCAGCGACTTGCGTTCGTCTTCGCGCAGCAACCCGGCGAGCAGGTTCGACTCGCCGTCGCGCAGGCGCAGCCGCGTGGCCACCTTGCGTGACGAGAACGACGGCAGGTTCTGGCCGGCGATGTTCGTGTCCTGGCCGCGGGCGCTGTTTTCGATCGTGATGTCGAGAATGATGTCGCCGTCGTAGGTGACGCGCGGCGTCATGTCCACGATGATGCCGATCGTGCGGTAGCCGTACGACGTGAGTGGATTGGCCGCCGCGCCGCCGGTGGCGAGCGGCGTAAAGGTCGTGCTTGGCACCGGCACGTCTTCACCGAGATTCAACGACAGCTTCTGCCCCTCCGTGCCGCGCAGGTTGGGCTTGGCCAGCACCTTCGTCGACGAGTCGCTTTCCAGGAAGCGGACCACGGCGGACGGCACGGACAGGTAGAAGTCCGTGGTGCTCACGCCGCGCGAAATCGTGTTCAGGTTGAACGGCTTCGAATCGGTCGACGGCGCCGCTTCCGGCGAGAACTGCAGCGCGGCCGAGTAGCTGCCGAGGTCGAGGCCGTAGCGCTTGGCGCGCTCGCGGCTGACTTCGAGGATCTGGACGTCGACCGCCACCTCGGCGCGGGGCCGGTCGTTTGCCTCGATGATCTTCTCCGCGATCTGGACGACCGGGTTCGTCGCGCGGATCGTGATGGTGTTGGCCGTCTTGTTCGGCACGATCTGCGGCTGCACGGCCATGCCCGCCACGCGAATCAGCTGGACGAGCGTCTGCGTCAGTTCGGTCGCGTCCGCGTGCGACACGAAGAAGGTGCGCACCACCTGCTCTTCGTACTGGGTACGCTTTTGCGTGTTGTCCGCGGCCACGATGATCGTGCGTTCGTTCAGGACGCGATAGAATAGCTGGTTCGCGATCATGATCTGCTGCAGCGCCTGTTCGAGCGACACGCCTTCGAGCTTGAGCGTGATCGTGCGGTCCTGGAAGTCGCGGTCGAACGTGACGTTGACACCGCTGTAGTTGCCGATGAACGTGAGGATGTCGCGCACGCTGGTGTTGACGAAGTTGACGACCAGCGGCTCGGGGTTCGACGGGCTGAGGATCGGCTCGGCGCTGGCCCGGCGCGCCTGCTGGCGCAGGCGGTCGATGTCGGGCTTCGGTGCGTTGGCTTCGTTCCGATCGCGAATGGTTCGTTCGATCTGCGCGGCCTGCGCGCTCAGCTGGCGATTCGACGGCTCGAATTCCTGCGCCTTGCGGTACGCCCGCAGCGCTTCCTCGAGCTGGCCGGCGTCTTCGAGTTGCTTGCCGCGTTCGGCGTACATGCGCGCGGCCGCCAGCATCGCGCGCTCGAGCGCGATCTTGTAGTCCGGCCGGTCGGGATAGTCCTGCAGCGCCTGTCGATAAAAGCTGACGGCGGCTTCCCAATCGCCCGCCTTGCCGGCGGCCTCGCCGCGAGCGAACGCGCGCCCGGTCGCACAGCCCGCCGCCAGGAGCGCGGCGACAGCGAGGAGGCAAATGCTGGATGCGAAATGCCTAATCATCGAGTCCCTTGTCATTGACCGCTCAATCGAATGACCTGGCGGCCTCGTCCATCGGCATGTGTCATCTCGATCGATTCGGTACCGATCTTCACGATCACGTACCGGCCATCGATGATATCGCCGTCTTTCCCGTACATCGGCGCCGATTTGCCGTCGGTCAACACTGCCCATTTCACCCCGTTGGCGCGTTCCACCACGCCGATCAACTTCAGGGGAATCGGCGGCGGGGGCGGCGGACCGGCCGGAACCGGAGGCGCTGTCCGAATCGCCTCGCCGACCGGAGGCGGCATCACCGGTTTGGGCGGCGCCGGCGCCGGTCTCGGCTTGTAGCGGAACGGGTTCCGTTCGCCCTGCCCCGGCTCCTCACGGGTCGCCTTCAATTCCGCGAGCTTCACACTCACCGGTCCGACGTCGGTCACAGCGGCCTTTGCCGCCGGCCGCGCACTCTGCGCACGCGCAGGTGGTGCCGACGGTGTCGCCGGTGACGGGGACGAAGGCCATAGCATCCACGCCACGAGGACGATCGCCGCGACGCCTGCGCCACCCATCAGCAGTTTCCGCCGATCAACGACCATTGAGTGCCGGCGCGTCCTTCACCCGGTAGTAGGTGGACAGATCGAGCGACAACGACAGCGACGCGCTCTGCGTGCCGCTGTCCGTCAGCTGCACATTGTCGATGACGACGAAATCCGACCCGGTCTCGAGGTCGTAGATCAATTGGCGAATGTCGTCCCAGTCGCCGCTCAACTGGTAGCTCACGCGGAGCCGCTCGAGCGTCGAGTCTCGGACCTCTTCGCTCGTCGTGCCACCACCCTGGAACGTCACACCGTGCGTGCGCGCCAGCTGCGTGAACTTCACGTGCGTAATTCGCCGCGCCGTCGACAGGTCCGGCGGCAGGACGCCGGCGTAGAACTGGTCGAGGTCCTTCGCCGCCTGCGCCTGGCCGTCGCGAATGGCCTCTGCGCCTTTCAGCTCCGTCGTCGCATTCCGCAGTGCCTGCGCCGAGGCGTCGGCACGTGACGAGGTCGAGTCTGCCGATTGGCGAAGCGGCAAGACGACGAACACGAGCACGAGCAGGTTCACAGCGAGCAGCACACCCACGGGCACCAGCCAGCGGCGATGCTCGGCGACGGCGTGCGTCAGCGGCACCTCGGCACGGTAACTGAAGAGCGCTTTCAACGACGCTCTCCTTTCGCGGCCGGCTTTGTCGCGACGACGGGTCCTGCACTGGCGTTGCCGTTCGAGGTGTCCTTGCTAGTGTCAGACGCTGCCGGCGCCGTTCCAGCCTGCCCCGGGGCCATTTCCGGTGAAGCTGCCGCCGACCGTTCCGCCACCGGCGTGTAGTACGCCTGCAATTCGGTCTTGATCGTGCCGTCGTCCTCGGGACGATCGGTGCGCGGCAGGACGCCGGAGAACGCGCCGGTCTTTTCGAGCGCGTCCATGAAGGTCTCGATCTCTTCGATGCGGCGGGAGAACACCGTGATCTGCACGACGCGACGGCCTTCTGCGTCGATCTGCGGCAGGACGCCGCCGATGCGAACATCAGCGGGCAGGGTGGACTGGAAGTGATTGAGCAACTCCGTCCAGGAGAACGTCCGCCGATCGATCAGCGCATTGGCTTCGCGCGCCGCCGCCTGCACCGCCTGCAACTTCGAGGCATCGATCGCGCGGCGAATGCCCGCCGCCTTGTCGCGCAACTCGCTCGACTGCGCGTCATTGCGGCTGATGGTGTCGCGCGCGTCACGGGTCTGCCCCTGCAGCCGCAGCACTTCGGTCGCATTGAAGACCGTCAACACGATCGCAACCAGGCCGAGCCCGCCGATGACCGCCTTGACGGCGCGATCGTTATAGAACGGGCGCGTCGCGAGATTCGTGCGTAACATCGCTACGCGGCCCTCCGCTCGCGCATCAGCATCCCGACCAGCGGGGCGAGCAAGTCGAGCAACTCGGGCGAGGCACCGATGCGATCCTGGAGCGTCGCGGCGCCGCGCGGATCCACCGCATCGACGGCGACGCCAAGCCGCTCCTCGAGCCCGCGCCGGACGTTCTCCGCGCCGCCCGGCAGCCGCGCGCCACCGGCGATCATCACGCGCGCAAAGCCGCCGCCGTTGAGGCGATCTTCGTAGTACATCGCCGTCTGGTGGATCAGGTCGGCAAGCGTGCCCTCGGCTTCCTCACCGCGATTGCGGAAGAACAGCAGCGTGTCGTCGCGCATCACCGCGAGTGTCAAATACGTATCGGTGACGTGCACGAGCAACCAGTCACCGGTGCGTGCCGGCGTCGAGAGAATGCCGTTCAACACCGCAAAGGTCGACAGGTCGACGAGCCCTGGGTGCGCACCGGCCATCACGCAGGCCTGTTCGTACTGGCGGATCACGTCGGAGCGCGAGAGCGCGACGACGAACTCCGACGCACCATCGGCCGCGCGCGCGCCAGGCGAAATGCTCAGCGCCGCGTGTTCGACAGGAAACGGCGAAGCCTTGCGGATCTGCCAGCGCACGATCTCGTGCAGGTCGGATGCCTTCGCCGGTACCGTGTCGAGCCGCAGCAGCGACACTTTCGCGACCGTGTCTGGCACGACTAGCGCAACCCGTGACGGGCGCATGCCGCCCAGTTGTCCGAAGACGCGCGACACGGCCTGGGAGACGACCGGCACGTCGGCGATGTTCGGTGCCAGCAAGCCCGGCGTGACGAGCCCCTCCGGCAGCGCTTCGCTGGCGTGCGCGGCAATGACCGCCTGGTTGCCACGCCACGACAATCGTGCGGCCGACACATGCGTGTGGTCGATCTCGACGGCGACGTCAGGCGGCGCGCTCTGGAACAGGTCGCGAAGGCTC
>CAZBYY010000090.1:0-11854 GCA_964495855.1 uncultured Acidobacterium sp. | reverse complement strand
GAGCGCGCTGGCCGCGGCCGGCGTGCCGCAGCCGAAGGCCCTCGTCGCCTACACGCCGGAGAGCGCGCTCGAAGCAATCGAGCGGCGCGGGTATCCCGCGGTGTTGAAGCCGACGGTCGGCTCCTGGGGACGGCTGTTGAGCAAGGTCAACGACCGCGATGCGGCGGAAGCGATTCTCGAGCACAAGGAAACGCTCGGCAGCTATCACCACTCGATTTTCTACATCCAGGAATACGTGAAGAAGCCGGGCCGCGACATTCGCGCCTTCCAGGTCGGGCCCGAGACGATCTGCGCGATCTATCGCACGTCGCCGAACTGGATCACCAACACGGCGCGCGGCGGCTCCTCGAGCAACTGCCAGATCACGCCGGAGATCGCCGACATCTGCACGCGCGCGGCGAAGGCGTGCGGCGGCGGCGTCGTCGCGCTCGATCTGTTCGAGGATCCGGATCGCGGGCTGCTGGTGAACGAAGTCAACTACACGATGGAGTTCCGCAACAGCATCGCGCCGACGGGCGTCAACATTCCGGATCGCATGGTGGATTTCTGCCTCGACGTCGCCAGGCGCGGCTGGAACGCGGCCAACGGATGGAAGGCGGGCGAAGGCCCCCACATGGCGACGGTCTCGCTCGCTGAAGGCGCCTCCGCATAACCATGGTTTCGGTTTCGATCATCGGCGCATCCGGGTACACCGGAGGCGAACTGCTCCGCCTCGCGCTCTCGCACCCGAATCTCGAGGTGAAGCAGGTCACCAGCGAACGGCTCGACGGCCAGTTCGTGCACTTCACGCATCCGAACCTCAGGAAGCGCACGCAGTTGAAGTTCGTGCGCTCCGAAGCGATCGAGAAATGCGACCTGCTGTTTCTCGGCTTGCCGCACGGCAGCGCCATGGGCCGCATCGATCACCTCGCCACGCTCGCCGATCGCATCGTCGACTTGAGCGCCGACTTCCGCCTGCGCAATGCCGCTGACTACGACACGTGGTACGGCAAACCGCATTCGAATCCGCAGTGGCTGTCGAAGTTCGTCTACGGGTTGCCGGAGCTGCATCGCGCCGAGCTGAAGTCAGCGAAGTACGTGAGCGGCGTTGGCTGCAATGCGACGGCGACGACGCTGGCGATCTGGCCGCTGGCCAATGCCGGCCTGATCGATCCGTCGCGCGGCGTCATCTGCGAAGTCAAAGTCGGGAGCAGCGAAGGCGGGGCGGCATCCGCAGATTCAACGCATCACCCGGAACGTGCCGGCGTGATGCGCAGCTTTGCGCCGACGGGGCACCGGCACACCGCTGAAGTGTTGCAGGCGCTGCAGCTCAGGAACATCACGACCGACGTGCACTTGAGCGCGACGGCTGTGGACAACGTGCGCGGCGTGCTCGCCACCGCCCACGCGTTCGTGAAGCCCGGCGTCGCCGAGAAGGACGTGTGGAAGGCCTTTCGCGAGGCTTACAACAACGAGCCGTTCGTGCGCATCGTCAAGGAAAAGACCGGGCTCTATCGGTATCCTGAGCCGAAGATCCTGTCCGGCAGCAATTACGCCGACGTAGGTTTTGAGTTCGATCCCAGGACGAATCGCGTCGTCTGCCTCTGCGCGATCGACAACCTGATGAAGGGCGCGGCAGGCACGGCGCTGCAGTGCGCCAACGTGATGATGGGATGGGACGAGACACTCGGTCTCGACTTCCCCGGCCTGCATCCAATCTAACCTCCAAGGACCTCGAGCGCTCATGATCGTTGTCAAAGTCGGCGGCGGAACGTCGCTCAACATCGATGCCGTTGTTGCCGACATCGTGAGCCTCCGCGCAAAAGGCACGGAACTGCTGCTGGTGCATGGCGGCGCGCAAACGACGAATGCCGTCGCCGAAGCGCTTGGGCATCCGGCGCAGTTTGTGACGAGCGAGACGGGTCACGTCAGCCGTCGGACCGATCGCCGCACGCTCGAGATCTTCGAGATGGTGTACTGCGGCCAGCTGAACAAGATGTGGGTCGAGAAGCTGCAGACCAAGGGCATCAACGCCGTCGGCCTGTCGGGACTCGACGGCCGCGTCTTCGAAGGCACCCGCAAGGACACGCTGCGCATCCGCGTTGACGGACGCCGCATGGTGTTGCGGGACGACTGGACCGGCACGGTCGAGAAGGTGAACGTCGACCTGCTGAAGTTGTTGATCGGCGGAGGCTACTTCCCCGTCCTGACGCCTCCCGGATCCTCCACGGCCGGCGAAGCGATCAACGTCGACGGCGATCGCGCCGCGGCCATGGTCGCGGGCGCCTTCAATGCCGACGCGCTCGTGATCCTGACCGATCAAGTGGGGCTGCTGAGGAACTTCCCCGACGAATCGACGTTGATTTCGAACATCCCGAAGGGCCAGGCGGATCGATTCATGGAGTTTGCCGAAGGCCGGATGAAGAAGAAGGTCATGGGCGCGGTCGAGGCGATCGACGAAGGTGTGGGCAAGGTAATCTTCGCCGACGGACGCGTTGAAGAGCCGATCACCCGCGCGCTCGCCGGTGCGGGAACTCACATTGCATGAAGTACGCACAAGTCGAAGAGAAGATCCTTGGCGGCACGACCGCGCGACGTGGCGACATCGTCATCACCCGCGGTGAAGGTTGCTGGGTCTTCGACGAAGACGACAAGAAATACCTCGACCTCGGCTCCGCCCAGGGCGTCGCGATGCTCGGCCACTGCCACCCGGGCGTCACGGCCGCGATTCAGTCGCAGGCCGAAACGCTGACGCTCTGCCCCAACTATCTCTACAACGACAAGCGCGCCGAGTTCGCGAAGGCGCTGGTCGACGTGCTGCCGAAGTACCTGCCGCACGTGTTTCTCGCCAACAGCGGCGCCGAAGCGGTTGATGGCGCGTTGAAGTTCGCCCGTCTCTTCACCAAGCGATCCGCATTCGTCTCGACGACCAAGGGTTTTCATGGCCGGACGATGGGCGCGTTGTCGGTGACGTGGGAGCCGAAGTATCGCGAAGGGTTCGGCCCGCTGTTCGAGACGACGCACGTCCAATACAACGACGCGGCGGCGCTCGACAAAGCCGTCACCGACCAGACCGCCGCGGTGATTCTCGAAGTCGTGCAGGGTGAGAGTGGCGTCAACATCGGCACGCCGGATTTCTTGAAGACGGCGCAGCGCGTGTGCAAGGAACGCGGCGCGGTGTTGATCGTGGACGAGATCCAGACCGGCTTCGGGCGCACCGGCAAGTGGTTTGCGATCGAGCACGCCGGTGTCGAGCCCGACATCATGTGCATGGCCAAGGGGCTTGGCGGCGGATTTCCGATGGGCGCGTTCGCCTACACCAAGGCGATTCGCGAGGTGCTCACGCCGGGCGCGCACGGCAGCACGTTCGGCGGGTCGCCGCTCGCCTGCGCAGCGGGCCTCGCGGCCATCGAGGCCTATCGCGATGAAGACCTCATCAAGCGCAGCGGCATGCTTGGCGCGAACATGCGCAACCAGTTGCGCGGCGCACTCGAGGGCTTGCCGATGGTCCGTGAGATCCGCGGACTCGGCTTGATGATCGCCGTTGAACTCCGCACCAAGGTGGCGCCGGTGCTCAAGAGCTTGATGCTGAATCACGGCGTGATCGCGTTGCCCGCGGGCGCGACGGTGCTGCGACTGCTGCCGCCGCTCGTCATCACGGAAAAAGAGATCGACTACGGCGTGCAGGCAATCGCGAAAGCGATCAAGGAGTTGAAGGCCTGATGGATCGAGCGGCGGCGATCGAGCTCGTGCGCGGCCTGGTCGCGATCCCGTCCGTCTCGCGCCAGGAAGCCGCGGCCTCGGCGTGGCTGGCGGAACAGATGCGCGCCGCCGGGTACGATCGCGCCTTCGTCGATGACGCCGGCAACGCCGTTGGCGAGCTCGGGGATCCAGACGCGTCGCGCACGCTCGTGCTGCTCGGACACATCGACACCGTCCCGGGCAACATTCCCGTTCGGATCGAAGACGGGCAACTCTACGGACGCGGCAGCGTCGATGCGAAGGGACCGCTCGCCACGTTCGTCGCCGGCGCCGCCCGCTTCGGTTCAGCGGCGGCGAAAGCCGCCGCTGTCCGTATCGTGGTGGTCGGTGCGGTGGAGGAAGAGGCGGCGACGAGCAAGGGCGCGCGCTTCATCGCATCGCGTTTCGACGGCAAGAACGATGTCCTGCCGACCGCGTGCATCATCGGCGAGCCCAGCCACTGGAATCGCGTCACGCTCGGCTATAAGGGCCGCCTGCTGCTCGACTTTACCGCCGATCAGCCGATGGCGCACACCGCCGGTCCGGATGCGAGCGTCGCCTCGGTGGTCGTTGACTTCTGGAACTGGGTCACGGCACACGCCGCGCGCGTCAACGAAGGCAAGGACAAGGTCTTCGATCAGCTGAGCCCCAGCCTCCGTCGATTCATCACCTCCACGAACGAGCAGATGCACGACATGGTGGACGGTCAATTCGCGTGGCGGCTTCCGGTGGGGTTTGATGCCGAAGGCTTCATGAAGGAGCTGGAGGAACAGGCCTCAGGCCTCGGGCACCAGGCCTCAGGTAAGACAAAATTCACTCTGAAGTTCAGAGGTATCGAGAAGCCGTGGAAAGGCGATCGCAACAACGCGCTCGTGAGGAGCTTCCTGGCGGGCCTGAGATCGGTCGAGCCGTCGGAGAAACTCGGCTTCGTGCTGAAGACCGGCACGAGCGACATGAACGTGGTCGGACCGGTATGGCAATGCCCAATCGTGGCGTACGGCCCCGGCGACAGCTCACTCGATCACACGCCGAACGAACATCTCCCGGTCGACGAGTATTGGAAGGCCGTCAACGTCATCGAACAAACGCTCACAGCCTTCGCTGGTGCCTAGGTGCAAGAGTGCAGTAGTGCTAACTGCTAGGTGCGCGGTAAGCGGTACGCGGTGCCCACTACGCACGCAGCACCCTAGCACCCTAGCACCCTTGCACTAATGCACCATCGTGATGAGCGCCGCGAAGATATCGATCGCTTCCCACAAATGACCGACGCGCAGGTTTTCGTTCACCGCGTGCTGGTTGTTGTCGAAGTTCACCACCGCAAGGCCGATCGTCGGTAGCTTCAACGCGCTGCTGAAAGTCGAGAACGGCAGGCTGCCGCCGATCGTCGGCATCTGCACGAGCCGCTGATCGAGCGAGCGGATCGCATTGGCGGCCATCGCCGTCCGGGGATCGTCCATCGAGCCCTTGCCGATCGGGAACCCGCCCCCCTGCATCGTCACCTTCGCGATCCTCGGATTCTTCCGCCGCATCTCCATCGTCGGCGGCGCATCGACGATCAGGTAGCCCTGCTCGCGGATGTGGGCGAGCAGGCGATCGTACTGCTTCTTCGGGTCGAGACCGTTGACGAGGCGAATCTCGACGCGGCCGGTGGCCTGCGCCGAGATGGCGTTTCGCGCGCCGGGTCCAACGGTGCCGCTCTGTAAGCCGACCACGCTCAAGGTTGGGCGATTGTGCTGGAGCTCGATGCGGCTGTCTGGATGTTCGGCCTGAGCGACGCCAAACTGCTCGAGCAGCTTCTGGTCGACGTTCGGAATCTCGTCGATCGCGCGGCGCTCGCTCGCGGTGAGCGGCACGACATCGTCATAGAAATTCTTGATGGTGACGTTGCCCTTCTCGTCTTTCATCGACGCAAACAGCTTGGCCAGCGCCATGGCGGGATCGGGCGCGAAGTTGCCGTAGTTGCCGCTGTGAAGATCGCCGGTCGCACCGTAGATCGTGATCTCCGCGCCGGTGAGGCCGCGGCTGCCGTAGAACACCGTCGGCAGGTTGCTCGGGTGGCGCGGACTGTCGACGATCAGCGCGAGGTCGCCGCGCACGGCTGACGCGTTTGCGAGCATCGCGGCCTCGAAATTCGGCGATCCGGCTTCTTCCTCACCGTCGAGCACGACGCGCAGCGTCCACGGCAGCGCGATCTTCGCATCCGCCAGCCCGTCGATCGCCGCGAGCAGGGCGATGATCGGCGCCTTGTCGTCCGCCACCGCGCGGCCATAAATGCGCGTCTCAGGGTTGACGGGACCCGAGCCGGCGAGCACATCGATCTTCGCGCCGTTCAAGTACGACGTCGGCGTAAACGGCTGCCCGATCGTCCAGTCTTTCGCCTCCGTCGGCTGGCCGTCGTAATGGATGTAGATGGCGAGCGTGCCCCGCGATGGCGCCGCCGTCTTTTCGCCAACCAGCACGGGCGAGCCGGGCGTGGCGATGCGCTTTATCGCGAAGCCGCGCTTTTCGAACATCGTCGTCAGCGCATCGGCGATCTTCGCGATGTCGCTCTTGTTCGAAGCGATGCTTGGCAGCGCGACGAGCTGCATGAGCTCGCCAAGGACCTGGCGCTCGTGGGCCGACCGCCATTCCCGCACGCGCATCACCTCGCTGGACGGCGCCGCGCTGACGGTCGCACTTGCGATGACCACGAGGAGAAACAAGGACAGTGAACGCATGCGTGGAGTATAGGCGACAGGCCGAGACGCCATCCTCGCTTTCCTGATGACATGCCGATGCAGGCGGTGATATTTATTCACGCGCCCCTCATGCACGCGACCAAGCCCCCCCTGCCTCGGCGATTCTTCTTACGGGCGGCGCTCGTACTTTGCCTGGCGGGCTTCAACGGTTTTGCCCGGCTGGGATCGGAAACGGTCACCGAGTGGGATGAGTCGCTGTATGCCACGTCGGCCGCTGAAATGGTGAACAGCGGCAACTGGGTCGCAACGACGTTCAACGGGCAGATCGATTACTACAACGCCAAACCGCCCCTGAACGTGTGGCTCATCGCGTTGTCGTACAAGGTCTTCGGCGTCAGCATCACGTCGATGCGCCTGCCCTCTGCCACCGCCGCGGTGCTGACGGTGCTGCTGCTGATGCTATGGCTGCGGCGCGCCTACAGCGAAGGCCTGGCGCTGATGGCCGGGCTCGTCCTCTCGACCAGCTTTGCGTTCTTCTACGTCCACTCGGGCCGGACCGCCAACCCCGATGCGTTGTTCGCGCTATTGACCCTCGCGACCATCGTCACGATCTGGTCTGCGTCGCAGCGGCCAACGCTGTTCCCGCTCGTCGGCGTGTTCCTCGCCGCGGCATTCTTGCTGCGCGGTTTCGGCGCGCTGTTGCTGTTCGCCGTCCTTGTCGTCGGCGCGTGGGTCAGGCTGCGAAAGCTCTTGACGCTCCGGCTCATCGCGATCACGGTCGCGATCACCGCCATTCTTGCCGGTGCGTGGGCGCTGGCGCGCTGGTCGATTGACGGCGGGGCGTTCTTTCACGTGATGCTCGTGCAGGACGCCCTCAACCACGCGCTCTCAGAACTCGAGGGACATCCCGGGTCGATCTTCTTCTATCTCGACACGCTGCAGAAGTATCAGTACGACTGGATCGCCGCGGCCGTGCTGATCTTTCTGTTGCGCCTGCCGCAAGCCACCCAAGTCCGCGACTGGCTGACGCGGCGCTCCTGGCGTGCATCCTCGCCGCTGGTCGCGGTCTCGGCGCTGGTGCTGTTCCTGGTGCCGACGATGATGCAGACGAAGACGACGTGGTATGCCACGCCGCTGCTTCCATTCCTGGCAATCGGCGTGGGTGCAGTGGTGGTACACGCCATGCGCAGCACGACCGGCGTGAAACGAGCCATCGTCGTAGCGATCGTTGTCCTCGCTGCCGGCGTGGCCGAATCTCGCATCGTCTGGCACTCGTTCAACCGCCGTGACCTTGCCCGATCGGAACAGGGTTTGTTGCTCGCACATAAGTCGGAGCTTAAGGGGCAGATGATCTACCGCGGTGCCTGGACGCGATCCGAGATCTTCGTGGCGGACCACCTGATCGGCGCGCGCCATGATCTTGCACCAGACGTGCCGCACTTCCTGGACGACAGTTCCCGGGGCGACTTCTTCATCCATCGCGGCGCCGTGGAATCAGACGCGCTCGTGCTGATCGGCACGAACGGCCGTCATTACCTGTATCAGCGCGCGCGCTGAACACGCGACCCGGTACCGGCGCCGGCCGGATTGACCTACAATCGGTGCACATGTCTTCCGCCGTCTCCAGCGCCGTCAACATTGCCGATCTCCGCCTGATGGCCATGCGCCGCCTGCCGCGCATGGTCTTTGATTACATCGACGGCGGTGCCGAGCGTGAATGGACGCTGCGCGAGAACATGCGCGCGTTCGAGGATGTGATGTTCCGTCCGCGATCGGCGGTGGCCACCGCCAAGGTCGACACGTCGACGACCGTGCTTGGCGTCGCAATCGATGTGCCCTTCATCTTCGCGCCCGTCGGCAGCAGCCGCATGTTTTATCCCAAAGGCGAGGAGGTCGCGGCCTCCGTCGCGGGCAACGCGGGCACGATCTACACGCTGTCCACGCTCAGCGGCTGCACGATGGAGAACGTGAAGGCTGCCACGCGCGGCGATGCGTGGTATCAGCTCTACCTCGTCGGCGGACGCGACGTTGCGATGAAAGCGATCGATCGCGCGAAAGCGTGCGGCTACAAGGCCCTCGTCGTCACGATCGATACGCCGGTCGCCGGCATGCGCGAGCGCGACTCGCGCAACGGCGTCAAGGAACTGCTCGCGCGCGACCTGTCGACCGTGCCGTACCTCGGCCAGATGATCGCCAAGCCGCGATGGCTCCGCGAGTACTTCGGCGACGGCGGCCTGATGAGTTTCCCGAACATCGTCATCAACGGCGCGCCGATGGGCTACGCCGATGTCGGCGCCGCGCTCGAAGCGTCGATGACATCGTGGGAGGACTTCGCCTGGATCAAGAAAGCCTGGGGCGGCCCGATCGTCGCCAAGGGCGTGCACACCGCGGATGATGCGCGCTGCGCGATCGACGCCGGTGCCGCAGCGGTCGTCGTCTCCAACCACGGCGCGCGCCAGCTTGATGGCGTGGCACCGACCATCCGCGTATTGCCCGAAGTGCTGCATGCGGTCAACGGCCGCATCGACGTGCTGCTCGACGGCGGCATCCGCCGCGGCAGCGACATCGTGAAGGCGCTGGCCATGGGCGCGAAGGCGGTCCTGATCGGCCGCGCCTACGCGTATGGCCTGGGGGCAGCTGGAGCGGCGGGCGTGCAGCGCACGGTGGACATCCTGCGCACCGACGTCATCCGTACGATGAAACTTCTGGGGTGTGACGACATCAAAAAGCTAAACGGCACGTTCGTAGACGTCCCACCTCAATGGAATAGATAGTCATGTCACTCAGACCGGTCAAGCGCGTCGTCGAGTCCGCTCCCACGATGGAGGGCGCCGGCGTGAAATTGCATCGCGGTTTCGGCTTTGGCGAAACCAGCGAGTTCGATCCGTTCCTGCTCTTTGACGACTTTCGGAACGAGCGTCCCGAGGATTACCTCGCCGGATTCCCGTGGCATCCGCATCGCGGCATCGAGACCATTACCTACGTGCTTGCGGGCACCGTCGAGCACGGCGACAGCCTCGGCAATCGCGGCTCGCTCGGCGCCGGCGACGTGCAGTGGATGACCGCGGGCAGCGGCATCCTTCACCAGGAAATGCCGCAGGGCGACGCCAGCGGCCGCATGCACGGCTTCCAGTTGTGGGCGAACCTGCCGAAGTCGTTGAAGATGACCGACCCGCGCTACCAGGACATCCTCGCCAAGGACATCCCCGAGATCACCGACGATGACGGGACGAAGGCGCGGGTCATTGTGGGCGACTTCTGGGGCCGGCGTGGCCCCGTGGAAGGCGTTGCTGCCGATCCGCGGTACCTCGACATTTCGGTGCCGCCGAACAGGACCAAGCGCATTCCCGTGGAAGCGTCGCGCCATGCATTCGCGTATGTGTTTGCCGGCTCCGGCTCGTTCCGGGATTCGTCCAAGCCGTTGCCTGTCCAGACCGAGCTGGTCGGCGTGTCGGACGACGCGACACCGTCGATGCTGGGGAATCGGTCGCTCGTGCTGTTCGACAGCGGTGACGAGATCACGGTGACGGCCGGCGACGAGGGCATTCGCTTCCTGCTGGTCTCCGGCCGCCCGCTCGAAGAGCCGGTGGCGTGGTACGGCCCGATCGTGATGAACACCAAGGCGGAGTTGCAGACCGCGTTCAACGAACTGCGCAGCGGCACGTTCATCAAGCACAGATAGCGTGCAAGGGTGCAGAGGTGCTGCGTGCTGAGTGCCCGGTGCACTCCAGCACTACGCACCCGAGTACTCAGCACCTTTGCACCTTTGCACCTTTGCACCTTTGCACCTTTGCACCCAAGTCTCTATGATGGCGGCCATGAAACTTAGCCGCCGCTCCTTCGTTCACACGAGCACCGCCGCGGGCCTTGGTCTTGGCGCCGCCGCATGCTCGAGCACCCCTGAAACCGCGCAAGCGCAGGCTCCGGCTCCGTCCGCGAGCACTGTGCCGCCCGCAATCGCCGCGCTCAAGTCGATGACCGGCGAGGTCAAGCCCATCTCGAAAGACGAGCGCGCCGCGCGACTCGCCAAGGCGCAAGACCTGATGGCGAAGAACAAGATCGGCGCGATCTATCTCGAGGGCGGATCGAGCCTGTTCTACTTCACCGGCGTGCGATGGGGCCTGAGCGAGCGGCCGTTTGTGTGCGTCATCCCGCAGAAGGGCGAGCCAGCGTGGGTGTGCCCCGGCTTCGAGGAAGAACGCGCGCGCGAGCTGGTCGGCAAGACCGCCGAAGTCCGCATCTGGCAGGAAGACGAAAGCCCCTACAAACAGGTCGCCGGCATCATCAAGGATCGCGGCGCCGCCGGCGGGCGCGGCGGCGTCGAGGAGCGTCTCCGCTACTTCATCTACAGCGGCGTCAAGAAGGAATCGCCCGGCACGGAGTTCGTCGATGCGGAAGTGATCACCGCCGGCTGCCGGATGATCAAGAGCCCCGCGGAAATCGCGCTGATGCAGAAAGCCAGCGACATCACGATCGCCGCGTTCCGCGCCGCGTTCCAGACTTTCAAGGAAGGGATGACGCAGGGTGACTTGCGCGCCAACATCGAGGCGGCGCATCGCGCGCTCGGCGCGCCGGGCGGCAGCGCTTCCGTCAGCTTTGGGATGTACACCGCGTTTCCGCATGGCAGCATCGAGCCGCAGAAGCTGAAAGAGGGCGACGTGATCCAGGTGGATGGCGGCTGCTCGGTCGAGGGCTACCAGTCCGACATCACGCGCACGACCGTGTTCGGACGCGCCTCGCAGCGGCAGATCGACATCTGGGAGCTCGAAAAGAAAGCCCAGGCCGCGGCCTTCGCCACCGTGAAGCCGGGCGTGCCGTGCGAAGCGGTCGATGCTGCGGCGCGCAAGGTGATCACCGATGCGGGCTTCGGTCCCGACTACAAGGTGCCGGGTCTCCCCCATCGCACCGGCCACGGCATCGGCCTCGACGGCCACGAGTGGACGAACTTCGTTCGCGGCAACAAGACGCCGCTCGCGCCCGGCATGTGCTTCAGCGACGAGCCGATGATCGCCATCTACGGCGAGTTCGGCATCCGCCTGGAGGATTGCCTCTACGTGACGGAATCGGGCGCGACGTTCTTCTCACAACCGAGCCCCTCGATCGACAAGCCCTTCGCGTAACACGCCACGGAGACACGGCAGACACGGAGCACGTTTTTCCAATGCAAAACTGCATTTGGGAAGATATGCTCCGTGCTTTCGGTGTCTCCGTGGTGCATTGAATGAATCAGAGCAAACCCTCAGTCAGTTTTCTGAAGTTGGCCGGCCCGGGTCTCGTGGTCGCGGCGACCGGCATTGGCTCCGGTGACGTCGTCTCGGCGACGGTCGGCGGCGCGAGCGATTCGATCAGTGCGGCCCGTGCGTCTCGGATGTCGCCCGCGTCGAGCGACTCGGGCTGGTCCATCGTCACGAGTGCGAGCATCTGCAGCAGGTGGTTCTGGCCGACGTCGCGCAACG
>CAZBYY010000089.1:0-11876 GCA_964495855.1 uncultured Acidobacterium sp. | reverse complement strand
GAAGGCGACATTCCCAATGGCGGTATTGAAGAATGAAGATTCCTTGATTGACCGACTGTTGGGTGATTTAGCGATCGCAGATTTGAAATCGCCCAACAATCAAGGAATCAAGGATTCACCCAATCTTTAGTTTTTTCAGAGCAGCAGCGCATCCACCCGGTGCGCGTGGACGAGATTTTCGCACGGCGACCACTTGAAGATCGTGAAGCGGCCGTCCTGCGATGCCACGAGCGCCATCGCGTCCCGTTGATCGTGGACGAATTGCGCGGCGGACATGTGCCGCGTGCCGCCCAGCTGCGCCGGCGTCGCCGTCGTCGGCGCGCTGCCCTCGACAGGTTCGGTCACGTTGATGGCCTCCACCGGAGGGCTGCCGCGCCGCCGCGCGATCTTGGCGCCGAAGGCGAGCAGGTCGTAGCGATCGTTGATGATCGTGGCGCCGTCAACGGCCGTCAGCCCGGCGAGCGCATCGACTGCGCGTTTCACGTCATCGGCATCGGCCTGCTTCATGTTCACGAGCCGCGAGAGCTCCGAGTACGGCGGATCGATCGCATACAGAACCGGCGACACGATCGAATCGCGCCAGCCATCGTTGTCGGCCGGGACGACGAGCAAGGCGCCGCCGCGCGCGTGCTGCCGCATGGATGCCGCCAGTTGGATTAGGACGTTCGTCACGCCCGCGGCCGTGTGATGCTCCAACGCGCCCGCAAGCGATGCGACCAGCTCGGGGCAATCGGGGACCGCGTTGCCGACGTGTTCGTCGACGATCTTGATCTGGTCGCCTTCGAGGACGGCGACGTTGACGAACTTGCCGAACGGATCGACGCGATGCTTGACCACGATCAAGCCTGAGGCGACGACTTCGACGACCAGACAGAAGGCGGGCACGTCCCGCGTCGTCCCCCACACACAATAGTCGTCGCCGTCCCGCCAGATCCCGAGGTGGATGCCGGGGCGCTCGACGGCGGGCGCTACCTTCGACAACACCGATGGCGACAGGGGGAGGTGCGCCGCGAAAGTGAGAGCATGTTGCGCCTCGTCCGGCGACAGGAACGCCAGCGAGATTTTCGGCGCGTGGCCTTCCTCGCGGCGAAGGCTCGCCCAGAACGCCGCGTCGATGATCGCCGCGACCGCGTGCGGAGGCGGCCCTTCCACGTTGGCGAGCGCCGCGGGAATGACGCCGCCATTCAGTGCGCGAGCGGTCGCAATGTGTCGCGTGAAGTGGTCCTGCACGGCGCTGGCGACATTGGCGGCGGCAGGGTAGGTCGGTTGCGTCATCACCACAGGTATTAGATGCCCGGTCCGGTCATCGCGCCTAGCGCGAAGCCCGCCACGCGGTTCTAGTCACCGTGATTACGATTCTGTCATGCCGCTGCGGCCAGGTTGGCGGAATTCGGCCTGTTTGCTGATGGCAATGGATCTGCAGCGCGGCGGTGGTGATGAGCCTGACCGTCAGCAGGTACGCACGCTACGCCACGACCGCCGTGTGGGTGGTCGCAGGCGCGTGGTTGATGGGCGCCACGGCCGGTACGGTTCGCGCCGCCTGGCTGATCATCCCTCCACCCCCGGAAGTCGTGAAGGAAGACATCGTCCGCAATGTCCCTGACGCGCAAGGCCGGCGGGCTTCGTTCCGCATCATGCTGTTCAGCGACGAGTTTCGCTGGCGCATCAATTCATACGACGCGGTTGATTCCGGGAAGCGTCCGCAGTTCACGCCGGAAATGAAGGCCGTGCTGAACTCCGCCAGGGAGATCATCTGCGTCGGCGCGAGCTCCGAGGAGATTCCGGTCGGCGTGTCATTTGCCGAGGGCCGGGCGCAGGAAGAGCGGCGCGCCGCGCGCCGTGCCGATCGCATCGCGGCGTGGGTGCGCGAAGCGCTCGATCGTCCGATCCCGGTCCGCAAGCTGAATGTCGGGCATCACGCGCCGGAGGGCAGCGACGATACCTCCACGCAGCGGCGCGTCGTCATCATCCTCGTGCTCAGCGAGGACGAGGGCACGAACATCGACCAATCGTTGCGCGCAGCCATGGCCGGCGAAGCCGTACGGGCGCCGATCTTTGAGTCGCTGCTGACGAAATACTCGCTCGGAAACCAGGACGGATTTAGTTGGGTGCCATGACGAACCACATGCTGATCAACGACCTGATGTCCTTGTTGCTCGACGTGCCGCCGCTGCTGGCAGCGCAGTGGGGCGTCTGGCTTGCCGTTGGCCTCATCCTGTCGATCTGGACGCGCCGCGAGCAGGCGCAACTCGTGGTTCACGCGCCGGCGCCGCGTCAGAAATCCGGCGTGCGGCCGCCCGCCAGGCGCAACACGCCCGCGGTTCCTTTCACCAGCGGAGATGCGTTTGGTGAATTGGAAGCCTTGCTCGATACGCCTGAAGGCTCGCATCGCCGGCCCGGCGATCACGTGACCGTTCGCTGATCCCCGCACAAACAAACACGGGACGGACCCTTGCGGATCCGTCCCGTTCGTGTCGAGCGTCAGTGCTCGAGCTTACTGGCCGCCGGTCGGGCGACGCGGCGCCTCCGCCTGCGGGAGGCGGAACGCGATGTACTCGCCGGTGTAGTTGCCACCGCTCACGCCGACGATGATGTACTGACGGCCGTCGAGCATGTAGGTCATCGGCATGCCGAGCACCGGAGCCGGCACGCGGACCTCACCGATCTGCTCGCCGGTCATCTTGTCGTAGGCGCGCACCGACGCGCCGCGCTGACCGTCCTTGGTCGTGACCTGCGGATCGCCGACCACCACCATCGTCTTGGTGATCAACACGCCCTCGTTGCCGGGCTGGCCCGTCTTCGGGATGTTCATGCCCTTGAGGAGCGGGTGGTTCTTGATGTTGTCCGGGGTGTCGCCGTGCGGCACCTGGAACAACAGCTTGTCTGGGTTCTTCAGGTCGATCGCCGACAGCACGCCGTATGGCGGCTTCACGATCGGCAGGCCCTCGAGACCCTCACCCAGCTTGCGGCGGCCTTCGTTGCCACCGAATGCCGGACCCGCCGGTGCAGCACCCGGTGCACGCGGACGACCGTAGTCCGGCTCTGCTTCCCAGCGCGGCGTGCGGTTGCCCTTGTTCTCGGGCGAGACCTTCGAGAACTCTTCCTCGTCGTAGTGGCCGACGGTCACCGCCGAATTGTGCGCGTGGCTGTAGAAGATGCCCGTCTCGACGTCGAAGCCGGCGCCCGGCCAGTTGGTGTTGCCGGTCGTGTTGGCGATGTTGATCGAGCCGAGGAACTTCGACTCGGGACCCGTGGGCGGCACGTACGGCGTCGGCTCCCAGCGGAAGAACTTCAGGTTCTCGAGCGCCTGCTTGCGCAGGGCGGGCGTGAAGTCGATGAGGTCGTTTTCAGCGACGTAGGTGCGGCCGTAAGGCACCGGCTTGGTCGGGAACGGCTGCGTCTTCGCCGTCTCCTCGTACTTCATCGTCGACTGCGGCACCGGACGTTCCTCGATCGGCCAGATCGGCTGACCGGTGAGACGATCGAAGCAGTAGAGCCAACCCTGCTTGGACGGCACGGCGACGATCTTGCGCGGCTTGCCATCGATGGTCGTGTCGATCAGCAGCGGCGCCGATGACATGTCGTGATCCCACAGCGGGTGATGCACGAACTGGAAGTGCCACTTGCGGACGCCCGTCTTCAGGTCGACCGCAACGAGCGACTCGGCGAACAGGTTGTCGCCGGGGCGGTTGCCGCCGTATTCATCGATGGTCGGCGTCTCGACCGGCAGGTAGACGATGCCGAGCTCGGGGTCGGCGGTGATCTGCGTCCACACGCCGTTGTTTCCGGTGTAGCCGGCCGATTCGTTCTTCCACGTGTCGAAGCCGAATTCTCCGCGGCGCGGGATGCCGTGGAACGACCACAGCAGCTTGCCGGTGCGGGCGTCGAACGCGCGCGCCTGGCCCTGCACGTTGGTCGCGTACACGTAGCCGAGGCCTTCGAACATCGACGAGCCGACGAGGATCACGTCGCCGACGATGGTCGGCGTCGAGTGCAAGCCGATTTCCGACTTCTCGAGGTCGGCCTGCTTGCCGTTGATCATGATGCCTTGCTTGAGGTCCACGACACCGTTGGTGCCGAAGCCGGCGACGGGCTGGCCGGTCTTCGCATTAAGCGACACCAGGCGGTAGCCGGTCGTGACGTAGACGACGCGATCGTCGCCCTTGCCGTCGGTCCAGTAGGAGAGACCGCGGCCCGAGAGCTGGCGCGGCGCCCAGCGCGTGGCGCGCTCGCCCTCGTCCATGCTGTAGGTCCACTTGATCTCACCGGTGGCGCCGTTCAACGCGACGACGGCACGGCGGGTACCAGCGGTCGCATACACCATGCCCTTCACCATGATGGGCGTGCCTTCGAGCTTCGTCTCGGGGCGCGGACCGAAGTTATCGGTCTTCAAGCGCCACGCGACTTCCATCTTGCTGAAGTTGGTGCCGTTGATCTGGTCGAGCGGCGAGTACTTCGATCCGCGAAGGTCCGCGGTGTACATCGGCCATTCGCCGTTTTTCGTGCTCGGCATCGGGCTGGCCTGTCCGGACACGAGCGGGGCGACCCACGCGTAGACCGCGACGAGCAGCACCACGGCCGGCACGACCCGAATTGCGATTCGCTTCATGCGTTTTTGCTCCTACAAACTGGGAAATGCGACGAGTCTGGCCCAACCCCTTCCCGGGTCGAACCGCGCCCTTCGACAGGCTCAGGGCGTCCAGAGGGACGTCGAGCGGACGCAATCATAGCGGATTTTGGGACGGAATTTGCGTCTAGACGTCACGGCGGGTTGGCGGCGCCCCGGCCCGCGACTGGGGGGCCTTGAGGCGGCGGACTTCCGCCGGTGTCAGGTCCCGCCATTGACCCGGCTTGAGGCGGCCAAGGGTGATGGGACCCATGCGAATCCGGCGCAAATCCCGCACCGGCAGGCCGACGGCGCTGCACATGTTTCGGATCTGGCGGTTTCGCCCTTCGTGGATCGTGATGTTCAAGAGCGTCGTCGGCCGGCCCGCTCGTACGGTGGTCCCGACCCGGACGTGGGCAGGGGAGGTGCGTCCCCCTTCGATGAAGACCCCTTTGCGCAGCTTTTCGACCGCACGTTGGTCGGGGGCGCCCATGACGATCGCCTCGTATTCTTTTTCCACCTCATGACGCGGATGCATCAGCCGAGCGGCAAGGTCGCCATCGGTCGTCATCAGCAGCAGGCCTTCGGAGTCGTAATCGAGGCGGCCGACGGGGTAAATGTAGGACCCCTCGCCAACCAGGTCCATCACCGTCTTGCGGCCTTCGGGATCCTTCCGCGTCGTGACGTACCCCTTCGGCTTGTAGAGCGCGATGTAGCGATGCGTGATCGCCGCGGTCTTGATGCGGCGTCCGTCCACCTTGATGACGTCCTTGTCAGGATCCGCCTTGCTGCCAAGTTCGCGCACGGTCTCGCCGTTGACCATGACGCGGCCTTCGAGAATCAGCTGCTCGGAGGCGCGCCGCGAGGCGACGCCGGACGCGGAGAGAATTTTCTGGAGTCGAACAATCACGTCGTGATCCTGAGGCCTACTGCCTCATTATCTCCCGCCAGAACGAGGCGAGACGCCACACTTCGGTGGACGTCGCAGTGCGGTTCACTTCCGCATGCGTAATCAACCCGCTCAGTAGTCCGTGGACCTCGGCTTTGCCCTTCAAGTGTTCGGCGAGCAGCACTGTCTCCACGGAGGGAATCACGTTGTCGTCGACGCCGTGGAGCAGGAAGATCGGCGCCTTCGGCGGCGTCGCGCGCTCGGGCGAGAGCGTCGGCATGGCTGGGTGGTTCGCGAGCGCATCGGCCACCGGCAACAGGATCGGTCCGAGCTTGTCGACGGACCGGTCGTTCACGTACTGCATGTAGGTTCGCGATGGCTCGGGCAGTGTCTCCTGGTATCTCTTCATCTCTTCGAACACCGGAACCGCTTTCGGCGGATCCGTGACTGCGAGCGAAGACGCGAGGAGGAACCCGTCGATGCCTTTCGAGAGCGCCGCGACTTGATCGGCCGGCACGACGCGGTCTGCGAGGTTCAGCAGCACCACGGCGAGGCCGTAGTCATGCGGCGGGTGGACGCTCACGTGCGCCGCGCCGACGACCGCGGAACTCCGCTTCGCCTCTTCGAGGTCGCCGAGCACCTGCCCGGAGGTGAGGTAATGCATCGCGCGCGCGAGATCGCCGTGCCCGCCGAACGACATGACGAACGCAACGCGATCCTTGATCGAATCGCGTCCGGCGGCGACGATCGACAGTCCGCCGGAAAAGCTGATGCCGACAATGCCGATCTTGCCGTCGGTCCGATACTGCGGCTGGTCGCTCGTCCACTTGGCGGCGTCCTCGATCACGTCCGTCACTTCAGGCGTGATCTTGTAGCGCTGCAAGTCAGGCGCGGCGACGGTCACGACGCCGTACCCTGTGGCCGCAAAATCCTCGGCGAGGCCGACCAGCCGTGATTCGTTGATGCCGTCACGATGCACGCCCGGAATCAACAGCAGCGTGCGCCGCACGCTGCCCGATGGATGGTAGTAGCGGGCTGGAATCGCTCCCGCGCGGGTCGGCACGGTGAACTCCGCCTCGCGTGTGTAGGCGCGCGCACGCCAGCCGGCGATCGTGGCCGGCGTGCCAGGCAGATCCGCGGCGCGAATGATGAAGCCGACGGCATCGAGATACGGAAGTCCGATGAAAGCGAAGGCTGCGACGATGGCCGCGAGGATGAGGGCCGCCTTGCCGCGGCGGGTCAAATGCACCTCCGGATGGTACACTGGTTCACTGCTAATCTGCGTCGTGACCGTCGTGGTGAACCTTTGAAGAAATTGGTGATTGCGATTGATGGCCCGTCGGGCGCGGGCAAGGGCACCCTTGCTCGTACGCTCGCCGAGCGCCTTGGCTACAAACATGTCGATACCGGCGCGATGTATCGGGCCGTGGCGTGGAAGGCGCTGCAGGACGGTGTGCCGCTCGACGACGACGCGCGCGTGGCGGCGCTTGCCGGCCGCGCGGTCTATCGCCAGGAGAATGGCAGCATCACCATCGACGGCCACGACGTGACGCGCGCGATCCGGACTCCGGAGATCGACAAGGCGGCGGCCTCGGTGGCGCGACTGGTGCATGTGCGCGAAGTGCTGGTGCAGCAGCAGCGCGACATGGGCGCCGGCGGCGGCGTGGTGATGGAGGGGCGCGACATCGGCACGGTCGTGTTCCCGCACGCGCACATGAAGTTCTACATCGATGCCTCAGCGGAAGAACGCGCCCGGCGGCGTGCCGCCGATCCCGCGCACACCGGCAACCAGGGCAGCCTCGCGAACGTGCAGAGCGCGTTGCTCGCGCGCGACACGGCTGACTCCACGCGTGCCGTGGCGCCGCTCGCGAAGGCCGACGATGCGATCTACATCGATACGACCGAGATGCCGATCGAACAGGTCGTGCACCGGGTATTGATGCTCGTGATGGAGCGGCTCGAGAACTAGGCCATCAGGGCCATCGGGCCATCGGGTCATCAGGCCAGCAGGTCATCGGGCCAAGCAGGCGATCAGGCGATCACATGAACGCAGACGAGTTTCGGAAAGCGGGTCATCGCATCATCGACTGGATCGCGGACTACCGCGCAACGGTTGAATCGCGACCGGTGATGGCGCAGACGGCGCCTGGCGAGATCAAGGCGCAGCTGCCGACGTCGCCGCCCGTCGCTCCCGAATCGATCGATGACATCATCGGCGACCTCGATCGGGTGGTGCTGCCGGGCATCACTACGTGGCAGCATCCACGCTTCTTCGGGTACTTCCCCTCCAACGCGATGTTTGCCAGCCTGCTTGGCGATTACGTCAGCTCTGGGTTGGGCGTGATCGGCCTGGCGTGGCAGTCGAGTCCCTCCCTGACCGAAGTCGAAGAAGTCGTTGTCGACTGGATGCGGCAGATGCTGGGGCTGTCCGATCATTGGAGTGGCGTGATCAACGACACCGCGTCGACGAGCACGCTGGTGGCGCTGCTATGCGCGCGCGAACGGACCTCGCAGTTCAGCATCGGCCGCGGCGGTCTGCAAGCCGAGACCCGGCCGCTCATCGTCTACTGCTCGGCGCACAGTCACAGCTCCGTTGAAAAGGCGGCGCTGCTTGCCGGCTTCGGCAAAGACAACGTGCGAATCGTCCCGCAGGACGCGTCCTTCGCGATGAACGCTGAAGCGCTGGCCACGCTGATCGACGAAGACATCAAGCGGGGGAATCGTCCCTGCGCCGTGGTGGCGACCACGGGCACCACGACGTCGACGGCGCTCGATCCGCTTGCGGCCATCGCTCGCGTCGCCAAACCGCACGGCCTGTGGATGCACGTGGATGCGGCCATGGCCGGCTCGGCAATGATCCTGCCGGAGTGTCGATGGATGTGGGCAGGCGTCGAAGATGCCGACTCGCTGATCGTCAACGCGCACAAGTGGCTCGGCGCGGTGTTCGACTGCACGCTTTACTTCGTCCGCGACCCGGAACACCTGGTCCGCGTGATGTCGACGAACCCCAGTTACCTGCAATCGTCTGCGGACGGCCGCGTCAAGAACTACCGTGACTGGGGATTGCCCCTCGGCCGGCGCTTCCGCGCGCTGAAGCTGTGGTTCCTCATCCGCGAGCAAGGCGTCGAGGGCCTGCAGGCCCGGCTGCGGCGGGACATCGCGAATGCAAAATGGCTTGAAGGCCAAGTCGTCGCCGCCGCAAACTGGAATGTGCTGGCTCCGGTCGTGTTGCAAACGCTCTGCATACGGCACGAGCCGGAGGGACTCGAGGGTGACGCCCTCGACCGTCACACCCTCGACTGGGCCGCGCGCCTGAACCAGTCGGGCGCAGCCTACGTCACGCCGGCGCTGCTCAATGGCCGCTGGATGGTGCGCGTATCGATCGGCGCCGAGCTCACCGAGCGGGCTCACGTACAGCAACTCTGGTCACTCTTGAAGGAGTACGCGGAATGAAGACGTTCGACATCATCAATCCCGCCACCGCTGCCGTCGTCGACCGCGCTCCGGATGCCTCGGTCGAGGACGCGCGCCAGGCGCTCGAGACATCGGTGTCGGCGTTTGCGGCGTGGAAGGGCAGGACGCCGTTCGAGCGTTCGGCCATCCTGCGCAAGTGGTACGAGCTGATCCTCAAGGACGAAGACACGCTCGCCACATTGATGACCGGCGAAATGGGCAAGCCGATCACTGAATCACGCGGCGAAGTGAAATACGCTGCGGCCTTCGTGGAGTGGTACGCCGAAGAAGCCAAACGCGCTTACGGCGACATCATTCCGACACATACGAACAGCAAGCGCATGCTGGCGATGCGTCAACCGGTCGGTCCGGTCTACGCCGTCACGCCGTGGAATTTTCCGGCGGCCATGGTCACGCGCAAAGTGGCGCCCGCGCTGGCAGCGGGATGCACGGTCGTGTTGAAGCCCGCGGAGCAGTCGCCGCTCACGGCGATCCGTTTGATGGAGTTGTGGGTACAGGCCGGCGGCCCGGCCGACGTGTTCCAGGTCATCACCACGATGGATCCGGTCGCTGTGTCGTCGGTGTTCTTTGACGATGCGCGCGTGAGGAAGCTGACGTTTACCGGCAGCACCGAGGTCGGCATCAAGCTCTATCAGCAGGCTGCGAAAACGATCAAGCGTGTGTCGCTCGAGCTTGGCGGGCACGCACCGTTCATCATCTGCGACGATGCGGATATTCCTGCGGCCGTGCAGCAGGTGATGGCGTCGAAGTTCCGCAATGCGGGGCAGACCTGCGTCTGTGCCAATCGCATCTACGTGCACGAGAAAATCCAGTCGCCCTTTGTCGAGGCGATGGCCGAGGGTGTCAAGAAGCTGCGCGTCGGCGATCCCATGAGCGACCAGACGCAAGTCGGACCGCTCGTCGACGGGCAGGGTCTCGACAAAGTCGCGTCACACGTCGCAGACGCGCTCAGCAAGGGCGCGACGGCGATTGTCGGCGGACACAAGCGAGAGGGCCTCTTCTTCGAGCCCACGTTGCTGACCGGCGTCAAGAGCGGCATGCGCATCCTGGAAGAGGAAACATTCGGCCCGGTCGCGCCGATCGTGGGCTTCACCGACGAAGCCGCGACCATCCGCGCCGCAAACGACACGCCGTTCGGGTTGGCGGCCTACGTGTGGACGCGCGATCTTGGCCGCGCCTTCCGGATGGCCGAACAGCTCGAGTACGGGATCGTCGGCGTGAACGACGGCGTGCCGGCGGTGCCGCACGCGCCGTTTGGCGGCGTCAAGTTTTCGGGGATTGGCCGCGAGGGCGGGCCGTGGGGGATGGACGAGTATCTGGATGTCAGATACGTGTCGATTGGGCTACCGTGAAATGGGAATTAGGAATTAGGAACTAGGAATTAGGAATTCCCAATATCCCATTTCCCATTTCCCAATTCCCATTTCCCAGTTACTCCTCGTCTTCGAAATCGTCCTTCGATGAGGGATCGAGTTCCCAGCGATGCCGATCGCGCTCTTCGATCTCGGCGCCGCCCTGCAATTCCTCGTCATCGTCGTATTCGACGCCGAGGGCGCGGCCGATGTCGTCGACCACATCCTGATCGGGGGTCGGGTTGTCGCCGCCGGGCGCTTCATCGCCGACCGCGTCTGCCGACTCCCAGTCGGCGTCCACGTCACCCGAAGTGAGGGCCGGGCTCGCGCTGGTGTTCTTTGAGAGCCGATCCTGCATTTCGGCGCGGCCTGACCGCACGGCCGAGGCACTGCGGTTCATGTCGAGGCTTGACGGGATGCCGTGGATGTCAGCGACGGTCTTGCGCGGGCGATCGAGGTTCGGCTTTTTGGCCGGTGCCTTCTTCGGCGCGCTTTTCTTTACCGCGGCCTTTTTCGGCGTGACCTTCTTCGCCACGGCCTTCTTCGCGACGGCCTTCTTGGCGGCCGGCTTCTTGGTGGCCTTCTTCTTCGCCACCTTCTTGACCGTCTTCTTGGCGGCCGGTTTCTTTACTTTCTTGGCCGATTTCTTGGCGGCAGGCTTACTGGCGGCCTTTTTGGCCTTTTTCGCTGGCTTCTTGCGGGCCATAACGTCACGAATCCTTTCCCGGCTGCTTTCCCCGGCACGCCCCCGGCGTGCATTGACAGTTGGCGCTAAGTAACGTAATCTCTATCGGTTACGCGGAACGCTGACCTTCCGTTCGTTGGCTGCGCACCGTTCCCACCGTAACAAATCTGAGAGTAAAGGACACCTTTCGCAAATGGCAATTTCGCAAGACGAACAAAAACCGGCCACCGACCCTCAAGCGGCAACGGCCACCCCGGCTCGCTCCGGGAACAAACAGGTGGTGAAGACTACCTCACTTTGGGGCCAGGACGAAGACACGGACCCGCAAGAATATGCCCGCCTGCTCGACCTTTACGATAACAGCTTCCGCAACCTCGCGGAAGGTGAAGTCGTCAAGGGCACCGTCCTGAAAGTCACCGGTAACGAGGTCGTGATCGACGTCGGTTACAAGTCCGAAGGCGTCATCCAGGTCGAAGAGTTCCTCGATGAAACCGGCCAGGTGATTGTTCGTGAAGGAGACGTGGTTGACGTGCTGCTTGAGCGCACGGAAGACCGCGAAGGCCACATCGTGCTGTCGCGCGAGAAGGCCGAGAAGATGAAGATTTGGGACGAGGTCGAGCGCGCCTTCGCGGAACGCAAGGTGGTCATCGGCCGCGTCGTCGAACGCATCAAGGGTGGTCTCGCGGTGGACATCGGCGTCCGCGCGTTCTTGCCCGGCAGCCAGATCGACGTTCGACCGGTCCGCAACCTCGACGCGCTGAAGGGGCAGGAGCTCCGCATGCGCGTCATCAAGGTCAACAAGAAGCGCGGCAACATCGTGCTCTCGCGCAAGGTCCTCCTCGAAGAGGAGAACGCCGAGAAGAAGAAGTC
>CAZBYY010000088.1:0-12114 GCA_964495855.1 uncultured Acidobacterium sp. | reverse complement strand
CACGTCGCTGCAGGCGGTGTACGTGCCCGCCGACGACTACACCGACCCGGCGCCGGCGACGACGTTTGCGCACCTGGATGCGACGACGAACCTGTCGCGCCAGATTGCGGAACTTGGCATTTACCCCGCGGTCGATCCGCTCGCCTCGTCGTCGCGCATTCTCGACCCGCGCGTCATCGGCAACGAGCACTACAACGTCGCTCGCTCGGTGAAGCAGATCCTGCAGCGCTACAAGGACCTGCAGGACATCATCGCGATTCTCGGCATCGACGAACTGTCGGAAGAAGACAAGCTGACCGTGGCGCGCGCCCGCAAGATCCAGAAGTTCCTGTCGCAGCCGTTCTTCGTTGCCGCGCAGTTCACGGGTCTCGAAGGCAAGTACGTGCCGATCGCCGACACGATCAAGGGCTTCAAGGAAATCGTCGAAGGCAAGCACGACGGCGTGCCCGAGCAGGCGTTCTACCTGGTGGGCTCGATCGAAGAGGCGTTGGAGAAGGCGAAGACGTTGCAGTAGTCCTCAGGCCTCGAGCCTCAGGCATCAGGAAACGACATGGCGCTACCAACGAAGATCAAGCTGAACATCGTCTCTCCCGACCAGTCGATCTCGATCGACGTGGACGAGGTCTCGATGCCTGGCGCCGAAGGCGACTTCGGCGTCCTGCCGGGACACACGCCGTTCTTCACGGCGCTGCGGACGGGCGCGATGTGGTATCGCCAGGGAACCGAGAAGCACTACATGATCGTTTCGGTGGGCTTCGTCGAGGTGCTGCCGGACGCGGTGTCGGTGCTCGCGCAAGTCGCGGAGCGCGCCGAGGACCTCGACCAGGAACGCGCCGAGGCGGGCATGAAGCGCGCCGAAGAAGTGATGCAGGCGGTCCCGCACGACATCGATTTCGAGCGCGCGCGGCTCGCCATGCTGCGCACGCTGCAGCAGCTGCAGGCGGAAAGCCGTAGGGGTGTTTAGTAATCTCCGAGCGCTGTTCAGATACCGCGGGCTGATCCAGACGCTCGTCGTCCGGGATCTGAAAGCCCGCTACCGCGGTTCGGTCCTCGGCTTCTTCTGGTCGTTCTTCAACCCGCTTCTGCTCCTCCTCATCTATTCGTTCGTGTTCACCCAGGTGCTGGTGGGCGCGCACGATCCGACGATGGAGCCGTATGCGTTGTTCATGTTCTGCGGCATCCTGCCGTGGACGTGGTTCTCCTCGTCGGTGATGGAGTCGGCCAATACGCTGATTGCCGGCGGCAACCTGATCAAGAAGGTGTTGTTTCCGGCAGAAGTGCTGCCGATCGTGACCGTGTTCGCGAACATGGTCCACTTCTTCCTCGGCCTGCCGGTGCTCGTCGCCTTCCTGATCTACTACCAGCGTCCCGTCGATCCGATCGAGCTCCTCTGGTTCCCGGTGATCGTGCTCGTGCAGTTGATCTTCACGATCGGCCTGGCGCTGCTGCTCTCAGCGTTGACGGTGCACTTCAGGGACCTCAAGGACATCCTCGGTAACGTCGTTCAGCTGTGGTTCTTCGCCACGCCGATCATCTACCCGATGCTGCAGGCGCCGCAGTACATGCGTCAGTGGTTGAACATCAACCCGATGACGCACCTGATGATCTCGTATCAGGAGGTGCTCTTCTTCCCAGGTCCGCACGGCCACTGGAAGTGGCTCGTCGCCCTCGGATTCGCGTCGATCCTCGTGTTCCTGTTCGGCTATTTTGTGTTCGACCGGCTGCGTGATTCCTTTGCGGAGGAAGTGTGACGCCCGCGATCGACGTCATCAACGTCTCGAAGGTGTACCGCCGCTATGCGCGCAAGAAGCAGTTTGCGACGCTGAAATCGGCGATCCTCGACGGCAGCCTGCTGGGCGACCTGAAGCCGGACGAGACGTTCCAGGCGCTCCGCAACGTCAGCCTGCAGGTGAAGAAGGGCAGCACCTTCGGCGTGATCGGCCGGAACGGATCCGGCAAGAGCACGTTGCTGAAGTGCGTGGCCGGCATCACGCGCCCGACCGAGGGCGAAGTCAAGGTCGATGGCCGCATCTCGGCGTTGATCGAGCTTGGCGCCGGCTTCCATCCAGAGATTTCGGGACGCGAAAACATCTTCATCAACGGCATCATGCTCGGCCTCACCAAAGGCGAGATCAAGCGCCGCTTCGACGAGATCGTCGAATTCGCCGAGATGCAGGACTTCATCGATGCACCGGTGAAGACGTATTCATCCGGCATGTACATGCGGCTGGGATTTGCCGTTGCCGTGCACGTGGATCCGGAAGTGCTGCTCGTCGACGAAGTCCTCGCTGTCGGTGACCAGGGCTTCACCCACAAGTGCCTCGACAAGTTCGCCGAGTTCCGACGCCGCAACAAGTCGATTCTGCTCGTCACCCACTCGCTCGACCTCGTCGAGAAGTTCTGCGACGAAGCACATTGGCTCGATCACGGCGCCAGCAAGGGTGAAGGCGATCCCAAGCGCGTTGTCGCGGCGTACATCATCAACGTCGAAGACACGGAAGAGAACGAGCTTGCGAAGGCCGAGGCGACGCGGCTGGCCGCGGCGGCAAAGGAAGTGGCGGCAGGCGGCGAACCAGCCATCACCGCTCCGACCGATACCGTCGAGAGCGGCGAAGGGCCGGAGAACGAGGAGCCGCAAAGCCCAAAGGACGGATTCAAGTCGGAGTCAGGCCGCTGGGGCACGCGTGAGGTGGAGATCACCAACGTCACCATCAGCGGTCCGGACGGTGAAGCGGGCCACGTGTTCCAGAGCGGCGATCCGATCACGGTCCGCATGGACGTCTTCGCGAAAGAAAAGATCACCGACTTCGTCTTCGGGTTTGGACTTTTCAACAACGACAACGTGTGCGTGTACGGCACCAACACGAACCTCGAAGAATTCAAGCCGAGCGAGATCGAGGGCGCAGGGACGGTGACCTTCTTGATCGACCATCTCGATCTTGTCGAAGGCACCTATCGCATCGATCTTGCCGCCCACAAGGCCGACGGCTATCCGTACGACTACCACCGGCTGCTCTACACGTTCCGCGTCAAGTCGCGCATTCGCGACGTGGGCATCTATCGTCCCGACCATCATTGGTTGTTTGATGGGGGGATCACTCTAGGGAATAGGGATTAGGGAATAGGGAATAGGGACCAGTGACGAGGGACGAAGCCGTTGCGCTCGTTGGGCGCTCGCGAGAGGCGGGCAAGACGATCGTGTTCACGAACGGCGTGTTCGACATCCTTCATCCTGGTCATGTCCGCTACTTGAAGGATGCGCGGGCGCTTGGCGACTTGTTGATCGTCGGCATCAACAGCGACCGTTCCGTTCGCACCCTTGGCAAGGCGCCTGATCGGCCGATCAATCCAGAGCTCGAGCGCGCGGAGGTTCTCGAGGCGCTCGGCTGTGTCGATGCAGTCGTGGTTTTCGACGAAGAAACCCCACATGAAATCATCTCCGCTCTGCAGCCGGACCTCCTGGTGAAGGGTGCCGACTGGGGCGAAGGCAACATTGTGGGGCGCGACATTGTCGAGGCGCGTGGCGGCAGGGTCGTCAGGATGCCGCTGGCCCAAGGCTACTCGACGACGAGCATCCTAGAGCGTGTGAGACAATAAAAGGCTCGGCTGTTTCGCAAATAGCCGAAGAGTAGTATGGCGACCGCACCGTCTCTTGCCCTACGGTCGCTGCTGACCGGCGTCCTTCGCGAGTTGGGGCTGCAATCCCCCCTCCGACGCCTCAGCGGCGCGACAGCCCCTGTACGCGCGCTGGCTGTTGCGGCCGCGATCAAACGATTCTCCGAAGGCACGATCCTTTACGTCGTTCCCTCCGACGCGGAGATCGACACCGCCTGCAATGACATCAGCTTCTTCCTGTCCGTGCTCGAAGGCTCGGCGGCGTCGGTTGTCGAGCGGCAGGTGTTGCCGTTTCCATCGACGCAGGTGGATCCGTATAGAGGATTCCAGCCGCACCTGAAAGTGGCGTCCGCACGCGCCCGCGCGCTTCACGCGCTGGCGGGAGGAACGGCACGTGTCGTGATTGCATCGGCGCACGCCGTGCTCACAAAGCTGCCTGAACCGGCCTCACTGCTATTGGCCTCGTGCGAGATCAAGCCCGGCATCGACATCGACCCGCATGAGCTCGCGAACACGCTCGTGCTTGGCGGATACGAACCCGCAGATCCTGTCGATGCGCACGGCGAGTTCACGCGTCGCGGCGGCATCTTCGACGTCTTCCCCGCAGGCGAAGAGCTGCCGGTCCGCATCGAGTTCATCGGCGACACGGTGGAGTCGATTCGACGATTCGATCCAGGCACGCAGCGATCAATCGAAACGCTCGATCGCTTCGGTATCGTTCCTGTGCGAGCGGATGACGCGACGCGCGGCCCGCAACCGGCACACATCTTTCAGTACCTCCGCACGGGCAATGCGCAGGTGTGGATTGCAGAGCCGACCGATGTGGAAAAACACATCAGGGAACTCTGGGAACACACCGCCACATCGTATGCAGATGCGATCGAGCGCGCCAAAGGTCCGCAACCTCCGCAGCCGACAGATCTCCTGATCACCGAGGATGAAGTCGCCGCGGAGCTTTCTAAGGCCGTGGTCGTTGAAGAACTCGCACTCGGCGACGATGACCGGCACGCGGCATCCGGCAGCAGGCACGCGGATGTCTCTGTATCCGTTCAGCCGACGGCGACGTTCCACGGTCGCATCCCCAACTGGATCAGCGACATCAAGGCGGCGCAGGAGAGCGGCGATCACATTGTGTTCGTCGCCAGCTCGCATGGGCGCGCGGAGCGCACCGTTGAACTATTGAAAGACTACGACGTCCGCGCGGTGATGGCCGCCGATGCCGGCGATGTGGTGCGCGGCGCCGTGATGGTCACGGAAGGGTGGCTTTCGAAGGGGTTTCGGCTGCGGCGCGCCGCGACGGCTGAAGCCGACGCGGTCCAGTCGTCGGCGCTGGTTGTTTACGCCGAAACAGATGTATTCGACGAGGAGCGACGCAAGAGCGGAGCCGGAAAGAAGCGCTCTGCATCCGCCGCATTTCTTTCGGACCTTCGCGACCTCAAGGTTGGCGACCTGATCGTCCACGTTGATCACGGCATCGGGCAATTCGTCGGGCTCAAGCAGATTTCCGTTGCCGGCGGCGACGTGGTGCAGGAGTTTCTCGAACTTCGCTACCACGGCGATGCGAAGTTGTTCGTCCCGGTCGAACGCCTCGACCTGATTCAGAAATACACCGGCGGCGCAAAGCCGCCGCTCGATCGTCTGGGCGGCACGACCTGGGAAAAGGCCAAGTCGAAGGTCAAGAAGGCGATGCGCGACATGGCGGAGGAGCTGCTCAAGCTCTACGCCGCGCGCAAGGCCGTCCCCGGCTACGCCTTCGGTGCAGACACTCACTGGCAGGAAGAGTTCGAAGACGCATTCGAGTTCGATCTGACGCCCGACCAGGCGACCGCGATTGCCGACATCAAGCGCGACATGGAGTCGCCGACACCAATGGATCGCCTGCTCTGTGGCGACGTCGGTTACGGCAAGACCGAAGTCGCGATGCGCGCCGCCTTCAAGGCGGTGATGGACGGCAAGCAGGTCGCGTTCCTGGCGCCAACGACGGTGCTGGCAGCGCAGCACCTGAAGACGCTGCGCGACCGCTTCGCGTCGTTCCCCGCGAAGATCGACATGGTCAGCCGCTTCCGGACCAAACAGGAGATCAAGGAAGCGCTCGAGAACCTGGCCGCCGGCCGCCTCGACATCATCGTCGGCACACATCGACTGCTGTCGAAGGACGTGCAGTTCAAGGACCTCGGCCTGCTCGTCGTGGACGAGGAGCAGCGCTTCGGCGTGGCGCACAAGGAACGCATCAAGCAGATGCGCAAGAAGGTTGACGTGCTGACGATGACGGCGACGCCGATTCCGAGGACGCTGAACATGTCGCTCGTGGGCATTCGCGACATGTCGGTGATCGAAACGCCGCCGAAAGATCGTCTCGCCATTCAAACCAACGTCGTCAAGTTCGATTCAAAGGTGATCGTCACGGCGATTCGCCAGGAGATGGAACGCGGCGGGCAGGTCTACTTCGTCCACAACCGCGTCGAGTCGATCTACTCGATGGGCAACCTGATCCAGCGCCTGGTGCCTGATGCGCGCGTGGTGATCGGGCACGGGCAGATGGCTGAGGATGCGCTCGAGCGCGCGATGCTCGACTTCATGTCCCACAAAGCCGACATCCTCCTTGCCACTACGATCGTCGAGAACGGGCTCGACATTCCGAACGCGAACACGATCGTCATCAATCGCGCCGATCGCTACGGCCTGGCGCAGCTCTACCAGCTGCGCGGACGCGTCGGCCGCAGCGATCGGCCCGCATACGCGTTCCTGCTGATTCCGCCCGAAGAGGCGCTGTCGCCCGTTGCACGCAAGCGGTTGTCGGCGATGAAAGAGTTCAGCGACCTCGGCAGCGGCTTCCGCGTGGCTGCGCTGGACCTCGAGATCCGCGGCGCGGGCAACCTGCTCGGCGGCGAGCAGAGCGGGCAGATCGACTCGGTCGGCTTCGAGATGTACATGAAGCTGCTCGAGGAAACGATCAAGGAGCTGAAGGGCGAGGACCTGGAAGACGATCTGCGGGCGACCGTGAACCTGAAGGTGGACTTCCGCCTGGACGAGGCGTACGTGCCGGACATGAACCAGCGCCTGATGATCTACCGGCGCATGGCCGGTGCGCGCAGCGAGGATGAGATCGGCCGCATCGTTGACGAAGTGCGCGATCGTTACGGCCCGACACCAACCCCCGTGTTGAATCTCGCCGACTTCGCGCGGATTCGCGTGCTGGCCGATCTGCTCGGCGTCGAGACGATCGATCGTGCGGAGTCAACGATCGTGATCAAGTTTAGACAGAAGACGAAGGTGGACCTGGCGCAGGTGATCGCGCTGGTGCAGGAGCGAGGCGATCTGCAGCTGGTGCCGCCGAATTCGTTGAAGCTGGACCTCAAGCACAGGGATCAGGGATCAGGGGCCAGGGACGAGGGGACCGGGAGCCGGGGGACGGAAAAGCCAAAATCGCCGCTCCAGATCGCAGAGGAACGTCGGAGGTCCGCCTCCGCTCCTCGCTCTGGGTCACAGCCCGGAGCTTCGGCGCGACAGCCCGGCGTGGCGAAGAAAACACGAACACCGAGCTGGTGGACGGCCCGTGCGACGGCGGGCGAGGTGGTGCCTGGGTTTACGAAGGAAGAAATACTGCGAAAAGCGCCCGAAGACCCGCGGGCTCCAGACGGCGTCCTAGCTAAGGTGACGAGCCTCCTTGAAGACCTGAGCTCGTGAAAGTGCCGGATGCCGGTGCCGGGTGCCTAGAGGGTGCTCGATTTATAATTGGTGATTGCGATGAAGCACAAGATTTCGGCCGTGGTCGCGGTGGCAGTGGTGGTGGCGGCCGTGGCGACGGTGCGGGCCGACATCATCGAGCAGGTCCTGGTGAAGGTGAACGGCGAGATCATCACCAAGAGCGATCTCGAGCAGCGGCAGATTGGCGCGCTGCGGCAGAAGAACCCGAACTTCCGGCCGGAGAACGATGCAGCGCTCAAGAAGGCGCTCGAAGAAGTGACGCCGAACGTGATCGTCGAGGCGGTCGATGAATTGCTGCTCGTGCAACGCGGCAAGGAGCTCGGCTACACGATGAGCAACGAGCAATTCAACGGCATCGTCGAGAACATCAAGAAGGAAAACAAGATCGAGAGCAACGAGCAGCTGCAGGCGGCGCTCAAGCAGGAAGGCATGACGATGGCCGACCTGCGGCGGCAGCTCGAGCGCACGATGCTCGTGCAGCGCGTGCAGCAGACGGAAGTGATGCAGAAGCTGCAGGTGACCGACACCGAACTGAAGGCCTACTACGACGCGCACAAGGACGAATTCGGCACCACGCCGTCGATCACGCTGCGCGAGATCACGATCAACGTGCCGACGACGGCGCAGGGCATCAACGTGGCGCAAGACGATGAGGCGAAGGCGAAGGCCGAGGAGGTGCGCAAGAAGATCCTCGCCGGCGAACCGTTCCCGCGGCTCGCGTCGGACTATTCGGATTCAGGATCGAAGGCGAATGGCGGTCTCGTTGGTCCGCTGCAGAAGACGGATCTGTCGGAGGATCTGCAGAAGGCGATCGGCGGTTTGAAGACCGGCGACGTGACGCCGGTGCTGCGGACGACGCGCGGTTACCAGATCATCAAGATCGAGGCGCTGCAGGAAACGACGACCAAGCCATTCGAAGACGCGAAGAACGACATCGCCGACAAAATCGCCGGCAGCAAGCGCCAGGGCGAGTTCAAGAAGTACATCGAGAAGCTGCGCGCCGAGGCGATCATCGACTGGAAGAACGACGAGATCAAGAAGGCGTATGAGGTCGGACTGAAGCAGGGACCAGGGAATAGGGACCAGGGACTAGGGTCCCGTTAGTCCCCTCTGCCCTACTCCCTAGCCCCTGTTCCCTATTCCCTAGTCCCTAGAATGTCTCCGTCCTGGTTCGCCATTTGGACACGTTCGCGTCACGAGAAAATCGTCCGAGACCAGCTGGCGAAGAAGAGCGACGTTGACGTGTTCCTGCCGACGATCGGCAAGTGGAGCCGCTGGAAGGATCGCAAGAAGAAGATCGACTGGCCGCTGTTTCCCGGCTACGTGTTCGCGCGGTTCGTGCCCGATGAGCGCATCGGCATCCTGAAGGTCGACGGCGTCGTGCAGATCATCAGCAACAACGGCGTGCTGTCGCCGATTCCGGATGAAGAGATCGACAGCATCCGCACGCTGGTCGAGAGCGAGCTGGCTTACGATCCTGTGCCGCTGATCAAGGAAGGCGACATGGTGAAGGTCGTGCATGGTCCGCTCAAGGGCGTGGTGGGCCGCTTGGTCCGCAAGGGCCAGCATGCGCGGCTGGTGCTGTCGGTGGACCTGATTGGGCAGGCGGTGTCGGTGGAAGTCGATGCCGCGGATGTGAAGCCGTACTGATGAAGATCGGCCCTATCGAACTTGAATCGCCGTTTGTCGTCTCGCCGATGGCGGGAATGACCGACACTGCCTTTCGCCGGCTCGTGAAGCGGCAGGGCGGGTGCGGGCTCGTCGTGTCGGAAATGGTGAGCAGCGAAGGCTTGATCCGCGGGATCGATCGCACGCTCGAGTACGCCGAATACACCGAAGAGGAACGGCCCGTCTCGATCCAGATCTTCGGCGGCGATCCGGCAAAGATGGCGGATGCGGCGCGCGTGGTCGAAGAGATGGGCGCCAACATCGTGGACGTGAACATGGGCTGCCCGGTGCCGAAGATCGCCAAGCACAATGCCGGCTGCAGCCTGATGCGCGAGCCGCAGCATGCGGCCGAGATCATCTCGGCGATGTCGAAGGCGGTGAAGATTCCCGTCACCGTGAAGATGCGCAAGGGCTGGGACGATCACGAGCTGAATGCCGGTGAGCTGGCCAGGCGCGTCGAAGATGCCGGCGCAAAGGCGATCGCGATCCACGGCCGCACGGCGAAGCAAAGCTACAGCGGTACGGCGGACTGGGATTTCGTCAGCGAGGTGGCGAAGACGGTTTCGATCCCGGTGTTCGGATCGGGCGACTGCGTCGAGCCGGAAGACATCGTGAAGCGCATGCGGTCCGGCGTGAGCGGCGTGTACGTGGGTCGAGGAGTGCTGCGGAATCCGTGGATCCTCGCGCAAGCGCGGGATTTGATTGAGGGCAAACCAGCGCGAGCGATCACGCTTGAAGACCGTGGCCGTTTCTTGCTTGACTACATGAACCTGTTGCTCGCCGAAAGCGCGAGCGAAGATCCTGGCTTCCGGCATGTCGCAGGAAGGCCGACAGGCGAACAGGCGAACGGGCCAACGGTTGCTGTTGGCCGTGAACGGTGGGTCATCAACAAGATCCGCGCGTTGTGTTCCTGGTACACCAAGGGGTTCGAAGGCGGCGCGCAGTTTCGCATTGGCGTCAACTCCGTGAAGTCCATCACCGAGCTGCGCGAGTTGATCGATCGCTTTTTCCTTGGCGCGACGCACGAGGCACGAGGCACCTATGCCGCAGGCTGAGATTTCCATTGGCAACCGGCTCGTCGGGCCGGCGCACCCGCCACTGGTTGTTGCTGAAATCGGCATCAACCACGAGGGCAGCCTGAAGACGGCGTTCGAGATGGTGGACGCGGCGTTTCGCGCCGGCGTTGAAGTCGTCAAGCATCAAACCCACATCGTCGAAGACGAGATGAGCGGCGCGGCGAAGAAGGTGGTGCCGGGCAATGCGACGGTGTCGATTTACGAGATCATGCAGCGCTGCGCGCTCGGCGAAGCGGATGAAGTGCGGCTGCAGCAATACGTGGAATCAAAGGGGATGATCTTCATCAGCACGCCGTTCTCGCGCGCAGCGGCCGAGCGGCTGCGGCGGATGAACGTGCCGGCGTACAAGATCGGCTCCGGCGAGTGCAACAACTACCCGCTGCTGAAGCACATTGCGTCGTTCGGCAAGCCGATCATCCTCAGCACCGGGATGAACACGATCGACAGCGTGAAGAAGGCGGTCGAGATCTTCGAACACGCGCGCGTGCCGTACGCGTTGCTGCACACCACGAATCTCTATCCGACTCCGCCGCACTTGGTGCGGCTCGGCGCGATGGTGGAATTGAAGCAGGCGTTCCCGAACGCGGTGATCGGCCTGTCGGATCACACGACCGACAACATCGCGTGCCTCGGCGCCGTCGCGCTTGGCGCATCGATCCTCGAGCGCCACTTCACCGACCGCATGGATCGCCCCGGCCCCGACATCGTCTGCTCGATGGACGAGCACGCGTGCCGTCACCTGATCGCATCCAGCCGCACGCTGCACGCCGAGCTCGGTGGCTCGAAGGGTCCTGCCAGAGAAGAGCAGGTGACGATGGACTTTGCGTTTGCGACGGTGGTGACCATCCGTCCGGTCGCGAAGGGCGAGGCGTTCACGCGAGAGAACCTGTGGGTAAAGCGGCCTGGGACGGGCTCCATTCCTGCGGAAGCGTACGACTCGGTGTTGGGCAAGACGGCCGCACGAGACCTCGCGGTGGACGTTCATTTAGGGCGGAACGACATCGAACCGCCGTTCCCGGAGCGTTGAACGCCTCACGCGTGACCGCCTCCCGGAGCATGGTTCGCGGCAAACGTTAGAATGACAGGGAAATGCCGTTACGCGTGGGGTTTGACCTGGACGGAACTGTCGCCGACATGTATTCGGCGCTCCGCCAAGAAGCTATCCAGCTCTTTGGCGAAGACGTAGTCCAAACGGCTGAGGCGGCGGATGCGACGCCGGCCACGGAAAAGCCGCTGCGTGCGCCCGCGAAGGGCAACAGGCCGTCGGTGTCGGCGGACGCGGACCGGCAGACGTCGGCCCAGGTGTCGATGCAGGAGCTGCGTCTCAGCGCGCGGCAGCAGGCGCAGTTGTGGGATCACGTCAAGACGATCGAGAATTTCTGGACGACGCTGCCTGAGCTTGAGCCGGGCATCATCGCACGCATCGCGAAGAATGTCGTGGATCGCCGATGGGAAGTGATCTTCTTCACGACGCGCCCCGCAACCGTCGGCGACCTCGTGCAAGTGCAATCGCAACGCTGGCTCGAGGCGCATGGCTTCCAGTACCCGAGTGTCTACGTGGTGCAACGCTCGCGCGGCAAAATCGCGGATGCGCTCGGCCTTGACGCGTTTGTCGACGATCGCCCCGAGAACTGCCTCGACATCGCCGTCGAATCGCACGCCAAGGTAGTCCTCGTGTGGCACGGCGATCCTAAAGAGATTCCACCGGGCGCGAAGCGGATCGGCGTTCAGCCAGTGACGCGAATCTCCGACGCGCTCAACCTGCTTGAGAAGCTCGACGATATCCGAAATGAGCCGAGCCTGATGAAGTCGATTAAAAAGGGATTAGGGATTAGGGACTAGGGACAGCGTGATCACTCACATCGTTGGTGCGAGGCCGAATTTCATGAAAGCGGCGCCCGTGCTCGCCGAGTTTCGGGCGCGCGGCTGGCGGCAGCAACTGATCCACACCGGGCAGCACTACGACACGCTGATGTCGGACCTGCAGTTCCGACAACTCAACCTACCCGAACCCGATCTCAACCTGGGCGTCGGATCAGGCACGCAC
>CAZBYY010000087.1:0-12263 GCA_964495855.1 uncultured Acidobacterium sp. | reverse complement strand
GTCCGCCTGCCCGTCGAGGATCGGGCGGATCAGCGTGGGATATTCGTTGGGATCGTACTCGAGGTCCGCATCCTGGATGATCACCATGTCGCCGGTGGATTCCTGGATGCCGCGCCACACCGCCGCGCCCTTGCCCTGGTTGTGCGGCTGGAACAACACCCGCACGTTCGAGTGCTGCCCCTCGAGCTCTTTCAGGATCTCCCGCGTGCCATCCTTCGAGCCGTCATCGACGATGACGAGCTCCTTCTCGACGGCGCCGAGGTCCACGGCCAGCACGCGGCCGACGATGATGCGGATGGTGGCCTGCTCGTTGTACGCAGGCATCACGACACTGAGCTTCAAGCCCTAGGAGTGTACAAGAAAAATCCCGCCGAGGGTGAACCCCGGCGGGACTTCTGAGGCCAGAGGCCCGGTGCCCGAGACCTGTCTTAGGCGAGCACTTTGATGACGACCCGGCGGTTCTGCGCGCGGCCCGCCTTGGTGTTGTTCGGCGCAACCGGCTTGGCTTCGCCGTAGCTGATCACGTTGATCTTGTGCAGCGGAATCTGGTGCTTCTCGTAGAGATACCGCTTGACGGCTTCGGCGCGGGCCAGGCCGAGCGCCTCGTTGTACTTTGCGTCGCCGACGTTGTCAGTGTGTCCTTCGATTTCGACCCACACCGCCTTTGGATCCGCTTTGAGCTGGCTCACCATCTGATCGATTGCCGACATGGCGTCTGCGGGCAGGTCGGCTTTGCCGTTGGCAAACTTGCCGCGGTCTTCGCTCAGAACGGTTTCGAAGATCAACTTGCGGGTCGACGCTTCCACGGTGGCAGCGCGGGCATCCGCCTTCTTGCCGATCTCAGCGGCGGCCGCAGCCGCGCTGGTGGCGCTGTTCGCTGTCTGCTGCGCAGCACCGGCGGCAGTGTTGGCGGCGCCGGCCTTGGCGTCCACTTCCTTCACCGCGCCTTCGACCGCGCGTACACGCTCCTGCGTCTCTTCGATCGTCTTGCCCTGGCTGACGACCTTGTCGTTCACTTCACCCACCGACGTGCGCACGAACTTCTTCGTCGCACAAGCCGGCGCCACGCTGAGCGCGGTCACGATCACACCGACTGTCATAAGGGAGTTGCGCATCTCAAGTCTCCTTCTCACCTGTCACCAAATTCACCGAACTTGCTGGCTTCCTGATTCCCTGTTCCCTAATCCCTAATCCCTGTTCCCCGCGACGTAGCCGCCGCGTGTTCGCACGCTGAAGTCCGACTTCTGCGGCACCCGCACTTCGATCGGGTGCCATCCCGGATCCGCGCCCGGCTCGAACGCGATCAAATACAGGTGGCGCAATTCATCAACCACCGCCCGAGCCGCTTGATACGCCGATGCCGACGAAGAGCTGTAGAACAACGTGCCGCCGGTCCATCGCGCAAGATCCTCGATCGTCCCGATCGATGCCGGCGCCTGCTTGCGTGCGCTCGGCGTCGCATGATCGGAGCCGGGATCGTCAATCGACAGCACCGTCGCAATGATGTAGACGGGCACGTCGATCGCCGCCGCTTTCGCCGACACCTGCGCCGGCGTCAGCCGGCTCGCCGTGTCGATGCCGTCCGTCAGCACCACCACCGCGCGCCGCGCCGCCGGTCGAGCCGCGACGCGCTCGGCCGCCGCGGCAATCGCGTCATGTAACGAGGTAGCCCCGAACGGATCGACCTCCCCCAGCGCGCCCTTGAGGGCGCGCGTATCGACCGTAAACGGGGCCACCTCGCGTAGCCGGCTGTCAAACGCAAACAGCCCGGCCTCGTCGCGGCCTTCCTGCAACGACGACAGCAGGTGATAGGCCGCAAACTTGGCGGCGGTGACGCGATCCGCGGTGCTCATGCTCCCGCTCACGTCGAAGAGAATGGCCAGGCTCAGGGGCGCGTCCTCGGCTCGAAACTCGTTGATCGCCTTCTTCGTTCCGCGATCGAGCACTTCGAAATCCTTCTGCGTAAGGTCCTTCACCAAACGCCCCTTCCCGTCCCGAACCGTGGCGCTCACCGTCACGAGGTCAACACCGGCCCGAAACGTCGCCTGCGGCTGCTTCTCTGCGGCCTCCTGCGCCCACCCGGTCAGTGGCACCAGCGCAATCGCGAGGGCTTGGAGGGTCCGCCGCACGTCCCGGACATAACCAAGTTCCTTGCCAACCAGATAAGCCATTCCGTATCAACAGTTTACTGCATATGGCCCAGTTTGCTCACCCCGCCAAGGGTGTAAAAGCTGCCCAACCGCCCCCAAAACTTCGAACGTCGGTCCCCATCGCCATTCCGAATAAGATCGAAGGGAAATGGCCGTTACCGCTGCCGTCATTCGCACCGCCAGCCGCGTCGATCGATTCACGTATGCGATCCGCAACATCGTCGCGGAAGCGAAGAAGGTGGAAGCCGCCGGCACGCCGGTCCGATACCTCAACATCGGCGATCCGAATCAGTTTGGGTTCCTGACGCCGCCGCACTTGATCGCGGCGGTTGAAAAAGCGATGCGCGACGGCCACAACGGCTACATGCCATCGCCAGGCATTGTCGAGGCACGCGAAGCAGCGGCTGCGGATTTCGTCGCGCGCGGAGTGAACGTGTCGGCCGATCGCGTGTTGATCACCTCGGGAACGTCGGAGGGCATCGAGCTCGCGCTGACGGCGATCGTCGACGAAGGCGAAGACGTGCTCGTGCCGTCGCCGACCTATCCCCTCTACACGGCGGTGCTCGCCAAGATCGGCGCGCGGCCGGTGTATTACCGCACCGATCACACCAACGGCTGGCTGCCGGATCTCGATCACCTGCGCAGCGTCATCACGCCAAAGACGCGCGCGCTTGTCGTCATCGATCCGAACAACCCGACCGGCGCGATCTATCCGGACACGATGCGCCGTGCGCTGATCGACGTGGCCGAGCGTCACGGGCTCGTGATTCTCGCCGATGAAGTCTACGGCGATCTGTCGTACGACGGGCCCGTCGGTGCAATGGCGGCGCTCGACAACGACGCGCCGATCATTTCCTACTCGAGCCTGTCGAAAGCGTACCTCGCTCCCGGGTGGCGCGCCGGCTGGATGGCCGTGGGCTCGACGCCGCGGCTCGACGCCGCGCTGGCCGCAATCAAGAAGCTCGCCGACGGGCGCCTGTGCAGTCCCGGGCCGATGCAGTACGCCGTCGCAGCCGCGCTCACCGGCGATCGCTCGCACCAAGTCGCGTTCCGGCAAGCCCTGCACGCGCGCGCAACGCTCACGACCGAGCGGCTCAATGCCATCGACGGCATCTCGTGCGTCATGCCGAGGAGCGCGTTCTACGCGATGCCGAAGGTCGACCTGCCACCGGGGAAGTCGGATACCGACTTTGTGCTCGGCCTGCTGCGCGCGAAGGGCATCCTGACGGTGTACGGCTCCGGCTTCGGCACCGACCCGCGCGACGGCTTCCTCCGCATCGTGTTCCTCGCCTCGACCGACGAACTCAGCGCAATCTACGACGATGTCGCAGACTTCACCGCAGAGTTCCGATCCGCGTAGCCTCATTCGCTACGCGTGCGTCGCATTCGCGGTGACGATCGCCCTCATGTGGGCGCTCTACCTCGTGCGCGGTCCGCTGCTCGTGATCTACGTGAGCGCCCTGTTCGCGACGGGCATCGCCCCGCTCGTGCGGATGATCGAGCGGCAGCGCATCCTGCCCATTGGCAAGCGCCGCCTCCCGCGCGCGGCGGCCATCCTGGTGATCTATGCCACGGTCATCGGCACCCTCGTCGCGATCGTGGCGGCGGTGACGCCGCCGCTCGTCAGCCAATCGCAGGAACTGTGGAAGGCGTTGCCCGCGCATCTCGATGAGCTCCAGGTCAAGCTGGTGTCGTGGGGATTGATGTCACCGGAGGCGTCGTTCAAGGAACTGGTGCAGCGCCTGCCGGCGAATGGCGGCGATGTGGCCGGAGTCGTGCTCGCCACCCTCGGCGGCGTGGTCGGCGGCATCGTCGGGCTGATCAGCATCCTGCTGCTGACCTTCTACCTGCTCGTCGAAGCAGACGACTTGTTCGCGCTGTTCGTGCGGCTGTTTCCCCGCGAGAAGCGCGCGCAGGTGGCGCTCATCGGCGAGATGGCCGCAACCAAGATCAGCGCATGGCTCGGCGGCCAGGCGTTGCTGGGGCTGATCATCGGCATCGCCTCGGCGATCGGCTTCGCCGTGATGGGGGTCCCGTATTTTTTTGTGCTCGCCGCCATCAGCGCAATCGGCGAGACGATCCCGATGGTGGGTCCCCTGTTGTCCGCGATACCGGCCATCGCGGCCGGCTTCACCGTGTCGCCGAGCCTTGGGCTCGGGGTCGGGCTGTACTGCCTCGCGCTCCAGCAACTTGAAAACCACGTGCTCGTGCCGAAGGTGATGGGCCAGACGGTCGGCCTGAGCGCCGTGACCGTGATCGCCTCGCTCGCGATCGGCAGCGAGCTGCTCGGCATCGCCGGGGCGCTGCTGGCGGTGCCGACTGCGGCGATAATTCAGGTCTTGGTCGAAGAGCTGTATCTGTCTGAGAAAGATCCCGCGTGAAGTCGCGGACGATCCTTCTGATTTACGCGGCGCTGGCCGTCATCTTCACGTGGCCGCTGATCCTCGGCATCGGCCGCGACGTGCCGGGTGACCTTGGGGATTCCCTGCTCAACATGTGGATCCTCGGCTGGGGCGTGAAGCACGTGCCGCTGCTCTTCACGGGTCAAATCAGCTGGGCCGATTTCTGGAACGCCAACATCTTCCATCCCGATCCGCTGGCGTTGTCGTTGTCGGAGCATCTGTTCGGCCAGACGTTGCAAGTGCTCCCAGTGTGGTGGCTGACGGGCAACATCATCCTCTGCTACAACCTGCTGTTCATCTCCACTTTCGCGCTCTCCGCATTCGGCACGTACTTGCTGGTGCGCGACCTCACTGGTGACCGTCGCGCGGCGTTCGTCGCCGGCCTGATCTACGGGTTCCTGCCGTATCGCATCGCGTCGGTGCCACACGTGCAGGTGATGTCCTCGCAGTGGATGCCGTTTGCGTTGTGGGGGCTGAATCGCTTCGTGTCGCTGAAGCCGGATGGTGATGGCCAGCGGTCGGCGTGGGTGGCGCTCGTCTTTGGTGCAGCAGCGCTCGTCATGCAGAACTGGAGTTGCGGCTACTACCTCCTCTACTTCGCGCCGTTTGTACCGCTCTTCTTGATCCATCGCATGTGGACCGCCGGCACGCTGGGCAATTTGCGCACCTGGATCGGCTTGGTTGCGGCCGGCGCCGCTACCGTGATCCTGACGCTGCCGTTCCTGTTCCCGTACGCAGAAGCACAGAAGCTGTTCGGCTTCGAACGCACCTTCGGCGAAGTCGTGTTGTATTCGGCCAACGTGTGGTCGTACATCACCGCCTCGGAGAACGTCCGCCTGTTCGGCAAGGCGTTGCGCTTCTATCCGCACGGCGAAGGCGAAACGTTCCTGGGCTTCACGTCATGGCTCCTGGCGCTGATTGCACTGGGCAGCCTGTGGCATGCCCTGAAAGAGCGCGCGACTTCCGACGGAAATCGCGGGCGAGTCGAAGGGTGGCGTCGATACGCAGGCGCGTTGCTGGTGGTTGCCTCCATCACTCAATTGCTGGCGGTGATGAGCGTCTTCCTGTTCGGCGGCTTCGACCTGAATGTGTTCGGCGTGATGATCAGCGCACGGACGCCGCAGCGGCTGCTGATGCAATTCGTGCTCGCCTATTTGCTGCTGCTCGCGTTGTCGCCGCGTGCACGCACCGAAAGCGTGCGCATCCTTCGCTCGCCGGTGTTCCTCGCGCTCTCGCTCACGGTCCTCGCGATGTGGCTGTCGCTCGGGCCGATCCCGAAGGCCGGCGATTCGCTCGTCTCGGGCCTGGGTCTTTACAACGTCCTCTACGACTACGTGCCTGGGTTCAACGGCGTACGCGCGCCCGCGCGCTACGCGATGATTGCAGGACTGTTTCTCGCCGTCGTCGCTGGCTTCGGCGCGCAGCTCTTGTTCAACGCCAAATCCATCGCGCCGAAGCCCGCGAATGACCTCGGCGGGCGGCGGCGGATTCTCATCGCAGTCTTGTCTGCGCTCATCCTCGTCGAAGGAGCCGCGATCCCCATGGAGCTCAATCGCACGTGGAACCAGAATGAAGCCGTGCCTCCGGCGCACGTCGAGCCGTACGCAAGCGCCCCGGCCGTGTACGCGCGCGTCGCAGGGTTGCCACCTGGATCGGCGATCACCGAGTTTCCGTTCGGCGACGCCGCATGGGAAATTCGCTACGTCTACTATGCCGCGGCGCACTGGAAACCGATCACCAACGGCTATAGCGGCAACTTCCCTCCGAAGTACAAAGAGCGTGTCGCCAGGTTGCACGCCTCCAGGGTGAAGGCGGACCCGGAGGCGGCATGGCGGTCGCTCAAGGACTCGGGCACGACCCACGTGGTCGTGCATCGCGATGCGTTCGCGAACATCGCCGACGCTGATACCGTGGAGAGCTGGCTGAAAGCGCACGGCGCGCAGGAGCTGGGCCGCTTTGCCGACAACGACATCCTGCTGAGCATCAACTGACATGCGAAAAGATCCGTTAGCGTTCCTGGGTGACGAACTGGCGTCCTTGAAGCAGCAGGGCCTCTATCGCAAGCTGCGCGTCCTTGAGGGCCGGCCCGAGTCGCACACCACCTACGATCACAAATCCGTCGTCAACCTGTCGTCGAACAACTATCTCGGACTGACGACGCACCCCAAGCTGGTGGCCGCGGCGCTCGACGCGGTGCAGAAGTTCGGCGTCGGCTCGGGAGCCGTGCGCACGATTTCCGGAACCATGGAAATGCACATGGAGCTCGAGCGCCGGCTCGCAAAATTCAAGCACGTCGATTCGGTCGTCGTCTTCCAGAGCGGTTTCGCCGCCAATGCCGGCACGGTCGCGGCGGTGCTGACCAAGGACGATGTGATCATTTCGGATGAGTTGAACCACGCGAGCATCATCGACGGCTGCCGTTTGAGCAAGGCGCCGATCAAAGTGTTCCCGCACAAGGACGTCGATGCAGCTCGCAAGATCATGCAGGAGCTCCCGCGCGAGCAGAAGAAGATCCTCATCACCGACGGCGTGTTCTCGATGGACGGCGATCTCGGCCGCGTGCCGGAGCTGTGTGACCTCGCAGAAGAATTCGGCGCCATCATGATGGTCGATGATGCGCACGCCAGCGGCGTGTTCGGCACGAATGGATCCGGCACCGTCGACCACTTCAAGTGCCACGGCCGTGTGGACATCCAGGTCGGCACGCTGTCGAAGGCCATCGGGGTCCTCGGCGGGTACGTCGCCGGCTCGAAGAACCTGATCGAATTCCTCTACCACCGCGCCCGCCCGTTCCTGTTCTCCACCTCGCATCCGCCGGCAGTGACCGCGGCGTGCCTGGCGGCGCTCGACGTGCTCGAAACCGAGCCCCAGTGGATCGAACGGTTGTGGGACAACACGCGCTTCTTCAAGGCCGGCCTCGAAAAGCTCGGGTTCAACACGGGGATGAGCGAAAGCCCGATCACGCCGGTGATCGTCGGCGAGGCCGCCACCGCGGCGAAGATGTCCGACACGCTGTTCGAACGCGGCGTGTTCGCCCAGAGCATCGGCTTCCCGACCGTGGCGCGCGACAAGGCGCGCCTGCGCACGATCGTGTCGGCGACTCATTCCAAAGCGGACCTGCAATTCGCCCTCGACACGTTCGGCGCGGTCGGCCGGGAACTGGGCGTCCTCTAAGGTCGTAGCTAAGAAGGATGCCCCGCGATTTTCTTTCGCGTTACACCCACGACCTGACCTCCGAGCAGGTCGGGAAGCTGTTCACGCGGGAAACGCCGGAGGCCTATCGATTCTTCGCGCGCGGCATCAACACCGCGGAGCTCGAGGGCCTGCCGCGCCACAAGCGCGCAATCAAGTACGCCCAGGCGTTCTTCCTGGCCTTCACCATGCGCCTGTCGCCAGCGCGCCGCTTGATGTACGGCGTCGCCCTCGCGTTTGCGGTTGTCGGGCTGCTGCAGTTGTTCCGCGGCTTCGGCCTGATCCGCGTGCCGATTCCGATCGCGCTGTTCTTCATCCACATCAACGTGCCCGGCCCCCTGTTCGCCAACGGCACGCTGGCGCTCCTGGGCGGCTTCCTGCTGATGAACCTGCTGGTCTTGCTCGAAGTCGCCGATCGGCTCTCGTTGAAGCGCGACCTCGAGGTCGCGCGCGAAATCCAGCAGGCGATGCTCCCGGAAGGCACATGGTCGGGGCCCGGCGTCGAGGCGTTTGGGCTGACGAAGCCGGCCAACACGGTGGGCGGCGACTTCTACGACATCCTGCCGCAGCCAGACGGCACGGTGATCGTCGCGCTCGGCGATGTGGCGGGCAAGGCCAGCCCGGCCGCGCTGTTGATGGCGTTGTTGCTGGCGATTCTTCGCACGCTCGTCGACGAGCAAATGTCGTTACGGGACCTTGTGCAGCGCCTCAACCTGCAGGTCAGCCGCCATGCGCCGGCGTCGCGATTCATCACGCTGTTTCTGGCCTGCTTCCATCCCGCGACGGGCCGCCTCGAGTTCGTGAACGCCGGGCAGACGCCGCCGCTGCTGCGCCGCAAGGATGGCTCGATCGAACGGTTGATGAGCGGCGGCGTCGCGCTCGGCATGTTCGAGGGCAGCACCTACACGTCCGCCGAGCTGCAGCTCAACCCCGGTGATGCGCTGTTGATGTACAGCGACGGCATCACCGAAGCCGAGAGCCCCGACGGCCAGCCGTTCGATGAAGCGGGTCTCGAACGCACGCTGGCGCTCTACGCAGGCGCCTACCAGAAATCTGCGGCAGCCGACCTCGGCAAAGCGGTGTTCGACGCCGTCGAGCGGCATCGCAGGGATCAGCGCCTTCAGGACGACCTGACGGTGTTGGTGTTGAGCAGGCCAAGCTAGCAGTTTTCGTCCCACCGGAGTCTAATTAGGTCTCGGTGCCAGTCGGCCCGTTGGCCCGTTCGCCTGTCGGCCTGTTTGCAATGCGCGCAAGAATTTTTCTTCTCTGTCTCGCGCTGTCCGTGTCCCCGGCGTTTGCCGGGCAGGGGTCCGTACGCGAACCGGATGCGGAAGAGTTGTCGATCCAGGCGTTCCTGCGCGATCTCGAAAGCAGCATCGCCACCGCCGACCGCGACAAGTGGTCCGGGTTGTTGTCGGCCCTCGGCGATCGCGACGCCTCGTTCGCGTTTTTCGACGAGATGGTTCCCCAGGGCATCACGCGCGTCGTCCTCAAGGAGCGCGACCGCACGGATCTGCAGGGCGCGTTGCCGGGCGAGGGCTACAGGCTCATCATCGAAGTGTTCGTCGAGCTCGGCAATCGCGGCAGGATCGCGACGTGGCGCGTCGACGTGCGCCGGCCGCGCGGCGAGGACCTCGGCCCGCAACCCTGGCGCATCATCAGCGAGGAACGCCTCGCCTACATCGAAGGACTGCATCGCCTCTCGCTTCAGCCGGACAAGCAGTACGCCGCAAGAAACCTGGTGCTGCGCGCGATTGATTTCGAATTGCGCCTGCCGAGCGGCACGGTGTTCGTGGCCGAAACCGCAGACGGCGTCACGGCAATGGTCCTAATCGGCGAAGGCACCATGGTGTTCCAGCCGCTGCCGAAAGAAGAAAAGGGACAGCTTCGGTTGTTCGCCGGGACCGACTCGCTCGAAACACCGTTCACCAGTGCGTTCGTCCGCATCAATCCTTTTGAATTTGACCAGCGCGTCGCCACCGACATGATCGAGGCGGTCGCGGTGGACAGCCGCGACTACCGCCGCGCGCTGGCCGTGTTCGATGAGGGACTGCCGAAGTCGTTCAACCTCGACCTCAACGACTTGAGCCGCGATGTCTGGTCGTTGCTGCCCCAAGCCGGTGACTTCGTCGCGGAGGTGAAGACACGCCGCTTCGACGATCTCACCTACGCGCGCTCGTCCAACGAAGCCGAGGACGTCTCGCTGTTCCAGCGCGCGCGCAAGCGGAACATTTCCGCCTACGCGTCCGAGCAGAAACTGGCGACGCGGGGCCGTTTCTTCAACGAAGATGACCTCGTCGATTACGACGTGCTCGACTACGACGTGCAGACGGCGTTTTATCCGGAGCGCGAGTGGATGGATGGGCGCACGAAGTTGCAGCTGCGCATCAAAGCCCCCGTGCTGGCGGTGTTGACCTTGCGCTTTGCGGACACGCTCAACGTGTCATCGGTGACGAGCGACGAACTGGGGCGGCTGCTGTTCCTCCGGGTGCGCAACCAGAACAGCATCCTGGTGCAACTGCCGATGCCCTTGCCGCGTGACTACTCGTTCACGCTGGCCATCACGTATTCAGGACGGCTCGCGCGCCAGAGTATCCAGGACGAAGCGGCTGCACTCGCCGCAGGCGCGGCGCCGGCCGCGGCCGAGCAGCGCGGTGCACAGCCGGATGACACCCCGGTCGTTGCCGCTGAGCCGAAGTGGTTATTCAGCAATCGCAGCTACTGGTATCCGCAGAATCAAGTGAGCGACTACGCGACGGCGCGATTGCGGATCACCGTGCCGGCGGAATACGCCGTCGTGGCCTCGGGCATGACGGAGGTCGGCTCGCCGTTTGCCGCACCGGCAGGCGCCGTCGAAGGATCAGGCCGCGCCGTGCAGCGCGTGACCTACGGATTCGTTGCGCCGCAACCGGTTCGCTATCTCGGCTTCGTCGCCAGTCGCATGATCCCCGTCGACGCCGCAACGGTGGCGCTCGACCTCGTGCCCACGCCCGCCGCCAGCACGCCGCCCGACATGCGCGGCGCCGACACGTTGCAACAGCAGATCACGCGGCTCAATCGCGCCGCAGCCATTCCCGTCGTCGGCGCGCGAAATACCGTCGGCCTGAACGTCCTCGCCAACCGCCGGCAGGAAGGGCGCGCGCGCGATGCGATCGGCAACGGCGCCGAGATCCTGCGCCTCTACTCGAAGCTGACCGGCGACATCCCGTTCTCCGGCATCACGCTCGCGCTCGTCGAAGACGAAGTGCCGGGCGGCCACGCGCCCGGTTACTTCGCCATGATCAACAATCCGCCGCCGGTGAGCCAGGTCACCTGGCGCAACGATCCCGCCGCGTTTCAAGGCTTCCCGGAATTCTTTCTCGCGCATGAGCTCGCGCATCAGTGGTTCGGCCAGGCCGTGGGCTGGAAGAACTACCACGAGCAGTGGCTCAGCGAAGGCTTCGCGCAGTACTTCGCGGCGCTGTACGCGAGAGACAAACGCGGCGAATCCGCGTTTCGCGAAATCCTGCGTCAGTTCCGCAAATGGGCGATCGATGCGTCCGACCAGGGTCCCGTGTATCTCGGCTACCGCCTCGGCCACATCAAGAACGAACCGCGCGTCTTCCGCGCCGTCATCTACAACAAGGGCGCAGCCGTCCTGCACATGCTGCGTCGGCTGATTGGTGACGAGGCGTTCTTCGGGGGGCTCAAGGCGTTCTACGCAGAGAACCGGTTCCAAAAGGCGGGCACCGACGACCTGCGCCGCGCCATGGAAAAGACAAGCCAGCGCGACCTTGAGCGATTCTTCGATCGCTGGATCTACGACAGCGGCATCCCGCGCCTCCGCTACTCGACCGCAACCGACGGACAGGAGCTCGTCGTCCGGTTCGAGCAGACCGGCGACGTCTACGACGTACCGGTTACGGTCGCGGTGACCTATACCGACGGCAAGACCGCTGAATTCGTCGTGAAGGCGACCGAGGCATCGACCGAGGCCCGCCTGCCGCTGACCTCCACGCTGAAGTCCGTGGACGTCAATCCCGACGGCGCCGCCATCGCGCTCTTCGACAAGAAGTAACCCGGCACCCCAGGCACCCGGCCCCGGCACCCGGCCCCTTGGCACCTTGGCACTTGGCACCCCAGTCACTTTAGGCACCATCCGCCTATCGCGATAGAATTGTTCCCTTATGGATATGGTCACGCTGACCATCGATGGTCGGCAGCTTTCCGTGCCGAAAGGCACCACCGTTCTGCGTGCGGCGATCGAGGCCGGCATCCAGGTCCCGTACTACTGCTACCACCCCGGCCTGGGCATCGATGCGTCCTGCCGCGTCTGCCTGGTCAAGATCGAGAAAATGCCGAAGCTGCAGACGTCGTGTTCGACGCCGGTGGCCGAGGGCATGGTGGTGCACACGCAGGACCCCGAAGCGGTCGAAGGCCGCAAAGGTGTCTTCGAATTCCTGCTGATCAATCACCCGCTCGATTGCCCGGTGTGCGACAAGGGCGGCGAGTGCCCGCTGCAGGACTTTTCGTACGCGTT
>CAZBYY010000086.1:0-12349 GCA_964495855.1 uncultured Acidobacterium sp. | reverse complement strand
CGGCAACGCGCCCATGTCGCCGCCGCCCTGCACGTTGTTCTGTCCGCGCAAAGGGTTCAAGCCGGATCCCCATCGCCCGACGTGTCCGGTGAGCAGCGCGAGGTTGATCAACGCAAGCACGTTGTGCACGGCGGTGTGATGCTCGGTGATGCCGAGCGTCCAGCAGATGATGGCGCGCTTCGCGGTCGCGTAGGTGTGCGCCATCTCCTTGATGACCGCGGCGGGGACGCCCGTCTCGCGCTCACCCTTCTCGAGCGTCCAGGGAATCACGGCCTCGCGGAACGCTGCGAAGCCGTCGGTGGCGTGCTCGATGAACTCGGTGTTGGTCAGGCCCGAGCAGATGATCTCGCGCGCGACCGTATTGGCCAGCGCGATGTCGGTGCCGACATCGAGCCCCGCCCACACGTCGGCCCACTCGGCGGAACTGGTCCGCCGCGGATCGATCGCATACAGCTTCGCGCCGCGCTTGACGCCCTTGAGCAGGTGGTGAAAGAAGATCGGGTGCGTCTCCCTGGCGTTCGATCCCCACAGGAGAATGCAGTCCGTCTCTTCAATCTCGCGATACGAGCTCGTGCCACCGCCCATCCCGAACACCGTCGCCAGACCGGCGACGCTCGGGGCGTGTCAAGTACGGTTGCAGCTGTCGAGGTTGTTGGAGCCCATCACCACACGGGCGAACTTCTGCGCCGCGTAGTTCATCTCGTTCGTGCTCTTCGAGCAGCTGAACAGCCCGAAGCCGGTCCCGCCATGCGCCTCGCGCGAGGCGATCAACGCGTTGGCGGTCCGATCGAGCGCCTCGTCCCACGACGCCTGCCGAAGCGCGCCGCCGCGAGTATCACGAACGAGGGGATGGACGATCCTGCGCATCCCTCTCATATACCGCTCATTGTAACGGGGTCTGACGCCTTACGCGGCAGATGTCGCGATCGACCGTCTCAGAAACTGCACTTCAAAAGATACAGGGATGCCTCGATGTCCACGGCGGACGGCAAGGCCTTCGTGTTGCGCGCGGCCAGGTACGCGCGGCAGGCCGTCACCGTATCTGCGAGCTTGTCGGCGGCCCGGGCGAGGCCGATCCAGGCATTCGGCGACGGCGTCAGCCGGGTGGCGCGTTCATAGGCGTCACGCGCTTCGACATAGCGATCGACCTCCAGCCACAACTCGCCTTCCAGCTCGTCGATCGGCAGCGGCCACAGCGCCGGCGTTCCAGCCGCCGCCATCTGCTTCGAGAGGTCGCGTGCCTGGTCGAGGAACAGCGCCATCTCGTCGCGTTCCTCCTGCGCGGCGGCCACCGCGGCACGGATCGCCATCTCCGCATACCTCGCCGAGGTGTTTGGCAGCGCGTCCAGTTCCTTGAGTCGAAGATTCACCGGGCCGAGCAGATCCAGTGCGCCGCCTTTCGGCGCGAGGGCGCGGGCCGCCAGCCACCCCGACATGGCGATGCGCTGCACGTCCGCGTCGGCCGCCACCGGCGTCTGCCAGAGTGCGAGCCACAGCGCAACGATCGTCATGGTTGCAGCATCACCGTCAGGCCCGTGGCGGTATCGGGAACGCTGCCGGCCGCAAGCGACGGAGATTCGATCGTGAAGGATCGCATGCCCACGGCGTTCTCAGGCGGTGGCGGCGCCCCGATCCCCGTCCACACGTTAAGTCCGAGGTGATGGTGATACCCCCCCGCCGCGACGAACAACGCGCCGGGATAGCCGCGCATCATCACATCGAATCCGATCTGATCGCAGTAAAACGACTCGGCGCTGTCGAGGTGCGGCACATGCAGATGAACGTGGCCCATCACCGTGCCGGATTCGAGGCCGGCCCACCGTTCATCGGCGCCCGGTTCCTCGTAGAGCGCTTGCAGATCCAGTGGATCGGTGGCCATCGCGAGCTCGCCGCTCGTGATGCGCCAGGTATCGCGGGGACGATCGCGGTAGATCTCGATGCCGAGGCCGTCCGGGTCGTTCAAGTACAGCGCTTCGCTGACCAGATGATCGGCGGCGCCGCTGAGCGGCCATTGCTTCTCGGCGAGCCGCCGCAACGATCGCCCGAGCGCGGCACGCGACGGCACCAGGATCGCGAAGTGATACAGGCCCGCGCTGCGGCGCGGCTTGGGCACCGCATCTCTGCGTTCCTGCAATTCGATCAGCACGCGACCGCCCGGCGGCGACAGCTTGCCGTCATGGGCCGCAAAACCGAGCACGTCCTCGTAGAAGGCGCGCGAGCGCGCGAGGTCCCTGACGACGAGCGTGATCTGGCCGATGTGTGCGTCAAGGGGAAGCGGCATAGTCGCCATATGTTACGGCTTCGGAATCCGCAGCGTCGCGCTGATCATCGCACTGCCGCTGACGCCGTACACGAGCGACAGCGGGTGTAGCAGCGCCGGCCCGATCTTCACCTGGCCGAACCAGATCTGATCGTCCACGCGACCGAGATACTGCGCGATGCCGAGCATCACCACGATCACGATGCTGGTCGGGATCGGCGTGCCTTCGAAGTACTTCACCTTCCCCGTCGCCGCATCAGACAGCGCCGATGCCGTGACGTTGAAGCGCGCAAGGCGGCTGACGCCGAACACGACAAAGTAGGTCAGGATCGCCATGTCCCAACCGCCGCGCAACCCGAGCGTGAAGCCGAGCACCGCCGGCGCGACGCCGAATGAGATCACGTCGGCGAGCGAATCGAGATCCGCGCCAAGGATCGACTGTCGTTTCGTGTTCAGACGCGCGACGTAGCCGTCGAGCACGTCAAGCACGAGCGCCACCGGCAGGAGGATGAAAGCCGTCCACAGGAAACGCGACGTTCCGGTCGCGAGATAGTCGAGGCAGAGAAAGATGGCGATCGTGCCGCAGGACGCGTTTCCGATCGTGCAGTAGTCGGCCCACGTGTAGGACCGGATCATCGAGATGTGGCGGTGCCGCTCCACCCTTGCAGCCTACACCCGACGCGCCCACGGCTAGGGCGATGAACTCTTCGAGCCGCAATTGTCGGGCTTCGGCGGCTCGTCCATCGCGCCGTCCTTGCGCTGACAGTAGCGGTAGTTCGCGCCGAACACGTCCTGCGTCTCCCAGTACTGCGGACACTCCGGCCAGTAGGTCACTTCCTTCATGATCTCGCGGTAGCGCAGCGTCGCCTCTTTCACGTCCAGGAGGGTTGGATGAAACCGGTGCCCGAGCGCACTGGAGCGTTGAAAGTTCGGAGGACCGACGCCCGCGCACGTCGCGACGCGCGGCACGAGGCGACCAACGCGGGCGACGAAGATGTTCATCGCCGACGTCCCGAACGACGCAAATCCCACGCGCTCAAAACGGATGTGATCGTCATGCGTCGTTACCACCTCAACGCACAAACCGTCGGACGCCAGCACGCGCGATTCGCACGTCACGTCGACCATCATCACGCCCGGCACTTCACGCAGGGTCCGCTCGGCCAGCGACTGCTCATGCGACGCCGGCATATACGAGCACCCCGCACTCAGCACCAAAGCACCCAAAGCACCTTTGGCACCCCAGGCACCTTTGGCACCTGAGGCACCCTTGCTGTCTACCAAGACCCCGACGCCCCTCCACCGCCGGACGAGCCGCCGCCGAAGCTGCTCGACGAACCACTGGCCCCACTGGAACCGCTGGAACCACCGGAACCACTATTCGATCCGCCCATCTTCCACGCGCCGACCGGGCCGCCGTGCAGGCCCTTTCCTTCATTGCGAAACTGCGCCTGCCACGACGGACGGCGTCCGAGGCGGAAGCCTCCGATCAAGACAATCGCGCTCCAGGGCACTAGCGTAAAGACCGACACCCACCCCATGAACGCCAGGCTCAGCGCCAGCGGCATGCCGCCGAACAACGAGCCGAACAGCAATGGAAAGATCGTCTTCGTACTCAGGCCGGCGCCGAGCATGCCGAAGCCGATCGTCACGAACACGCCGAAGAATGGGATGAGAATCCAGAACGGCGGCTGGTCGGCGTCGTTGCTCTCGTTGAAGGCGGCCAGCTCCTCCGGCGTGAGCACGTGTTCCTTTTCGACGATGTCCGCCAGGCGCGCGACGCCTTGCCGGATGCCACCGGAGTAGTCGCCTTCCTTGAAGCGCGGCGTGAACTCCTCTCGGACCACCTGCCCCGCGAGCCCGTCCGGCAGGATCCCCTCGAGGCCGTAGCCGACTTCGATGCGCATCTTGTGATCGTCGACCGCCACGATCACGAGCACGCCGTTGTTGCTCTGCTTCTGGCCGACGCCCCACGACTTGAACAGCTTGTTGGCGTATTCCTCGACCGACATGCCGTCGAGCGACTTCACCGTGGCCACGGCAATTTCGTGGGAGGTCGCGCGTTCGAGGTCGTCCAGGCGGCGGTCAATCGCCGCAGCGGTATCGGGATCGATGACGCCGGCAAAATCGTTGACCCGGCCAACCGGCTTCGGGAACGTCTGGCCACCGGCGAGAGAGGCGACGAGCAGGAGCCACGCCGTTACAAAAAAAGACGTGCGAACTCGCATCAACCCTCCGGGGATGAGGTGTGGACTGTCCCGCTATTCTAGCGGTATCCGCTACAATGTCACGGTTCGAGAGCCCGCCTCGCTGGAAGCGCCGGCGCGTCGGCGGGCACCGTACATGTGCAGCACCTACAGGAGTTCACTTTGATGCAACGCTCGACTAAATCCACTGCGATCGTGAGCGCTTGTGCGCTGGCCGGATTCGTGACCGTCTTCACGATCACCACCGCGGGTCAGGCCCCGCAGGGCGCGCCGCCGGCCGCCGGCACGCCGCCGAAGCCGCTGGTGCCCGTCGCCGCCAGCACGGTCGCCACCAATCCGGCGCCGTACCTGAACGAATTCGTCACGCTGAGTGCGACCGTCGAGGCCAACCTGACGAAGACGGCGTTCTCCGTCGATCAGGACAAGACGACGAGCACCGGCAAGGAAGTGCTCGTGATCGCGCCGAACATGCAGAAGGCCGCCGATCAGAACGGCTACGTCACGGTGATCGGCCAGTTGATCAAGTTCGACGAAAAGGAAATCGCGTCGAAGTTGAAGGACTACAAGCTCGACCTGTCGCCCGCCGACATCCAGAAGTACACCAACAAGCCGGTGGTGCTCGCGACGTCCGTGATCAACAACGCCGGCATCGACATTGCCAAGAAGCCCGTGCCGCCGATGACCGCCGACGACCTCGCGCTCCAGAAGATCATGACCAAGCTGCCGGCCGCGCAGGCCGCGGTGCGCAAGTCGCTCGACAGCAAGGACATGGCCGGTGCGAAGGACCAGGCCACCCTGCTGAAGGATTCCTTCACGCAGATCGAAGCGTTCTTCAAGACCAAGGGCAACGAAGAGGCGATGAAGATCGCCGCTGAAGGCAAGCAGCATTCCGACTCGATGCTCGTGAACCTCGGCATGAGCAACATCGACGCCGCCAAGACGTCGGTCACGCCGCTCGGCGGCACCTGCGCCGCCTGCCACGGCAAGTATCGCGATCGCATGGACGACGGCACGTTCCGCCTGAAGACCGGCAGCTACTAAAGGGAGGATGCCAGTGAAGATGCGCTCATGGCTCGTCCTCGGGTTTGTCGCCGTCGCCAGCGTCACGTTCGCGCAGCAGCAGCGGCGTGAACCGGATCCGCGCTCGCGCGGCGGCGGCGATTGCCGCGACAACCCGTACAACTGCGCCGACACGCCGAATCCCGTCGCCACGCCGAACACCGTGTGGATTGAAGAGATGACGTGGATGGACGTGCGCGACGCGTTGAAGGCCGGCAAGACGACGGCCATCATCGCCACCGGCGGCATGGAACCGAATGGCCCGTGGCTCGCCACCGGCAAGCACAACTACGTGCTGCAGTCGAACTGCGACGCGATCGCCCGCAAGCTGGGCAACGCGCTCTGCGCGCCGATCGTGAAGTTCGTGCCCGAGGGCGACATCGAGACGAAGTCAGGCCACATGGCCTCGCCCGGCACGATCACGATGCGCGAAGAGACGTTCCGCAGCATTCTCCGCGACACCGCGGAAAGCCTGCAGGCGCACGGTTTCAACACCATCGTGTTCATCGGCGACAGCGGCGGCAACCAGGCGGGACAGAAGGCGATCGCCGAGGAGCTGACGAAGAAGTGGAACGGCAAGGCGCTCGCCATCCACGTCGCCGAGTACTACGACTATGCCGGCGTCGCCAAATACATGACCGAGCACGGCATCGTCGACGGCAAGTCCGACAGCCTGCACGACGATCCGATCATCTCGCTGAACATGTTCAACACCAACCCCGACACGATTCGCTACGACGCGCGCGTCAAGGCGGGCAAGGCGACGATCAACGGCGTCAACATCGCCGACAAGGCGAAGAACGCGCAATTGGCGAAGCAGATCATCGAGTTCCGCGCCACGACGACGGTCGCGGCGATCAATCGGCTGATCGCGGCGAAGAAGCCGTCCACCGCGTCGCAGAACTAGATCACACGACAATCGCAGACAATGCGCGGGCGAGCCACTTCTGGCTCGCCCGTTTGCTTGTACGGGATACTACGAGCAGAGGCCCCACATGGCGCAGATGATCGAATCCGCAACGCCGCACCAGTTCCGGGCAATGCGGAAGCTGATCGGCAACACGCCGCTGCTGTCGCTGAAGTTCAAGGTCCGCGGTGAGCCGCGGACCATCTACGCGAAATACGAACCGCTCAATCTGACGGGCAGCATCAAGGATCGCATGGCGCTCTACATCCTCGAGCGCGCCTATGCGACCGGCCAGATCGCGCCGGGCGATCCGATCGCGGAAGCCACGAGCGGCAATACCGGCATCTCGTTTGCGGCCATCGGCCGCTCGTTGGGGCACCCCGTCACGATCTTCATGCCGGACTGGATGAGCAGCGAGCGTATTTCGCTGATCTCGTCGTTCGGCGCATCGATCGTGCTCGTGAGCAAGGCCGACGGAGGCTTTCTCGGTTCGATCGCGCGCGCTGACGCCATGAAAGCCTCGAACCCGCGCACGTTCCTGCCCCACCAGTTCGCCAACGACGCGAACATCGACGCGCATCTGCGCGGGACGGGCCCGGAGATCTGGGCGCAATTGCAGAGCCATGGCCTCAAGCCCGACGCGTTCGTTGCCGGCGTCGGCACCGGCGGCACGGTGATGGGTGTCGGCCGATTCCTCAAGTCGAAACATCCATCCGTCAAGGTGCATCCGCTCGAGCCGGCCGAATCGCCGACCATGTCGACCGGGCACAAGGTCGGCCATCACCGCATCCAGGGCATCTCCGACGAATTCATTCCGCCGATCGTGCACCTCGACGAGCTCGACGGCATCCTGCAGGCCAACGACGGCGATGCGATCCTGATGGCGCAACTGCTCGCGCATCATGGATTGGCCGTCGGCATTTCCTCAGGCGCCAACGTGATCGGCGCGCTGCGCGCTCAACAGCAGCTCGGACCTGACGCGGTGGTCGTCACCGTGTTGTGCGACAGCAACAAGAAGTACCTGAGTACCGACCTGCTGCGCTCCGAACCAGTCAAGCCCGGCTACGTGACGCCCGATGTCGAGCTGCTCGGATTCGACTCCGTCAATCGCGTGTGCGACATCTGCATCGATCCTGTTCGCTGAATGCAGCTGACTGACAAGGACGCGATCCGCGCGATCCTGCGTCGCGACCCGCGATGGTGCGTCTACGCGCTCGGCGACCTGACGCCGCGCATGTTCGCCAAGTGCCAGTGGTTCACCCCTGACCTGACCCTGGTGCTTCACGACTACGGCACCAGCATCCTCTTCGCGCATGGCACCGGCAGCATCCGCGAGGCGTTGCGTCATGTGCGCTGGCCTGTGCACCTGCAAGTGCAGCCCCGTGCGCTCGACGAGGTCGCAAGGCACGCCACCGTTGACCACGTGAAGCACATGCTGCGCATGGCCCTCGACGACGCGAGCGCCGTCGATCGCACTCGTGCGTCTACGCACACCGCGAGCCGACTCACGGCGAACGATGTCGAAGCGTTGAAGCGCCTGTACGCAGATGGCGAGGCCGCCGGCGAATCGCCGGACTTCTTTTACGATTCGATGGTGTCGGACGGCGTGTTTTGCGGGGTCTATGAAGGCGCCGACCTGATCGCGGCCAGCGGCACGCACCTGGTGTCACGTGATGAGGGCGCCGCGGCCATCGGCAACGTCTACGTTCGTCGCGATCGACGCGGAAAGGGGTTGTCGCGCGTCACGACCGCGGCCGTCCTCCACGAACTTCGCGGTATCGAGACGATCGGGTTGAACGTCCGCGCCGATAACGCCGCGGCGATCAGGGTCTACGAATCGCTCGGATTCGTGACGCACTGCGAGTTCCGCGAGGCCCTGGCTCACCCAGGACCCCGCGGTCTCGATTAGTTCGAACGCTGGAACGATCGGCGGCCGGACGAGGCGGGCCGGCGATTGCGCTGCTCTCCTGCGGATCGATGGGAGTGTCCACCCGGGCGCCGGTTGCCGAACTCACGCGCGCGGCCCTGGTGCCGGCGACCGGCCTCGGGCAATGCGTCGTTCGACGAAGCGCTCGTCGCAAACTGCTCGATGGCGACGTGCTCGATCGGCGACGGCAGCAGCCGCTGAATGCGGCGCAGCAGATCGTGATCGTCCGGCGAGACCAGTGAGACGGCCCGGCCTTCCGCACCGGCGCGGCCCGTGCGGCCGGCGCGATGGATGTAATCCTCCGGCACCATCGGCAGGTCGAAGTTCACCACGAGCGGAAGCTGCGAGATATCGAGACCGCGAGCCGCGATGTCGGTCGCGACCAGCACCGTGCTGCGGCCCGACTTGAAATCCGCAAGCGCCTTCGTCCGCGCGCCCTGGCTCTTGTTGCCGTGGATCACGCCGGCGTTGATGCCGGCGCGTTCCAGGTACTGGCCGACGCGGTTGGACCCGTGCTTGGTCCGGCAGAACACCAGCGCTTGCGCGCCGGCGGACGATTCGATCACGTGGCGCAGCAGGTCGCCCTTGCGCTGTGCCGACACCGAATGCACGAAGTGCGTGACCTTGGTCGCCATCGGCTGGCCTTCCGACACGTCGACGCGATCCGGATTGTGCGTGAAGTCGGTCGACAGCTTGACGATCTCTGGGGCGAACGTCGCCGAGAACAGCAGCGTCTGCCGTTTGGTCGGCAGCACCTTGTGAATGCGGCGCAATGCGGGGATGAAGCCCATGTCGAGCATTCGATCCGCTTCATCGAGCGTGAGGATCTCGATCGCGCTCAGATCGACCGAGCGCTGCTCCATGTGATCGATGAGGCGTCCCGGCGTGGCGACGATGATGTCGACGCCGTGCTGCAGATCCCTCTTTTGCGGCCCGATGGACACGCCGCCGAAGATCGCGGCGATCCGCAGGTTCGCGGGCACCGCGTAAGTGGCGAGCGACTTGTGGACCTGCAACGCGAGCTCGCGCGTCGGCACGAGGACCAGGCCGCGCGGCTTCCGCCGGCTCACCGAAGACTGACCACCTTTCACCGAAAGGCGATCGATCATCGGCAGGCCGAACGCCGCCGTCTTGCCCGTGCCGGTCTGCGCGCGTGCGAGCAGGTCGCGGCCGGTCAGGACGATCGGAATCGATTTCAGTTGCACCGGCGTCGGCGTGGCGTAGCCAAGACGCGCGAGCGGCGCGCACACCGCGGGCGAGAGCCCGAGTAACTCAAAAGACATGCGAAAACACTCCCTAACTGCCTGGAGCGTTCCCTGACCACCGCAAACCGCAGGCTGACGAACTATGGACATCACGCCTGATGGCGCGTGTGAATCTGGGCTATCGGGATTCGAGTGGGACGGAAAATCCTGAAGGAATCGAGGACCGAGCGCAGAACTGCACAGAGTATAGCACGTCCGCGAATTGGCCGATTATAAGGACGTGTTGGCCCACGTCCTCGTCGCCGTTTTCGCGCTGCTCTCCGCCCTTGCGTCAACCTTCACGTTCACCACCCTGGCCGGCTCGGCAGGATCGGTCAGCAACAGCCAAGATGGCACCGGGACCGCGGCGCAATTCGACGCCCCGCGCGGCGTGGCCGTGGATGCTGCCGGCACGCTCTACGTCGCCGACACCCGCAACAACACGATCCGCAAGATCACGAGCGCTGGGGTCGTGACGACGCTCGCCGGCACCGCCGGCACTGAAGGCGCGACCAACGCGACTGGCGCCGACGCGCGATTCAATGAGCCGTACGGAATGGCCATCGACAGCGCCGGCAACCTGTTCGTCGCCGACGCGTCCAACAACGCCATTCGCAAGATCACGGCAGCAGGCGTCGTCACCACGTTCGCCGGCGGCGGCGCGCCGGGCACCGCGGACGGCACCGGCACCAGCGCGAGGCTCGACGAACCGCGCGGCATCTGCATCGACAGCAACGGCACGCTCTACGTCGCCGACTACGACAACCACACGATTCGCAAGATCACCTCTGCGGGCGTCGTCACGACCCTCGCAGGCCAGGCCGACGTGCCGGGCAACGCCGACGGCACCGGCACAGCGGCATCCTTCCGAGGGCCGATGGGCATTGCCATCGACTCCGCCGGCACCGTCTATGTGGCCGACACCGGCAACCATTCGATCCGCCGCATCTCGCCAGCCGGCGTCGTGACCACGTTGACGCTCTCGGGCACCGGCCTGAGCGAGCCGCGCGGCATCACCGTCACTTCTTCAGGCACGCTGCTCGTCGCCGACTACGGGTCGCACACCATCCGGAGCATCTCGTCGTCTGGCGCGGTGACGACATTTGCCGGAGCGGTCGAATCGCCTGGGACGGCTGATGGCAGCACGACGGCGGCGCGCTTCCACTATCCGTCATCGATCGCCGCGACCTCCGATGGATCGCTTTACATCGCCGACACCGAGAACGACACGATCCGCCGCATCAGCGGCGGCACGGTCACGACGTTCGCCGGCGCGGCGGGCCGCGTGCTCACCGCCGCGCGAGCGCGCGCTTCGATGCGCCCTACGCCACCGCCGTCGACAGCACGGGCGTCGTCTATGTCGCCGACACCGCTGCGCACGTGATTCGCAGGATCGGCACCGACGGCGTCGTCACCACGTTTGCGGGGTTGCCGGGTGCGTTCGGCATCGATGACGGCACCGGCGACGGCGCGCGTTTCTATTCGCCGAGCGGTGTCGCGGTGGATGCGGCCGGCAATCTCTACGTCGCCGACACGATGAACAGCACGATCCGGAAGATCACGCCGGCGCGCGTCGTCACGACGTTTGCCGGCTCGGGCCGCGTCCACGGCAGCGCGGACGGCACCGGCACGGCGGCGCGATTCGATCAGCCGTTCGGCATTGCCGTTGATGGCAACGGGAACGTTTACGTGTCGGATGCCTCCGCGAATACGATCCGCAAGATCACGTCGGCCGGCGTCGTCACGACGCTGGCCGGCCGCTGGGGATCATCGGGAAGCACGGATGGCAGCGGCACGTCCGCGCGCTTCACGGTGCCGTACGGCGTTGCCGTCGATTCAACGGGATCGGTCTACGTCGTCGATCACGGCAACCACACGATCCGCAAGGTCAGCGCCGACGGCACGGTGACGACGCTGGCCGGCAGGGCCGGCAATGCGGCATCGACGGACGGCCGCGGCGCGAGCGCCGCGTTCAAGTATCCGTCCGGAGTGGCGGTCGGCCGCGACGGCATCGTGTATGTCGCCGACACGGACAACCAGGTGATTCGCGCGATTACCTCAAGCGGCGACGTGACGACGATCGGCGGCAGTGCAAACGGTACCGGCTCCGCCGACGGCACGGGTTCGAACGCGCGTTTCCTGAATCCGAAAGGTATTTCGATCAGCGCCGACGGGCGGCTCTACATCGCGGACCTGGGCAATCGAACAATCCGCCTCGGCTCCCCTCAATAGCACCCTAGGCGCCCTACTGCCCTCCTGGTCTCTTCCCCCACGTCGGCGGGGCCGGCTCCGTGGTGCGGCGGTCCACCGGTTTCTGTTTCAACTGCCCCAGCGCTTCATCCACGGCCCGTTCGAGCTGCGGATCGCGGCCCGCAATCACGTCCTTCGGCCAGTTCTCGACGTCGATGTCGGGCGGCGTACCTTCGTTTTCGACCGCCCACTTCCCTTCGCGCGTGAAGAACCCGCCGCGCGGCGCGATCATCGTGCCGCCGTCGATGAACGGCGGCGTGTCCGCCGTGTGCACGAGCCCGCCCCAGGTGCGCTTGCCGACCAGCGTGCCGATCTTGCGATAGCGGAACATCCACGGCATCAGGTCGCCGCCCGAGCCGGCCATCTCGTTGATGATCATCACCTTCGGGCCCCAGATGCCGGCCGACGGTGACGTGAACGGCCGGCGATCGCCGGCGACATTGTTGAAGGAGCCGTCGAAGTCGCGCTGCAGCACGTCGATGATGTAGTCGGCCG
>CAZBYY010000085.1:0-12356 GCA_964495855.1 uncultured Acidobacterium sp. | reverse complement strand
AGGATCTCGAACGGGGCCATCTGGATCGATGCCACGTTGAGGCGCGATTCGTCGGGCACCACCTGCGCGTTCTCCGCGTCGTAGACGGCACACGTGAGAATCACGCGGAACGATTCGCCGATCGTGATCGCTCCTGACGTCGACTGGCGCCAGCAGCGAATCGGCTCGTAGCCGCTGCCGACGCGATCGGGCGCCTTCGGCTCTGGCGGCGCCGCTTTCGCCGGCGGTCGCGACGGCGGTTGATGGCCCTCGTGTTGAGCGAAGGTCGATCCCGCACTCAGCACGATGAGCACTCCGGCACACAGGCACGTTCGCACCCAGGCCCTCGTCATGGGATCGGCACCTGTTCGATCACGTCGCGAATCACGGCTTCAGCCGTCAGGCCGTGGGCGGCGGCGTGGGGCCCCAGCCAGATGCGATGTCCGAGCACGAATGGCGCGAGATCGTGAATGTCTTCGGGGAACACTTCGGCGCGCTGCCGCTGCAGCAGCGCCCACACCTTTGCGAGGCGGCTCCACGCGATGATCGCGCGCGGCGAGGCGCCGAGATCGACGCCGCGCTCAACGAGCTCCGACGGTGAATGCTGCCGCCAATCCGTGTCCGCATTGTAGGGACGCGTCGCCGCGACCAGGCGCTGGATGTACCGCCCCAGCCGATCGTGCAGGAACACGTCCCGGCTGATCAGGCCGCGCAGCTCGATGATGCGCTGCTTCGACAGCAACGGGTTCAGGCGCACGTGCTTGAAGTCGAAGTTCACGAGCTTCTCTTCTTCTTCAGGCGGCAGGTAACCGATGTTCACCATCGCCGCAAATCGATCCGTCGCCGCTTCGGACAATGGAAACGTCCCCTGCCCAAGTTCGACCGGGTTCATCGTCGCGATGGCAAAGTTGAATGGCGGGAGGTCGTAGGTCTGCTTGCCGACGGTGATGGTGCGATCCTGCAGCGCTTCGAGGAACGCACTCTGCGACTTCAGCGGAATCCGGTTGATCTCGTCGAGCAGGATGACTTCGGCAGACGCCAGCGGACCAAACTCGGTGGTGAGCTGGCCCGTCGACGGATTGATCATCTGGAAGCCGACGACCTCCGTCGGCTGCAAGTCGGCGCGGCCCTGGATGCGCGCGAACTTCGCGTCGCTGATCGCCGACAGGATCACGCCGAAGAAGGTTTTGCCGACACCGGGCACACCGCGCAGCAACAGGTTGCCCGCGTTCACCTGCCGCTCGGTGCGCTTGTCGTAGGTGGTCGGAATTTCCGAGAGCAGGACGATGTTGGCTACGGCCTTGGCGGTGTCGTAGCCAACCAGCGCCTTGCTGCCTTCGGCAAGGACGGCGTGATGAAAATCAATCGCCTCCTGGAGTTCGGGATGCACGTGGCGGAATGCTATCACTCCGCGGCGCCGCGCGCGCTACCTGGCGCGCGCGAACACCCGCCAGGTCTTACCCTTGTTGCTCTCGGTGATGTAGAGGGAGCCGTCGGGGCCGATCGCAATGCCATTGGGCCGCGCCGCCGCTTCGTTCGGCGACATGATCGTCTTGCCCGCGAAGCCGTCTGCGAACACTTCGTACTTGCCGCTTGGCTTGCCGTTGGCAAACGGCTGATAGAGCACGTTGTAGCCGGCCATCGGCGCCGGTGCGCGATTCCAGGATCCATGCATGACGACGAAGGCGCCGCCGCGGTAGTGCGCGGGCAGCTGGGTGGACGTGAAGAACTGCAGATCGACCGGCGCGTAATGCGCGGGGAAGGTGGCCACCGGCGCTTCGAACTTGTCGCAGCGTCCGACCGTCTTGCCGTCGCCACCGTACTCCGGGGCGAGGATCATCTTGTTCGACGGCCCGTCGAAATAACAGTACGGCCATCCAAACACCGAGCCTTCGTTGATCTGCAGCAACGGCTCGAGCGGACGATTCTGGTTGTCCTCGGGCTTGAACAACTCCGGGTACATCGTGTCGATTGAATCGCGGCTGTTCATCGCCATGTAGAGGTGCCCGTCGTGCCAGGCGAGCGCAAGGCCCTGACGCATGCCGGTCGCATACCGATTGCCTGGCGAGAACGTCTGCCCGGGAGTGTCGGCGTTGAACTTCCACACGCCGCCGCCGGTTTCGAGTTGCGGACACGGATCGAGGCCCTTTGCGCCGGGCTGACGATCCGGATTGCCGCAGGCATTCGACGGCAAGCCGATGTTGACGTACACATTGCCCTTGTCATCGAACGCGATGTCCTTGTCGGCGTGCGCACCCTGGCGCGGGAAGCCCCCGACCACGACTTCCGCCGTGCCCGAAGGAGCAAGCTGGCCTGGCGTGAGCTTGAACCGCTCGATCGACGTCGGCGTCGCGTAGTAGACGTAGCCGTTACGCAGCGCGATGCCGGTCGCGCCGGCCGACCCGAACTTCTCCTGACGATCGAGCGTGCCGTCGCCATCCGTATCGCGCAGCGCCAGCAGATATCCGGGCTGCAACTGGCCGTTCACGCGCGGGCCGCGCTGCAGCGAGATGTAGACGTCGCCGTTGTCGGCGACGACGATGTTCCGCGCCGCGCCGAGGTTGTCGGCGACGACCTTCGCGCAGAATCCGGGCGCGAGCGTCAGCCCGCCGTTGTCCGGATCGCATGCGGGCGAGGCTTTCTGCGCCGCCAGGTTCGAGGTCATCGCCATGGCCGCCACTGCGGCGGCCAAGGACAGGGTGTAGATCCGCTTCATGGGTGCTCCAGCGGGGCATCGTACACCAGCCGACGCTATAGTGGATCCACGCATGGATCGCGCGCGCGCCGAACAGCTCTACGCCAAGGCAGACGCCGCTCGATGGAACGTGCCGCTCGACGTGCTCGTCAACGCCATCGAGCGCGGCGCCGAGAAAGCGTTCGCGGGCCGCACACCATCCGATGCCGAGCTCGATCGCTACTTCGACTCGCTGCATCTGGCTGACGTCGCGCTGAGTTGCGCGTGCGCCATGGGCAAGGAGCGGGCCTGGGACCATTTCGTCCGCGAGTTCCGCCCCGCGATGTACCGGGCCGCCGACGCGGTCGACCCCAGCGGCAGCGCGCGCGAAATCGCGGAAAGCCTCTACGCGGAACTGTTCGGCTTGCGCGAGAAGGACGGGATCCGGCAATCGGTGTTTCGCTATTTCCACGGCCGGAGCAGCCTCGCCACGTGGCTGCGCTCGCTCGTGGTTCAGCGCTACATCGATCGACATCGCGAACGAAAACGCCTGGTGCCCCTCCCCGATCACGAGCCCACGGCGCCGTCGGCACCTTCGGCACCGTTGGCACCCGAGCGACCACGCTACATTGCTGCCTTGCGCGCCGCGCTCGCGGCAAGCATTGCGATGCTGGCGCCACGCGACCGCTTGCGACTGGCCTGCTACTATGCGCAAGAGATGACGCTCGCACAGATCGCACGGTTGACGCGCGAGCACGAGTCGACCGTGTCGCGCCAGCTCGCCCGCACGCGCGCAGACATCCGCGCGGACGTCGAACATCGACTCAGGGACGAACACGGATTCTCGCCGGCGCAGATCGCGGAATGCTTTGAAAGCCTCGTGAATGACGCCGGCGATCTCGACATCGGCGAGTGGCTCGGCGTACGCAAGGAACGCGGCGCAGATCGTTCTAGTCCTGAGGCCTCATCGTGAACCGCGACAAGATCCTCGAGCAGGCGTTGACGCATCAACTGCGCGACATCGACGCGCCGGTCACGCCGGCATGCCTCGACGCGGAGACGATCGCGGCGTGGATCGACGGCGGACTTGACGAACACGGCGTGGCAGCGGCCGAATCACACGCCGCCAGCTGCTCGCGCTGCCAGGCACTGATCGCCACCGCGGCCGTGGCACCAACTACCCTGGCACCGAGCACCTCGGCACCTGGCACGTGGCACGAGGCACCCGGCACGCGGCACCCGGCACCTGGCACCCCGGCACCCAGCACCCATGCACCCGGCACCTTCCGCTGGTGGCTCCCCCTCGGTGTGGCCGCGGCCGCGGGCGTCATCTGGATGGTCGTGCCGCAGCAACGGCAGATCGCCACGGCACCATCAGTCGCGCCGGCTCAACAGGCAGCGGCGCCTCGCGAATCGAGCGCGCAAGGACAGACGGCCTCAACGCAAACGATCCCAGCGGCGGCTCCGGAATCGCCATCGCCGGCGCGCGAACGCCTCGAGACGAAGAAGGCACAACAGTCCACGGAGCAGCCAGCAGCGCGCGCGGAAAGCAACGAGCGTCGCGATGCGGCCAGGCTCGAGGCGCCCGCAGCAGCCGCGGCCCCTCCGGCCGCACGCGCGAATGTCAACGCGGCGCGGATGTCCGCAGGTCGTGCGGACATCGAAGCCCCCGATGGCTCGCGACGTTGGCGATTGGCCGACTACGGCCCGGGCGTCACCGGCGGCGCGGCGGTGTCGTCGACCACATGCTGGCTGATCGGACGTGATGGATTGGTGATGCTGTCAACCGATGGCAACACGTTCAATCGTGTCGACATTCCTGAAAAGGTCGACGTGATCGCGATCACGCCCACCGACGGACGATCCGCGACGATCACCACCGGTGGTGGCCGGCAGTTCATCACCGACGATGGCGGCCGCACGTGGCGGCGAATTCAGGCCTGAAATCCCACGCCTGCAAGAAACCGCGGCAGCGCCGTTCTAGGGGAAAGGGCCGATGACGGCCCCGACTCAAGGAGCGGTATTCCATGTCCGCACGCATTCTCCTCGCCCTCGCGATCGTGGCCGGTGTGATCGGCCTCGCACGGCCTGACACTCCGAAAGCAGAGGAACAAACAACCGGCGATCGCACCACGACGCTCGACGACCAGAACGAACTCGCGATCACCGTGTACAACTCGGACCTCGCGCTCGTGCGTGACGTGCGCACGCTGCAGCTCACCCGCGGCGTCGGCAATCTCCGCTTCATGGACATCGCCGCGACCGTCAATCCAGCCACGGTGCATTTCCGATCGCTGACCGAACCGCGCGCGGTGAACGTGCTCGAACAGAACTACGAGTACGACTTGCTCGATCCAGACAAGCTATTGCGCAAGTACGTGGGCCGGGAGGTCACGCTGGCGCGCACGCGCGTCGACGCCGGCACCAGCCGGCAGGAGGAAGTGAAGGCCCTGCTCCTCAGCTACAACACCGGACCAGTCTGGAAGATCGGCAACGAGATCGTCACCGGCCTCGGATCCGACAGCATCCGCTTTCCGGAGCTGCCCGACACGCTGTATACACGTCCGACGCTCATCTGGACCGTGCAGAACGACGGCGCTCCGCAGCACCGTGTGGAAGCGTCGTACCTCGCCTCGCGCCTCGCGTGGAATGCCGACTACGTGCTCACCGTCTCGCGCGATGACAAGACGGCGGATCTCAACGGCTGGGTGACGCTGACCAACAACAGCGGAACGGGCTTCAGGAATGCGCGGCTGCAACTCGTCGCAGGCGATCTCAACCGCGTTCGGCAGCAGTTCAACAAAATGGCCGACGTTGCCGCGCCAATGGCAGTTCGCGCCGCGTCGGAACAGATGGCGCAGGAATCATTCTCCGACTACCACCTGTACACGCTGGGCCGTAAGACAACGATCAACAACGCACAGACCAAGCAGGTCAGCATGCTCGAAGGCACCAACGTGCCCGTCTTCAAGAAATACGTCGTCGAAGGACAACGCTACTACTACACGAACCCCGTGCATCCGGGCTCGCCGTTGAAAGACAACGTCCAGGTGTTCTACCAGTTCACCAATGACGAGAAGTCCGGCCTGGGCCTGCCGATGCCGGCAGGCGTCCTGCGCGTCTACCAGCAGGATGCGAAGGGTGGCGTGCAGTTCGTTGGCGAGGATCGTCTCGATCACACGCCGAAGGACGAAGCGCTGAGCGTCAAGATCGGCAATGCCTTTGACGTCGTGTGCGATCGCAAGCAGACCGACTTCGAAAAGATCGCCGCGAACGTCTACGAATTCCAGTACGAGATTACGCTGCGTAACCACAAGGCCACGGCGATCACGGTTGACGTGAACGAACCGGTTGGCGGCACGTGGCGCATGATCTCGTCGTCTCACCAATGGACGAAGGGCGCGGCGTGGGCGGCGAATTTCGTGGTGCCGGTGGCGGCGGACGGCACAGCGGTATTGCGGTACCGAGTGCGAGCCACGTACTCGGGACCAGGGACCAGGGACTAGGGACTAGGGACCGGGTTGGTCCCCAAAAGGGACGCGCGTGACGGGAATCCATCCTGCGGCAAGCTCAGAGCAGGGCTCCCGTCACGCGCATCGGTGACCCGGTGGATCAGTCATGTCCACCTCCGTACTTCACTACATACGCCTGTTTGGTGCGCTCGTCAAGCCCATCATCGCAACGGTGGCGACAAGGTAGCGAGAGTAGAACAGATTCTGCAGCCAGCCTGGAATCTGGTCGAGTGGCAGGTGTCTTCCGGCGGGCACCATCAAGGCAACGACGCACGCGAAGGTCGCCGCTGCCGTGATCGTTCCGGCCTGCCGCATCTCAACCAGCCGCAAGATCACAAGCGGCAACACCATCACATACGTGTGGCCCCAGCCAAGCGGCGCGATCACGGCAATGAGCGCAATCAGGCTTGCCAGCGCTGATCCGGTTTCGCCGCGGCGGGCGCGAGCCCAGCACCACGCGACGCCGGTCGCCGCAATGATCCAGTTGAGCGCGCGGAGTCCGGCCGGGACCGTCACGGCTTGCTCACCCGTCCAGTTCAGGAACTTGTCTGGTGGATACGAGAACCGCTCGAGACACGCGACGAGCGATTGATTGGTGATGTGAATGGCGGTCTTGTCCGCTCGGGCCGGCAACACCTGAACGACAAACGTGACGTAGGCCTCGAGCGGAACGATCGGCAGCAGTGCGAGCGCGACGGCGATCATGACCGCGAGGGCCCATCCAAGCGCCCGCCACGATCGCCGGTCCCACACGATGGTCGCAGCGAGGACCGCCGGGTAGATCTTCAGCCAGATCCCAAGCGCCAGTGCCGCGCCGGCTTCGAGCGACGCGGCAGCGGCCATTGTGGCGAACACAATCGCGGCGGCCAGCACGAAGGCATTCACCTGCCCGAAGATCGCGTTCATGTAGGCCGGCCCGAGCGCGATGGCGGTGATGAGGATGGCGGCATTCGCCGCGCGATCGACCTGCAGCCCTTCGCGCTTCAGGAAGCGAATCCAATGCTGCAGCGCGCCGATCAGGACGAGATAGGACGTGATGTTCAGCGCCAGCAGCGCCGTGCCGAGCGGCCATCTCGCCAGCCACATGAACGGAACGATCGCGGGTGGCGGGTAGGCAAAGCCGGCGATGACGTCATCGCTGGCGAGATAGAGGCGCGATCGGTCGGCGGAGAATCGAACGGCGGCGTCGTAGTAGTAATGAAAGTCCGTCTGCAGCGCCTGCGGGTTGGACAGCAGTGGGAGCCAGACCGAACCGACCAGCGTCCACCCTTCGTAGGCGAGGAGCAACGTCGACACGCCGGCGAGGACCCACAGCAGAACCGACGCTGACGGCCTGGTCGCCTGCTCGCCTGCTGCCCTGCTCATCCGGAACGATTATCATACGGATGCTGATGCAGAAGCCGAAAGTCGTGGTCGTGATGCCCGCCTACAACGCGCAGCACACGATCGAGAAGACCTGGCGCGAGGTCGTCGCTCACGACATCGTCGACCTGGTGATCGTCGTCGACGACGCCAGCAAGGACGAGACGATGGCGCGGGCGCAGGGATTGGACAAGGTGATCGCGCACCGGCATCCACAGAATCTCGGCTACGGCGGCAACCAGAAGACCTGCTATCGCCTCGCGCTCGATCACGGCGCGGACATCGTGATCATGGTGCACCCGGATTACCAGTACACGCCCAAGCTGATTCCGGCGATGGCGGGAATGATCTCGAGCGGGTTGTATTCGTGCGTCCTGGCGTCACGCATCCTCGGCGGCGGCGCGCTCGAGGGCGGGATGCCGTGGTGGCGCTACATCTCGAATCGATTCCTGACACTGTTCGGCAACATCCTGCTCGGCACCAAGGTCTCGGAGTTCCATACCGGGTATCGCGCGTTCTCGCGCGAGCTGCTCGAAGCGCTGCCCCTGTCTGCCAATTCGAACGACTTCGTCTTCGACAACCAGATCCTCGCCGAAGCCGTGTGGCTTGGGTTCCGCATTGGGGAGGTCTCGTGCCCGACCAGTTACGCGCCTGATGCCTCGTCGATTTCGTTCACGCGGAGCGTGAAGTACGGCTTCGGCTGCCTGAACACCGCCGCGCAGTTTCGCCTGGCGAAGTGGGGGCTGCTGCAATCGCCGCGCTACCCTGGCGACAAATACCTCGCCTACAGCACCTGGCGCCAGCGCGCGAACTGAGCGAAGAACAACAGCAGCAGCGGCACGCACAACACGCACACCGTCACGAACGCCGCCCGCCGACGCAGCAACAACGCGAGCGAGACGAGGAACGGAAACAGCACCAGGGTGAATCGGCCAACCCCGTCGAACCCATTCGGCAGCGCCAGCGCGATCGACACCAGCGCAAACGTCGTGGCGGCCACGCCCATGGTGCGGGCGCCGGACAGCACGACGGCGATCGATGCCGGCAGCAGCAAGAGGTAAGTGACGCCGAGCAGCGCGCGCGTCGGCGCGAATTCCTTGATGCAGTCGGCGACGCCGGTACAGTTGAAGATCGGCGGCTCGAAGAAGTAATTGAAGTCGCGAGCGTACCCGGCAAGCCCCGACGCGCGGTTCCATCCGACCTGCCTGGCATGCAGGAATTCAAGTGGATTGCCGTAGCGCCATTGGTAGTACGACGCGATCACGATCGGGCCAATCGCGAGTATGGCGAGGTGCGCCAGCGTTTGCGCCGACAGGATCCTGTTCGCCTGCTGGCGCGTCGGTCCGTGCTGCCGCCAGTACTCGATGCCCAGCGCGGGCAACAGCGCGATGCCGGGGATGCGCGTCATCATGGCCATCGCGGCCAGCGCACACGCCGGATACCATCGGCCCTCGACCGCGAGCGTGATCGACCACGCACAGAGGCAGAAATACAACGCGTCTGAATACACGGCGGTGAAGAAGAACGAAAACGGGAACACCGCGATCAACCAGACGGTGCGCATGGCGGCCTCTGGGCCGGCGACGGCCGTCGTGAATCGCTCCACTGCCTTCAGCCCGAGCACGAACGAGACGGACGACACGATCAGCCCGCCGATGAAGAACGCATGCTCGAGATCAAGGAACGGCCGGAACGGCAGCGCCGCGATCCACGACACCCACGCATAAAACGGGAAGAAGTTCGCGTTCGACAGGTACGACGGAACAAAGCGCGGATGCGGATCGATGATCGATTCGTACCAGAACGAGTCCCATCGCACCCAGCCGTCGATCAGGTTGTGATCGGGAAACGACAGGCCCATCCACGACTCGACCGGGTGCGCGGGAAACAGCGTGAGCGCGGCGAAGCCGGTAAGCACCAGCAGCAGGCGCGTGCTCGCGAATGCGAGGAAGCGCGGCTTCACTTGCGGGTCATCACCGCACCGTTCTTGACGTTGCGATCAAAGAAGTCGTCGATGCGCTTCCACGCATCGCGCAGCACGTGATCACGGCGGAAGAAATGGATCTCGCCCGGATAGATCTGCGACTCGAACGGCTTGCCCAGCTTGAGCAGCACGTCGAACAGCCGCACCGAATCGCCAAACGAGACGTTGCGGTCGTTGGTGCCGTGCAGGATCAGCAGCGGCCGTTCGAGCTTGTCCATGTGGAGGATCGGCGCCGACACGCGGTAGATCTCGGGATTCTGCACCGGCGTGCCAAGGCGCGGCGTGGTGTAGCCGGCGCCGTAGGTCGCCCAGTCAACAACGCCGGCCACATCAACGCCGGCGCGCCACAGCGTGGGATCGACCGTCATCGCCTGCAGCGTGAGGAACCCGCCGTAGCTGAGGCCGAAGACGCCGATGCGATTGGGATCGACGTAGTCGAGCGTCTTCAGGTAATCGGCGCCCGCCGCGACGTCAGCCGTATCGTTGACGCCGATGCCCATGTGCACGCCCGTGGACCAGTCGCGGCTGAAGCCGGAGCTGCCACGATAGTCGGGCGTCAGGATGACGTAGCCCTGCTGCGCGAAGTACTGGCACAGCGAGTAATACATGCGGTACGAGCCCGGGTGCCAGCCGAGGAAATTCTGGTCGGAGCCCGATCCGTGAATCCACACGAGCGCCGGATGCTTCTTCGACTTGTCGAGCGTCTTCGACACCATCAGCGTCGCCGGCACCGTGACCTTGCCGAGCCGTGAGGGATACGACACCGCCGTGACTGGGGAGAAGTCCGCCTTGTTGATGCCGGCCGGCATCGAGTCGCTGAGTCGAACGAACGGCGCATCCACGCGCACGGGAGCCGCATAGAGGTCGAGCGAGTTCTCGATGTCCGTACGGTGGAAGACGAGTTGCGTGCCGTCCGGCGAGAACGACGGGTCGTAATTGACACCCTTGGCCGTGATCACGCGCTGATCGCTGCCCAACCGCACGTCGATGACATCGATGAACCGCTCGTACTGATTGCCAGCATCGCTGCGGTGATACGCGATCTTGGTGCTGTCGGCGGACCAGCTTCCGAGCCCGGCGAGGTAACCGCCGCTCGTGAGCTGCCGGGCCTGCGACTCGCTCGTCGCATTCACCGGCATCACGTAGACATGGATCCACCCGGTGCGATCGCTGACGAAGGCGACCGACTTGCCGTCGGGGGAGACGAGCACTTTCGAGTCGCGCCCCGTGGGCGAGAACCAGCGGTCGTCCACGTCCTTCCACAACGTGCGCGGCTCCGAGCCGGCTTTCCACACCTTGATCTCGCGCCGCTTGCCGTCGGCCGATCCTTCCGCCCACACCAACGAGCCGTCGGCGGCGAATTGGATCGAACTGGGATTGCCGACCGCAGGAATCCAGGTGATGTCTCCGCCAGCAGCAGACACGACGCCGATGCGCCGCTCTACCGCGCCTGCCGCAACCTGGCCGTTGCTGTTGCCGATGATGCGGGTCATGTCGCCGTTGAATGGCAGGAGACCCGGATCGGCCGGCTGCCCCTGGCCGCTCGTCACGAACGCCAGCCATTCGCCGTCGAACGAAAACGCCGGATTGCGAACGGTCGTCGGCGCGAGGCCGGTGACGGGCCGCTGCGTCTTGTCCTTCAGCGAGGCGACCCACAACTGCCCGCCGCGGATGAACCCAATCAGCTTGCGGTCGCGCGACAGCGTGAAGTTGCCCGCATCGGCGAGTCCGCCGCCGTAGCGCGCCGGACGCGCGCCCGCCGTGGGTGCGACCGTCCACAGTCCTCCGTCACGCGAGAACAGGATCTCCGTCGGCGACAGCCACGTGAACGAGGTGATGTCCGAGGTGCGGATCTCGGGATCGAGCGGAAAATCGGTGAGCTGGATGGGCGCCGCCGGCTTGCCCTGCGCGGAGTCGAAGGGCGTCACCACGAACAAGTCCTGCTTGCCCCACGCATCCCACAGGAATGCGATCGACTTGCCGTCCGGCGACCACGCCGGGTTGGACGGGTACTTCACCTGTGAAATGCGTTCAATCGTCAGGCTGCCGCGCGGCGGCTCCGCGGCCAGGCCGGGCAGGACGACAAGCGCGACGAGCGCAGCGACACCAAGAACCTTGTGCATGCGCATCATCATACGCGTACAAAAATGAGGCCGCAGTCGCCTGCGGCCTCGATGCGTCCACGTTGGAGGTTGAGGTGACTTAGTGCGCGCGAACCACGCCGGGCGCGCTGGCCGGCTCGAGAACGCCATCAGGCACTGCGGCGGGTGTCTCGACGAGGCACCACGCGTCCTGATCGGCCAGGATGTCCTTCGCCAGCGCCGTGTGCAGCGCATGGCCGGCACGATGGGCGACGACGTGACCGACGATCGGATAGCCGACCAGGGCCAGGTCGCCGACGACATCGAGAATCTTGTGGCGGACGAACTCGTCCTCGAAGCGCAACGCGTTCAGCACGCCCGTATCGCCAATGACGATGGCGTTTTCGAGCGAGCCGCCGAGGGCGAGGCCGTTCTGGCGCAGCCACTCCACTTCCTTCAGGAAGCCGAAGGTGCGCGCCGCGGCGATGTGATCCGCAAACGTTGCCTCGGTGATCCGCTCGGTGCGCGACTGATGCCGCAGCAAGGGATGATCGAAGCTGATCGTGTAGCTGACCTTGAAGTGATCCGACGGGTAGATCGCGATGCGCTTGTCGCCGGCCGCGATCTGCACCGGCTTGAGCACCTTCAAGTACTTGCGATTGGTGGCGAGCTTCTTGACGCCCGCCTCCTGCAACAGATACAGGAACGGCGCGCTGCTGCCGTCGGCCGGCGACATCGTCGTGGCCGAGTCCGACACCATCGCC
>CAZBYY010000084.1:0-12407 GCA_964495855.1 uncultured Acidobacterium sp. | reverse complement strand
CGCTCACTGAGATCGTCTTCCGCGAATCGACGACGATCGGCGTGCGCTATCAGGAACTGTCTCGCGAGTGCCTTGACCGCGAGATGGTGACGATGCAGACGGCGGCGGGCCCGGTGCGCTTCAAGGTGGCGCGCCGTGACGGCCGCGTGCTGAACGCGCAGCCGGAGTTCGAGGACCTGGCGAAACTCTCGGCAGAACGCGGCATCCCAATCAAGGAACTACAGGCGCTCGCACACAAAGCATGGCTCGATTCTTTCTAACCACCGCGATCGACTACGTCAACAGCCGTCCGCACCTCGGCACGGCGTACGAAAAGGTCACCGCCGACGTCATCGCGCGCTACCGCCGGCTGGCTGGGTACGACACGCATTTCCTGATGGGCAACGACGAACACTCGCAGAACGTGTTCAAGCGCGCACAGGAACAGGGCAAGGACCCGCTTGCGTACTGCGACGAAATGGAGCGCGTCTTCCGCGACGTCTGGCAGCGTCTCGACGTGTCGTACGACGACTTCATCCGCACGACCGACCGCACGCGTCATTTCCCCGCGACGCAGAAGATGGCGCAGGCCTGCTACGACAACGGCGACATCTACGAGGGGTCGTACGAAGGGTGGTACTGCGAGGGCTGCGAGGCCTTCAAGCCGGAAAAGGACCTGGTCAACGGCAATTGCCCCATTCACAACACGCCGCCGAAGTGGATCAAGGAGAAGAACTGGTTCTTCCGCCTGTCCAAGTATCAGCAGCCGCTGCTGGACCACTACGCGGCGCATCCGTCCTTCATCGAACCCGAGGTGCGTCGTAACGAAATACTCCGTCTCGTGGAGGGCGGCCTCGAAGACATTTCGATGAGCCGCGCCGGCCAGGCCTGGGGCATCCCGGTGCCGTTCGACCGCGACAGCGTGGTGTATGTGTGGTTCGACGCGCTGATCAACTACGCAGCAGCGGTTGGCTACGGGTGGGATGATGCGCAGTTTGCCCGGTGGTGGCCCGCCGACCTGCATATCGTCGGCAAGGACATCACGCGTTTCCACTGCGTGATCTGGCCGGCGATGTTGATGAGCGCGCGCCTGCCGCTGCAGAAGCAGGTCTTCGGCCACGGCTGGGTCTATTTCAAGGGCGAGCGCATGAGCAAGTCGCTCGGAAACATCGTCGATCCGCTCGACGCCGCGAATCGATTTGGGCCCGACCCGTTGCGCCTGTATCTCACAAAAGAGATCCCGTACGGCGGCGATGGCGACTTCACCTGGGAGCGATTCGAGGAGAAGTACAACGCCGACCTGGCGAACAACCTTGGCAACCTCGTGAATCGTGTGGCGTCGATGACCGAACGCTACCAGCAGGGGCGGATCCGGTCGGGCAGCGGCGGCGCGCTCGCAGCCATCGCGGCCGACGCGGTGCGGGCGTACTCGTCGTCCATGAACGTGCACGCGTTGCACGACGGCGCCGCAGCGGCGTTCCGGCTGGTCAGCGCGGCGAATAACTTCATCGCGGAACAGCAGCCGTGGTCGCTCGCGAAGGACCCCGCCAATGCTGATCGGTTGAACGGCGTGCTCGCCGATTCGGCAGAGGCCGTTCGCATCGCGGCGACGTTGCTGCTGCCGATCATGCCCTCATCCGCATCAGAAGTGCTGCGACGCCTTGGCGATGAAAAGCCGTTGGGCGATCGCCGTCTCGCCGAGGACACCGCCTGGCGCACGTCAGGTGAACGGCAGATCTTGAACGCGGGCGCCCTGTGGCCCCGCATCGAGCCAGATAAGGGAGCAGTCAACGTGAGCCAAGAAGCCCCAAAAGGACCGGAAGCACAGACACCATTGCCCGGTTCAACACCTGCAGCGCCTGAAGCACCCAAGGCACCTGAGGCACTTCAGGCACCCGAGGCACCGATTTCCATCGACGACTTCATGAAGGTGCACCTCAAGGTCGCGAAGGTCCTCGAGGCCGAGCGCATGCCGAAGTCGCAAAAGCTGCTGAAGCTGAAGGTCGATGCCGGCGAAGCGGAGCCGCGCACGATCCTCGCGGGCATCGCCGAGTCGTACGAACCCGAAGTGCTGATCGGCAAGTCCATCGTCATCGTCGCCAACCTGGCGCCGCGCAAGATGATGGGCATCGAGTCGAACGGCATGGTGCTCGCGGCCAGCCCTGAGGGCGGCAAGGCGATCGTCTTGAACTCGGAGCCGGCCGCGCCCGGCACCCGCGTCCGCTGAGACCTGATGCCTGAGGCCTGAGGCCTGTTGTGACCGATAGCCACTGCCACATAGCCGGCGAGGAATTCATCGCCGACCTTCCCGCGGTCGTTGAACGCGCGCGTGCGGCCGGCGTGTCGCGCGCGCTCGTGATTCTGGCGGCCGAGGACGATGCCGAAATCGACACCGTGGCGTCGGTGCGCGCAGTGTGGCCGGAGTGCCGCTTCGCCGTCGGCGTGCATCCGCACAACGCGAAGGCGTTTGCGTCGGACCCCCAGTCGGCGGCCAGCCAGGTGGCTGCGCGGCTCGATTCGCTGCCCGACGCACGGGCCATCGGCGAGATCGGCCTCGATTATCACTACGATTTTTCACCCCGCGACGTGCAGCACGAGGTGTTTCGCGTGCAAATCCGGCTGGCCCTCGAGCGCGACCTGCCGATCGTGATTCACACGCGGGAGGCCGAAGACGACACCTTGCGAATCCTCCGAGAGGAAGGGCAGGGGCGGCTCCGAGGCGTATTCCACTGTTTTACCGGCGATGCGACCCTTGCCGCCCGCTACCTGGAGACGGGCTTTCTCCTGTCGATTCCTGGCGTCGCCACGTTCCCGAAGGCCGAGACCCTGCGCCAGGCCATGGGCGCCGCGCCCGCCGACCGCTTGCTGATTGAAACCGACAGCCCCTACCTCGCGCCGATTCCATTTCGAGGCAAGCGGAACGAGCCGGCGTACGTTGCAAGGGTGGCCGAGCAGCTCGCCAGTTCCCGAGGCACGAGCGTTGACGACATCCGTGCGGTCACCGATGCGAACTTCGACCGCTTGTTCCGGCCGTAAGGCTTTGTTGTTCAAAGCATTAGCCCCTTGCGCTCGTTGACACCACGCGAGCGGTATGGTGTGATCTAACTACGTGTCTAACGCCGCACCCCGGACCCAGGCGGACCTCATCCAACTCTTCGAACCCGTCCGCGCGGATCTCGAGGCGGTGGAGCGCGAGTTTGCGCGACAGGTCCAGTCGCAAGTCCATGTCATTCCGGAGATCGGCAACTACCTGCTGAAGAGCGGCGGCAAGCGCGTCCGGCCGGCAGTGTTGCTCATGGCCGCGCGCTTGTGCGGCTACAGCGGCCAACGCGCCGTGTTGAACGCCGCGGTCGTCGAGTTCATCCACACCGCGACGCTCGTCCACGACGACATCATCGACGATGCCGACGTGCGCCGCGGCCGCAAGGCCGTCCACTCGCAGTGGGGCAACGACGTCACGGTGCTGGCCGGCGACTTTCTCTACATCAAGTCGATGGCGATGGCGCTGTCGCAAGACACCCTCGACATCGTCCGCCTACTGTGCGACGTGACGCTGCGCATGATCGAAGGCGAGATCTACCAGCTCACCAAGAACGGCGTCGTTGACCTCAGCGAAGACGAGCACTTCGAGATCATCCGGCGCAAGACCGCGTACCTGTTCGGCGGCTGTGCCGAGATCGGCGGCATGCTCGGCGACGTCAACGCCGAAAAGCGCGAGGCGTTGCGCGAATACGGCTTCAGCCTCGGGATCATGTTTCAGCTCGTCGACGACCTGCTCGACTTCACCGGTGCGGCCGACGCGCTCGGTAAGCCCATCGGCGGTGACCTGCGGGAAGGCAAGATCACGCTGCCGCTGATTCATCTCCTGCACAACGGCGGCCTCGAGGCGAGCGACCTGATTCGCAACGCCGTGCGCGATCGCGACATTTCGCCCGAGAAGTGGTCACGGCTCAAGGCGCTGCTGCAGGAGCACCGCTCGATCGAGTACGCCTACGGCCGCGCCGTGGAGTTTGGCGAGAACGCCAAGCGCCAACTGCGGCTGTTTGCACCCAGCCAGGAACGCGATGCGTTGATGGGGCTGGCCGACTACGTACTCCTCAGAGACCGCTAACGCACGAGCCGCGTCCGTGACGCCAGCCGAACGAGTCCAACAGCTTCGCCAGGAGATCCGGCGGCACGAGGAGCTGTACTACGTCGCCGCGGCGCCTGAAATCAGCGACGCGCAGTTCGATGCCTTGATGAACGAGCTCAAGGCGCTCGAAGCGGCGCATCCCGACCTGCTCACCGATGATTCGCCCACGCAGCGCGTCGGCGGCCGGCCCGCTGAAGGTTTCGCGCAGGTCGAGCACCTGCAACCGATGCTCAGCCTCGACAATGCCTACAACGAAGAGGACCTCCGCGCGTTCGACGAACGCGTGCGCAAGGGGCTCGACCTCGACGCGTCTCCCGCCTACGTCGCCGAGTTGAAGATCGACGGCCTGAGCATGGCGCTCACCTACGAGAACGGCAGGCTGGTGCGCGGCGCGACGCGCGGCGATGGCACCGTCGGTGAAGACGTGACCCAGAACGTGCGGACCGTTCGCGCGATCCCGTTGTCGCTGCGCGGCGGGCCGAAGGGCCGCATCGAAGTGCGCGGCGAGGTCTATCTGCCCAGGAAGAACTTCGAGCGCATCAACAAGGAGCAGGAAGAGGCGGGCGAGCCGCTCTACGCGAATCCGCGGAACACGGCGGCGGGAACGATGCGCAATCTCGATCCGAAGTTGGTGGCACGGCGCGGCCTCTCGGCCTGGATGTATCAGCTCGTCGTCGCCAGCGACCTGTCCGCCGAAGCGGGTAGCGCGACGGTGGAGTCGCATGCGCAGATGCTGCGGGACCTGCAGTCGTGGGGATTGCCGGTGGAACCGCACTGGCGCAGGTGCAGCGGCGTCGAAGACGTGATCGCGTTTTGCGATGAGTGGCGCGACAAACGCGCGGCGCTGCCTTTTGAAACCGATGGCGTCGTCATCAAGCTGGACGATCCGCAATTGCGCGAGCGGCTCGGCTATACGTCGAAGTTTCCGCGCTGGGCCACGGCCTTCAAGTTTCCCGCGGAGCGGAAGCAGGCGATGCTCAAGAGCATCGAGATCAACATCGGCCGGACAGGCGCGGCCACGCCCTTTGCGATGCTGGAGCCGACCGTCGTTGCCGGCTCGACGATCTCGATGGCCACGTTACACAACCCCGACGACATCCTCCGCAAGGACATTCGCCCTGGCGAACTCGTGATCATCGAGAAAGCCGGCGACGTGATTCCGCGCGTAGTCGGCCCGGTAAACGCCGATCCCGATCGTCCCACGCCACGCTGGGTGATGCCGACCACCTGTCCGGTGTGCGGCAGCGAACTGCAGAAGCCGGACGACGAGGCGGTGTGGCGGTGCGAGAACAGTTCCTGCCCGTCGAAGTTGCAGCGCGGCCTCGAGCACTTTGCCTCGCGCGGCGCGATGAACATCGAAGGCATGGGGGAGTCACTCATCCTCCAACTTTGCACGAGCGGCCTCGTGAAGAGCTATGCCGACATCTACCGCTTGACGCCGCAGGCGCTCGAAAGCCTCGAGCGGATGGGCAAGAAGTCCGCGGCCAAGGTGCTTGGCGAGATCGAGAAGTCGAAGTCGAATGACGTCTGGCGCCTGCTCTACGGCCTCGGCATCCGGCACGTGGGCGAGCGAGGCGCGCAGGTGCTGGCCGATCACTTCGGATCGATTGCGGCGATCGAAGCCGCATCGCTCGAGGCGTTGCAGGGCGTGCGCGAGATCGGGCCCGTGCTGGCCGCGTCGGTGCGAGGGTTCTTCGATGAGCCACGGAACCGCGAATTGATCGACGCGTTCAGGGCCGCGGGCGTGAAGACGGTGGGCGAGCCGAAGCGGGTCCCGGCTGGGCCGCAGCCGCTCGCCGGCAAGACGTTCGTCATCACCGGCGAACTCGAGAGCATGTCACGCGAAGAAGCGCAGGCGCGGCTCGAGTCGCTCGGCGCGAAGGTGACGAACTCGGTCAGCAAGAAGACGTCGGCATTGATTGTCGGCACGGATCCGGGCGCGTCCAAATCGGACAAGGCGCGCGCTTTGGGCATCGCCACACTGGATGAGCAGCAGTTCCTGTCGCTCCTCACCCCCGCACCTGATGGCCCGATGGCCTGATGGTCTGATGGCCTGATTGCCTATAATGATCGTGAAAATGACGCGGTTGTTTGCGGTCACCACGGCCGTCTTGACGGGCATCATCGGCGTGCTCGTGGGGCTCCTGCTGTCGCTGCAGCGCCCGGCACAGGTCGTGGCCTCGGCGCCCGTGTCGGCGGCTCGCAGTGACGAGGCGGCCTCAGCCAGCGACATCAGCCCGCCACCGCCCGCATCGACGGGATCGCCGAATTTTGCCGACATTGCCGCGCGGATCAACCCGGCGGTGGTGAACATCGACGCGACCGCGCGCGGCCGCCGCGCGCAGCAGTTGATCGAGCAGGGCGCACGCCGCGGGCCCGACGATCCGCTCTCGCCCGATCGCCGCACTGCCGATGCGCCGCGCCGCGGCACCGGCACGGGGTTTCTGATCGACCCCGACGGCAGCATCCTGACCAATCACCACGTGATCGAAGGCGCCGAACGCCTGACCGTGAAGCTGGCGGATGGCCGCACGCTGCCGGCCGAGGTGGTGGGCTCCGATCCGGATACGGACATTGCGTTGATCAAGGTGAAATCGCCGGGCGCGTTGCCGCACGCGACGCTCGGTGATTCCTCCAGGCTTCGCGTCGGTGAATGGGTGTGCGCCATCGGCAATCCGCTCGCCTACGAACATACCGTCACCGTCGGCGTGGTGAGCTTCATCGGCCGCAAGCTGTTCGATCCGAGTCTCGATAACTACATCCAGACGGATGCGGCCATCAGCTTCGGCAACAGCGGCGGCCCGCTGATCAATTCGCGCGGCCAGGTGATCGGCATCAATTCCGCCGTCAGTAAGCAGGTGAGCAGCATCGGCTTTGCGGTGCCGATCAACCAGGCGCGGTCGGTGTTGAAGCAGTTGAAGGCGACCGGGCGGGTCGATCGCGGCTACATCGGCGTGACGCTGCGCGACGTCGATCCGGACGTGAAGGAATCGTTGAAGCTGTCACGATCCGACGGCGCGCTGGTCCAGGACGTGACCCCGGGATCGCCGGGTGCCCGTGTCGGCCTGCGGCCGTACGACGTGATCGTGTCGGTCGACGGCGAAGCGGTAAAGACGCACGACCGGCTGATCCGCGAGATCGCCGAGCGCGCGCCCGGCAGCGTCGCGCGCCTCGAATACGTCCGCGACGGTCGCACCATGATCGCGCAGGTCAAGCTGGCCGAGCGGCCGCGGCAACAAGCCGAGCGCGTGCCGTCCGGGGCCGAACGCTCCGTGCAGCGTACCGGCCCTGGCGAGCTGGGCCTCAGCCTGATCGAGATCGACGACAGCAACGCGCATCGCTTCGACATCCCCGCGGGCATGACCGGGCTGATGGTGCAGCGCGTCGAGCCGCTGTCGGTGTCGTACGACGGCGGCATCGAACGCGGGTCGATCATCCTCGAAATCAACCGCCAGCCGGTCAACTCCATCGCCGGCTTCCGCCGCATCGTCGGCGCAGCGCGGCCGGGTGACGTGCTGGCCGTGTATCTCTACGAGCCCGAGCTCGATCAGCGCGTCATCCGCACCGTTCGCACGGAGTCTCGGTGAGGCCACGGATCCTGGTGGTCGACGACGAGGCCGCGATTCGCGACTCGTTGAAGATGACGCTCGAGTACGACGGCTACGATGTGATGCAGGCCGCCACGGGCGAAGAGGGCGTGAAGCTGATCGAACGCGAGGCGCCCGACCTGGTCTTCCTCGACGTGAAGATGCCGGGGATGGATGGCCTCGAGGTGCTGCAGAAGGTGCGTCACCTGGTGGAGGCCACGCCGATCGTCGTGATCTCCGGCCACGGCGACATCACGACCGCGGTCGAAGCGACGCGGCTCGGCGCGTTCGACTTCATCGAAAAGCCGCTCGAGCGCGAGCGCGTGCTGGTCACCGTGCGCAACGCCGTCGACACGCGGCGGTTGAAGTCCGAGAACAAGACCTACCGTCGTGATGCGGAGAAGCGATACCAGATCGTCGGTGATTCGCCGGCGCTGGCGTCGGTCCGCAGCGCCATCCAGAAGGCCGCGCCCACCAACGCCACCGTCCTGATCTGGGGCGAGAGCGGCGTCGGCAAGGAACTGGTCGCGCGCGCGATCCACCGCGAAAGCCTGCGGCGCGACGGCACGTTCGTGCAGGTGAATTGCGCCGCGATCCCGGACGAACTGATCGAGTCGGAACTGTTCGGCCACGAGAAGGGGTCGTTTACCGGCGCGACCGACCGGCAGATCGGCAAGTTCGAACAGGCGGACAAGGGCACGATCTTCCTCGACGAGATCGGCGACATGAGCCTCAAGACGCAGGCCAAAGTGTTGCGCGTCCTGCAGGAACAGGAACTCGAGCGGCTCGGCAGCAACCGCATCATCAAGGTCGATGTCCGCGTCATTGCGGCCACCAACAAGAACCTCGAGGAAGAAATCGACAAGGGCACGTTCCGCGAAGACCTGTTCTACCGCTTGAACGTCGTCCCGATCCACGTGCCGGCGCTGCGCGAGCGGCGCGATGACATCCCGGCCCTCGTGCGCCACTTTGCCGACCTGTTCGCGCGCGACAACAACTTCCGCCGCAAGACCTTCACCGCCGCCGCGATGGAACAGTTGAAGCAGCAACATTGGCGCGGCAACATTCGCGAACTGCGCAATTACGTCGAGCGTCTCGTGATCATGACGACGGGCGATTCGATCGATGCGCCCGATATCCCCGTCGGCGGAGCCAATCGCGCTGAGGCGTCGGCCGCCGTCATCCCCGCCGCGCCGCCGGCAGCGGCAGGCCCGGCGAGCACCACCTCGATCGAGCAATCGTGGATGCAGGCGGCGACGCTGCAGGAGTTCAAGTCCGGCTCCGAGCGCGCCTATCTGGTGGCCAAGCTTCGAGAGAACGGCTGGAACATCTCGAAGACCGCGGAAGTGATCGATACGCCGCGCAGCAACTTGTACAAGAAGCTCGAGCAGTACCAGATTTCCCAGGAGCGCGACGGCTGAAGCCGCTAGCCTGAGGGCCCGCCGGCCTGTTACCCTGTTAAGGCTGTAGTGAGCCGGGTGATCGCTGCCGTGGGTAACCACTCGCAAGAGTGAAGTGCCCGCGGGAGAGGAAAGTCCGAACTCCACAGGGCAATGCGCCGGGTACCACCCGGGTGGGGCGACCCAACGGACAGTGGCACAGAAAACATACCGCCCGCCTTCGCCCTCACGGGCGACGGTGAGGTAAGGGTGAAAAGGTGCGGTAAGAGCGCACCGCGCGCCTGGCAACAGGCGTGGCAGGCAAAACCCCGCATGGAGCAAGACCAAATAGGGAGGCTGATCGGACGGCCCGTCCGCGTCTCCGGGTAGGTTGCTCGATCCCGTCAGTAATGCCGGGACTAGAGGAATGATTGCCAGTCGCCGGAGCCCGCAAGGGCGGCGGCGACGACAGAATTCGGCTTACAGGGTCACTGCAGCACTTTGTTGACCTAATGGCGCGCGAGGCGCCAGGGATGGCGATTGGCTAACTATCTCGTTACCGGCGGCGCAGGTTTCATCGGCTCTCACATTTCAGAAGCCCTCCTGAAGCGAGGCCATCGCGTGCGCGTGGCCGACAACTTCGCAACTGGGTACCAGAAGAACATCCGGCAGGGCGTCGAATTCGTCCAGGGCGATTGCGCCGACCTGGAGTTTGCGCGGCGGATCGCGGCCGACATGGACTACGTGATTCACCAGGCGGCGATCCCGTCGGTGCCGCGCTCGGTGGACAAGCCGATCGAATCCAATCGCGCCAACATCGATGGCGTGTTGAACATGCTGGTCGCCGCGCGCGATGCCGGCGCGAAGCGGCTGGTGTTTGCCGGCTCCTCGTCCGTCTACGGCGACACCGCCGTGCTGCCGAAGGTCGAGACCATGGCCCCGAATCCGCTGTCGCCATACGCGCTGCAGAAACTGATGGGCGAGATGTACGGGCAGATGTTCACGCGCCTGTACGGATTCGAGGCGGTGACGACCCGCTATTTCAACGTGTTCGGGCCGCGGCAGGACCCGGGCTCGCCGTACTCCGGCGTGATCTCGCTGTTCATCAAGGCGCTCGTCGACGGCACGCGGCCGGTGATCTACGGCGACGGCGAGCAAACCCGCGACTTCACCTTTGTGTCGAACGTGGTCGATGGCGTCATCCTCGCAGCCGAGACGCCCGGCGTGGGTGGGGAAGTGTTCAACGTCGCGACCAACGGGCGCATCTCGCTGAACCAGTTGCTCGCCACGTTGAAGAAGATCTTCAACTCCGACGTCGAGCCGATCTACAAGGAAGGGCGCAAGGGCGACGTGCGCGATTCGCAGGCCGACATCACCAAGGCCGAGCGCCTGCTCGGCTACAAGCCGACCGTCGGATTGGAAGAGGGCCTGCGCCGGACGGTCGAGTGGTACAAGTCCGACGCTACTTCGTGAGCGTCACTTTGCCGTCGGTGTAGTACGCGGTCAACGCATCGCCGCTGATCTCGAGCGCCGACGGCCGTCCCTTGTAGACGGCGGTCAGCATCCCGGTGTCAATCAGCACCGCGCGCCCGCCGAAGCGAACGGTGATCGAACGGTTGGCTTGCGGCGTGTGACCCGTCACGAACCGCGTGGCGCCGTACTTCGACAGCAGACCCGCGAAGGGACCGCCAGAAGGATCGTCCCTGAGTGTTGACAGCCCTCGGTACCACAACGCGCCCTCGCCGCTGATCGACAGCCACGAATCGATCTTCAGCACCTCCTGCGCCTCCAGCAGCAACGGGGCGTTGATCTTGCTGCGATCCGGTTCCTTCCCCTGCTTGCGCGCCTCGTCGATGCGCGCGTTTGCCAGGCCGATCTCGCTCGAGGCCACCTGCAGGATCTCCTGAAGCGTGAACTCGGGCGTGGCGAGCTTGAGATCGATGAGCTGCCCGACGAATTTATCCATCAGCGCGATCTCGTCTCGCAGCTTCGCATTGAGGTCGTCGATCTTCGCCGGGGCCTGGTCCGGATTCACCCCCGCGTGCATGAAGATGGTGCCGTTCACCCGCGTCACCATCGGTTTACGGCGCAGCCACGATCCGTACTTGCCCTTGGGGCCGATCGCCTCTCGGTACTCGGCGTATCCGGCGGGATGCGTCGTCAGCCACGCCTCCTTCGTCTGGTTGTAGACCGACGGCACCGGCTCGCCCTTGTCCTTCTTGAGCGCGGCGAGCTTCGCGTAGCTTTCCCACGCCTGCTGGCGTCGCTTCTCCGAATTGGCATCGGCAAAGGTCGCGTAGATTTCGCGCGTCGCGTCGCGCGTTTCGCCGACGAGGTTCATCACCTCGTGATTGCCGAGCAGCGCGAGCGCGCGTCCATCGGCGTCCTGGGCCTGTTGCTCCAGCGACATCAGCAGGTCGAGCACCTGGCGCACGTTGTCGCCGCGATCCATGTAGTCGCCGGTCTGCAGCAGCTGCGTCGTGCCGCCCGTCCACTTATTGCTGGAGTCGATGAGGCCCGTAACTTTCAGGATCGTCGTGAGGCCGTCGATGCTCCCGTGGACGTCGCCGATGGCGACGATGCGCGCGGGGGCCTGCGCGGCGGCCGGCGGCATGGCGGCCAGCGCGGCGCAAAAGAGGAGGAGACCGAGCATCAGTCGACGCATGGGGCCATCGTAATCCAATCCGGGCCTCCGCTTGGGGCGCACCGTGAGAGAATGGATCATGCGCAGCGTGTTGCTCGCCATTGCCGTGGCTGCCGCCCTCGTAGGCCGGCCGGTCGACATCACGATTAAGGCCCGATCCGTGCAGCCGGGCGAAGTCGTGGTCGTCACCATTGCCGGTGCGCCCGCCGAGCCGTCGCTGCACGTGCGTGCCTTCGGGCGGCTCGTGCCCGCCTATCGCGACGGTGACGACTGGCGCGCGATCGTCGGCATCGACCTCGACGTCAAGCCCGGGCCGTACGTGCTCACGGTCGAACCGGGCGGGCAGGCATACGACCTTCAGGTCCTGCCGAAGCGATTTCGGACGCGGAGGTTGTCCGTTGATGAAGCGTTCGTTACGCCGCCGCCGGCCGAGCAACCACGCATCGAGAGAGAAGCGGCATTGCTCGCGGCGACATGGAAGGCTTCGTCGACCTCGCGGCTGTGGACGACCGGATTCGTGCGGCCGGTGGCGGATAAAGCGAACAGCGCGTTTGGGACGCGCAGCATCTTCAACGGCAAGGCGAGAAACCCTCACGGCGGCGCAGATTTCCTGAGCGGCGCGGGCACGCCCGTCCACGCGCCCAACAGCGGGCGCATCGTCATCGCTCGCAACTTGTACTACTCGG
>CAZBYY010000083.1:0-12670 GCA_964495855.1 uncultured Acidobacterium sp. | reverse complement strand
CTATTATGCCAGAACGATGCCAGACGGTCTGAGGGTGCCTGACGTGCCATAGGCACCCTACTTTTTGCTAATCACAACCGATCCGCTGTGGCTGCGGATGGATAGAAACGCGCTCGCATCGCCGTACGAGCCGCGGATGGCGCGGTTGCCGCCCATCCCGAGGGCGCCGCGGCGCTGTCCAGCTTCGGGCCGCCCCGTCTGCAACGTCACCGGAATTTCCGAACGGACGTTCCCGTTGAACGTATCGGCATCGAGCTCGAAGCCGGTCGAGCCGGCAATCGTGACCCGCACGTTGCCGGAGTGCGAGCTGAATTCGTATCGCCCGCCCTTCGCGAGGGGCGCCTCGAACTCGATGTTGCCGGAAACGGACTTGGCCTCGAGCCGATCGATCTCTGATCCGACGACCCGCACGTTGCCGCTCACCGATCCCGCTTCGAGCGCACGCACCTTCAGTCCCGAGCCCGTCACGGTGCCGCTGATCGTCGTGAGGACCAGCGTTGTCTGGGTCCCGATGTTCTGCGCCGTCACGTTGCCGGAGATGGCCTTGGCGACGGACACGTTTGGCGTGTTGCTGACGCTGACGTCGCCGCTGATCGCTTCGGCGCGCACTTCGCCCTTCACGCCGGTGACGCTGACGTTGCCCGAGATGGCCTTGACGGCCACCATCGTCGAGGCGGGCACGCTGATGACGAAGTCGACGCTCGCCGAGATGCCGCCGCCGAACTGCCCGCGCCGCGGGTAGACGGTGCGCACTTCGACGCGCCCGTTCGCGTTGTTGATCTCGACGCGCAGTTCACGCAGCAGCCGCCTGGCCTCATCCGCATCGCGGTGACGCACGCGCTTGGTCGCTTCGACGGTGATCTCCGAGCCGCCTGATGCGGTGACGCGAATGTCACCGGATAGTTGCGACACGTCGAGGCTTGCGCCGTCGCCCACCTTGAAGGTCTGCGTGACCTTTTCGGTTTGCTCCGCGCCCTGTCGCATTTCGCTGTAGCGGTCGAACCAGCCAGGACGAGGGCCGTCTTCGGGTGTGGCGCCGCGCACGGTGACGGCCGCAACGGCCGGCGTCGCTGCAAAGACGGCGGCGATGACGAACGCGCCGGCGGCGTGCAACCGGAAGCCGCGCGCGAGCGGGTAGGGGAGAGGAACGTTGTACATGGTCATTGCATCAAGGTCTGTACGCGGCGACCCGCTTCGGCTTGATTGCCCTTCCGCATTTCGTTGATGAGCTCCACGGTCTGCTGCAGCAAGGCCACCTTGGTGCGCAGCGCATCGAACAGGCCGCTCTGCGCGCTGGTGTTCGAGGGCTGCGACTGCAGGGCGGCGCGGCTCTCGGTAATCGCCTGGTCGATCACCGTGAGGTTCTTCTGCAGCACCGCGGCGACCTGGGGATCCAGCTCGCCGGTGTCCGTGTTGGCGATGCTCTGCAGATCATCGATCGCTTTCTGGTAGTGCTTTTCAGCGGCTTCGAATTCCGCGGCCACCGACTCGACGGTCGCCGGCGAGCCTTGTCCCGCCGCCTGGGTACTGGCCGCATCGTCATGCGGTCCTTGTTGACGAGTGAGCAACGGCATCACGCCGATGGCTGTCGCCAGGATCAGCGCCGCGGCCGCACCGAGCCAGACCGGCCACCCGGCGCCGCCGACGCGACGACGAGCGGTCGTGGCGGGTTCGGCGGCGATTGCCGCCTGGAGCCGCGCGAGCGTATCGGGCTTCGGTTCGCGCCGGTCGAGCATGAACGCCGCCGCCCGTACGCTCCGCAAGTCCTCGACGAGCGCGCGACAGTCCGCGCACCCCTCGAGATGCCGCTCGATCTCGCGCTGCCGGCGCGCGTCGAGCCGCCCCTCGACGAGGTCGGCGATCGCTTCGGGCTGGAGTTCCGCGCAGTTCATGATGCCTGGCTCTGATGACCGTGCGCGAGATACGAACGGATACGCATCCGCGCCTTGTGCACTTGCGACTTCGACGTCCCTTCCGAAATGCCGAGGATGGCGCCGACTTCTCCGTGCCCGAACCCTTCCACGTCGTGGAGCAGGAACGCCGCCCGGCACGCCGGCGGCAGTTCGTCGATGGCGCGTTCGAGATCGATCCGGCTGACCGCTGCAAGCACCGGAACCGGCGACGCGAGCGGCGCCGCATCCGGCTCGTCAAGCGAATCGGTCTGCACCCCAATCCGTGTCTGGCGGTTGCGCAGCACGTCGAGGCAGTGATTCATCGCCAATCGATACAGCCACGTGCCGAGCGACGATTCGCCGCGAAAGCTGGCCAGCTTGCGGTACGCCAGCAAGAAGATGTCCTGCAGCACATCGTCGGCATCCCCACGCGTGCCGACCATCCGGCTCGCCAAATTGTAGAGCCGGGTGGCGTGCTGGCGATACAGCGTCTCGAACGCCCCGCCGTCGCCCGAACGAATCCGCCGGACCAAATCCAGGTCTGACGCTCTCGGGTCTCCTGAAACATTAGACGGCGTCATTGCACGTGGGGTTGATGGGGCACCCGAAATCAGGTGCCAATGGTGGCTGGATGCCTCGGATCACGGCTGTTCAACACAGACGTGCCAAGCGTCGAAATGGTTCGAACCGGCAGGCTTACCGACGTCCGAGCCAGCGGTGTGCCGCAAAGCCAGCCACTCGGCTGGCGCTCACGGAAAGCCCTTCGGCGGCCAGCAACGCGCGTTTCAAGGAGGGGTTCGAGTAGCCGCCCAGCCGTCCGCCGGCAGCGACGACGCGATGGTAGGGCAGCCCGGGACGCTCGGCTCGCCGCATGATGTTACCCACGGCGCGTGCCGCGCGGGGCTTGCCGGCCAGCCGGGCGACGTCGCCGTAAGTGACCACCCGTCCCGGCGGTACGCGTGACACGATCGACAGGACCTTGCGCTCGAACGGCGTCATCGCCCGATGGTGATCTTGAGTCGCAGCTGGCGGCCGCCGAGACTGCTTTCGGCAAAAGTCTTCGAGACGCCGCCCTGTCCAATCGCGTTCGGCACACTGGTGGCTTGTACTTCCGCAGCCACCCCGATCCACCGTATGACTTTGTACTCCGCGCCTGCGCGGAAGTGATACCCGCCGAAATTCTGATCGACATCTTCGCCCGACGCGGAAAAATCCGACGACTCCTGGTAGCGCAGCGACGTGTAGCCGCCGGCGACGTACGGCGTGAAGGACCGCAGACGGCGAATTCTGAACTGCCACCCGGCGCTGATCTCGATCGGTGTCACGTTGATCGTGTCGGTGATGCCCAGCGGGTAACGCGTGCCTTGCGAGAGGAAGACACGCTCGCCGCGCGCGTGAAACCGCCACGCGCCGACCTCGGCAAACAGTCCGCCCCACGGTAAGCCCACGCGTGCGCCGCCGCCCAACAGCGGTCCCGCGTGCTTGCCGACAATCGTGTCGAAGGACTGCGTCGCCGTGAAGTCCACGTTGCCAAACAGGGCGAAGCCGCCGACCTGAACGCTCCGAGGTTGGCGGGGCGCCGTGCGCGGTGCGGGCTTCGGCGTCGACTGCGCTGACAGTGCGGTGGGCACCGCGAGCAGGGTGGTCGCGGCAATAGCGGCGGTCAGGGTACGAATCATGTCTCTCTCAGCGCGCGAGGCCGAGACCGCGCAGCGTCGCTCTGGGATTGATGAGGCCGAAGCCGTAGAGGTCGTCGCGGCCCGGAGCGCCCCTGTCGGTCGCGAACTGTTCCATCGCCGCTTCGATCGCGGCCGGGTTGCGGATGCCCTGTTGCATCAACAGCGCGGCGAAGCCGGACACGTGCGGTGTGGCCATCGACGTGCCTTGAAAGTATTCGTAGGTGAAGGCATCGGCTCGCGGGGGGCCGTATTGCGAAACCGGACGCAAGAACGTTTCGATCATGTCCGGGTCGAGCGTCTGTTGCAGGATGCCGGCCGATCGTCCGCCTTGACGTTGATCGCCGCCGGGCGCCACGAGCTCCACGAACGGCCCGGTCGTGGAATAGAACGCGAGATCCAGCGTCCGGCCGACGCCGCCGACGGCAACCAGCCCGGGAATATCCCGCGCCGGTTGCGCGAGACGATTCGGCGAGTTCCCCTCCGTTCGGCTGTTGCCTGATGCGACCACGACGAAGCAGCCCTTGCCAATGGCGTACTTGATCGCGTCGATCACGGCGGTTGCAGGCCCGCCTGTTTCCCGGCCCAGGCTGAGGTTGAGGACGTTCGCGCCGTTGTCGGCGGCATATCGGACGCCACGCGCCACCACGTCATCGGTCCCGTCGAAGGGACTGCCGAAGATCTCGTCCCAGTCCCCGGTGATGACCTTGACCGGCATCAAGCGAACGTTGTACGCCATGCCCGCCGTGCCCGCGCCGTTGTTGGTGACCTGGCCGATCGTGCCGGCGACATGCGTGCCGTGCCCATCGAGGTCCACGGGGACGTCGTCGTTCCAGATGAAATCGCGTGGGGCGACGAATCGGGACGATCCGCTTTCGCCGAGTTCCGGGGCTGCCGCAAACGGCACGACGACCGGGCCGAGCGCGGGGTAGACCGGCCCGCCAGCCGTCACGCGGAATGAAAATCGTGACGTGTAGCCGATGCTGCCGGAGCGATACGCCATCCCGCTGTCGAGCACGGCAACGACGATGCTGGACGACGCGCCGGGCTGGATGTCCCACGCGCGCTCCATGTCGATCGCCGGGAAGTTCCACTGATTCGGGTAGAGGGTGTCGTTCGGCCGCGACATCGCGTGATTGATGTAGCGCGGCTGGGCGTACTCGACGTCCGGCCGCTGCCGCAGCAGCGCCGCGGCCGATTCCGGGTCGGCGTCAGCGGGGATGTCGACGATGTCGAAGTCGGCGTAAGAGGAACGATCGGTGATCGTGCCGGCGACCTGTGCGGTGATGGCCGAGGTGGTGCCACGCGAGACACCGTCCTTGAACTTCACGATCAGCGAGCCGCGGAGGTAGGGCAGTGCGTCGCCGTTGGCGTCGCGAAACCGGCGTTCCGAGGTGCCGGTCCGCGCCTCGCGCGGCGGATCCTGGTCGCGCAGGCCCCGGTCGATCGCCGAGATTGCTGCTTCATGTATCAGCGCTTTCGATATCGCTGACTGCGCGAGTTGCCCGTGCCCGACTGCCGCCCACAGTGCGATGAGTGCGACGGTGGCCGCGGCAACGAGTGTGCGGCCGCCCTGCCGCGTGGGCGCGCTCGACGAATCAGCCATACGCCATGTTAGGCCGGAAGTTCGCACGGAGAATTTGATTTCTTACAGGAAGGTCAGCGGATCGATCCCGTACTCGGCGGAATCGAGCGGCGACTTCACCGCTTTCGGCCCCGCCACATGGTCCGGCACTTCCCAGAGGTTCATTTCGTAGGGCACATCGAGCCTCTCGCCCGTTGGCGTGGCAATCACCTTGACTCGCGGCTTGAACGGTTCCGGCGCGTGCACCGCGACGACGACTCCCATGCCGCCATCGTCGAGGCGGACCAGGTTGCCGGGCGGATAGATGCCGAGGAGCTGCGTGAAACGCCGGACCAAGTGCTGATCGAACTGGTGGCCGTCGTTGCGCTTCATCACTTCGAGAATGCGATCCGACGGAAACGCCTGCTGGTACGAGCGCTGCGAGCGCATCGCGTCGTACACGTCGGCGATGCTGCAAAGCTGGGTGCCGATGTTCAGCCCGCTGCGCGACACGCCAAACGGATATCCGGTGCCGTCGAGGCGCAAGTGATGCTCGAACGCGATCACCGGAGCGATGGCCGGCATTTCCGGCGTGCGGCCCAGGATCTCGGCGCCGTCGACCACGTGCATGCGCATGATGGCGAACTCGCTGTCGGTCAGCTTGTCGGGCTTATTGAGGATCTCGGTCGGCGTGCGCACCTTGCCGATGTCGTGCATCAGTGCGGCCAGTCCGAGTTCGCGCAGCGCCGAGCCGTCGATGCCGAGCGCGCGGGCCTGGGACATCGTGAGGATCGAGACGTTCACCATGTGGGTGAACGTGTAGTTGTCGTAATTCTTGAGCGCCGTGAGGGCGATGAGCGCGGTCCGATTCGCCGACACGGCCTGGGCGAGCGAATCGACGAGCGCGCGCGCCGCCTTCGGATCCGGCGTGCCCTCGTTCTTGGCGATTTCCCACACCGAGCCGGCGAGGTTGGTCGCATCCGAGTAGAGCCGACGGACGGTGGCGACGTCGGCGGTGGATTGCTCCCGTCGCTCTTCGGTCGAGATACGGCCGACGCGGATGTGCGGGAGGCCGTTCAGCGTGCCGGTGACGTCGGCAGGCTCGACGCCGGGCGCGGCGTCGCCGGGCTTGCGCTCGGGGTGTGCGATCGTCAGCGCGAGCGTCTGCAGTTCATCCGGCGTGACGCCACGGTCGAACTGGATGCGTTCGATGCCGAGGCTCTTCAGCCGGCGCATCGTTTCTGCCATCGCTTCGGCGGCCCTGGGCATCGGCACGTCGCCGACGATCAATTCCTGGCCGATGATGCCGATGGCGATCGACGGCTGATCGGCGAGGAGTTGCCCCATGCCCTCGTTGAGCGCTTCGAACGCTTTCTGGACCAGCGGATGCGACGGCGCGTAGAGCTGCGCCGCGCGCAGGGCCGCCCCGAAGCGCTTCATGAATTCGTCGGCAACGCGGATGCGCGAGACCTGGTCCACTAGATCTCCTTCTCGCGTTCGCGGCGGGTGCGGCGCGGCGGCGCCGGCTCGGCGAGGGCGGCCTTGGCGATCTTGCGCACCGCGCCCGGGCCGGACGCTGCGGCGTCTTCGAGGATGCGATCGGCGCCGGCGGTGCCCATGCTCCGCAAGGCGCGGGCCGCTGCCGTGCGAATCCGCTGCGTGCGCCCCCGCGCCCACCATTCGCCGCGATACAGGATGTCCTTCAGCGCCGTTGCCGAGCGCTCGTCGAGCGCCACCTTGCCGAGCGACTCGATCGTCTGGATGTAGAGCCCTTCGTTGCCGCCGGTGTAGGCGGTGTTGTCGAGGATGTGCACGAACAGCGGCGCCGAGCGCTCGTCGCGAAACGCGCCGAGCGCCTGCATGATCGCGTCGCGCGTATGCGGCGCGCCGGTCTTGAGCGCGTTCTCGAGCAGCCGGTACGCGTCGTTCGAGCCGATCTGGATGATGCCGCGCAGCGCCTCGCGCTGCACCTGCGTATCGGGATCGTCGAGCATCGCGCGCAGGTCGGGGAGGGCCGCCTCGCCGCCCAGGCCGCGCAGCAGGTCGATCGCCGCGCGCCGCACCGCCGGATTGCGCGAGCTCTTCAGTTCGTTGGCGTATTCGCGGGCGGCGGGACCGAACGAAATCAGGATGTCGCGCAGCCGGCGCACCGTGCGCGCGTTGTCTTCGCCCATCAGCGCATCCGACATCGGCTTGACCAGCTCGGCGCCGATCGTCGTGCACATCCGCTTGGCGATCTCGAATTCGGCATCGGTGGCGCGCTGCAGGAATGCCGCAAGGTGGCGCACCATCGGGCCCTCAACCAGCCGGGTGATGCCCGCGCGCGCCGCACCGGCGAAGGGGGACGCGGCGTCGGTGGAGATCGCGGCGATCGTGTCGAGCAACTGCGAGGCGAGCCGCATGTCGCCGGCCAGCACGAGCTCGTCGATGTCCGCGAGGGCGCTGTCGAGCACGCCCGACCACGCGTCGGGCCGCGATTCGATCGTCAGCAAGTCGAGGATCACCTGCTGATCGAGCGCGCGCACTTCCTGCTCGACGATCGTCGACAGCCACGCGCGAATGCGCACCGGTGGATCGTCGCCGATCTGGGTCACGTCGACGGCCTGTGATTGCGCGGTGGTCAACTCGCGCGCGTAGCCGGCCGAGACGAATTTCTCGTCCGAGTACGACATCAGCATCTCGGTCGAGCTCTGCCACACGCTTTCGAATTGCGGATCGTCCTTGATCAGCCCCGTCGCCTGTTCGGCGGCGGCCGCGAGGATCTCCTGTTGGCGCGACGGATCGGGCACCAGCGTGTGGAACGCGGTCGCCAGGCGGTTGGTGGCGCCACGATCCCTGGCGATGTTGTCGACCAGGAACTTGCCGACCATTTCATCCGTCAGCCGCGACTGCAGTTCGCTGGCGAGATCCATCCGCGGGCCGCCGGCCGCGCCCTGCACCGGCGGCGGGTCGGTGATGAGCGTCAGCAGCATGTCGGGCGACATTTGCGCGGCGGCGCCGGCCATGCTGTTCAGCACCGCATCCAGTTCCTGCGGCTTGCGATCGGCCGCGTAATTGGCCAGCCCGTGCATCAATTCCAGCAGCGACCTGCGCTGCTGCATCGCGTCGTCGCCGCTGGCCTTGCCGACGTCCTGCAGTCGCTGCGCAAACTGCGCGAGGCGCTCCGGCTGCTCGGCGAGCGCCATCATGTTCTGCATCGAGTCGCCCGACGCGCCCTCGTCCCTGGTCTCGTCCCTCAGTGCGCTGAGGATCCGCTCCCACGTCGCGCCTTCGCCGCTGCCGGCCCGCTCGCGCAGGATGTCGGCGTAGTCGATCTCCGTCAGCGTGATGGCCTTGTTGCCGGTGTCCTCCCACGCCTTCTTCACGCCGCCGAGCGCCCGTGTTTCTTCAGGCGTCTTTGCCAGCAGCGACAGGAACGCGTGCCAGCCGTCGTTGTCGAGGCGATCGAAGAGCGTCAGCTCGCCGATCAGCTGCTGATGGAGCAGGGCGGCGAGTTCGTTCGCGGACGGCTCCGGGCGCGCGAGCCCGCGACCCGAGATCACCAACGCGTCCGGCAGCACCGTGATCGAGAACGGCCCGTTCATCGTCGCCTGCCGCGTCGCATCGCCGATGCGTGCGAGCGCCGACTGGATCGCCGGATGGCTTGCCGGATACATCGACACCACGCGCGTCGCCGCCTTGCACGCGCGCGCGAACTCGGCGAGGCGATTCGAGATCTCCTGCGGCAGCGGTTCGGGCGATGTCTCGGTGGCGGCCATGCGGATGCGCTTGTTGTCTGTGAATTATAGGTAGCCCAGCGGGTCGATGCCTACCTGCGCGCCATCCACCGCCTCCACCACGGCGCGCGGAAATTCGCCGCGGCTGTCGCGGTCCCACGTGTTGGTCAGCAGCGGTGTTTCCAGTTTGTCGCCCTTCCGGTCGGTGATCAACTTCACCTGCGGCCTGAACGGGTCGTCGGGGTGGGTTTGCGTGACGACCGCCAGTTCCTCCGTGTTCAGCTTGACCAGCGTGCCGATCGGGAAGAGCCCCATCAGGTTGACGAATCGGCGGAGCAGCGTGCGATTGAACGCCGTGCCGTCCTGTTGCCCCATGATGTGCTTGATGCGATCGGTCGCCAGGCCGGCGCGATAGGCGCGGTTGCTGCGCAGCGCATCGAAGACGTCGACGACGCTCACGACCATCGTGCAGAGATTCAGTTTGCGGTGGCCGATGTTTTCCGGGTAGCCGCTGAGATCCTGCTTGAGGTGATGCTCGAACGCCACCACCGGCGCCAGCGCCGGCGTTTCCGGCGTCTTGCGCAGCACGTGCGCGCCGTCGATCACGTGCTGTTTCATGATCTTGAATTCTTCCTCGGTCAGCTTGTCCGGCTTGTTGAGGATCTCGAGCGGCGTGTGCACCTTGCCGATGTCGTGCATCAGCGCCGCGAATCCGAACTCGCGCAGCATCGGCCCTTCGAGGTCGAGCGAGCGCGCCATCGCCATCGACAGCGCCGCGACGTTGATCATGTGCGTGAAGGTGTAGTTGTCGTGGCGCTTCAACGCGGTCAGCGCGAGCAGCGAGGTGCGATCCTGGTAGACGAGTCGCGACAGGCTGTCGATGATGCCGCGCGCATCCGCCGGGTTCGGCTGCTCGCCGGCCTTGGTTGCCGCCCAGATGGTCTCGGCGCTCGCGACCGCTTGCGAGTACATCTGCTTGGCCGCCGTCAGGCCCACCGGCTCATCGTCTTCATCCTCGGCCACGACCTTCGAGACGAGGATGCGGCGGATGCCGCGCGCGGTGAGGCGATCGCCGACCCCGGTACGCGCCGTGCGATCGGCGAGCTCGTCCATGAGCGCGCGTACTTCGCTGACTTCCACGCCCTTGGCGAAGGTGATCTTCTCGACCTTGCGTTCGCGCATGTCGCGCAACAGCCCGGCCATGTTGCCCGACCCGCGCGTCAGCCGGAAGTCGTTGACGACGACGTCGTCTTCGAGAAACCCGACGATCACCGTGGGGCTGCCGTCGAGCATCGGGGAGAGGGCCGAGTGCAGCCCCACCGCGGTGCGCTGCACGAGCGGATGCGTCGGCGCGTACAGCTCGGCCGCGCGAACGGTCGCGCCCAGCCGCCGAATCAGGTCCTCGAATTGGATGCTCATGCGCGTGCCGCCATCCGGCGAAGGAAGAAGTCGCCGGTCTTCGCGAGATCGGCGATGGCGTCCTTGGCTTTGGCCGTGCCGATCTTCTTCAATGTCTGCAGCGCGGTGTCCCGAGTCTGCGTGGTGCGGCCCCAGGCGAGCCAGCGCTTCTTGCGGGCGAGCGCGGTGATCTGTGGAATCGCCCGGTCATCGCGCATCGCGGAGAGCGCGGTGAGCGTGTCGAGGATCAGCGTGATCTCGTCGGTGAACGGGTCGCTGTCCTGGAGGACCCGGGCGAGCATCGGGACCACGCGCGCGTCCTTCAAGCCGGTCAGCGAGCTGATGACGGCGGCACGCGCTTCGCCGGTCGCGGCTTTCAACACCGTGTGAAGCGCGCGCTCGGCCGAGGGATCGTTGATCGTGGAGAGCGACGACACGGCCGCCTGCAGCACGCGCACATCCGATCGGCGCAGCAGGGACTGCAGCGGCGGCACGACGGCCGGTGTGCCGATCTTGCCCAGGACCTTTGCGATCTCGCGCTGCACGAACCAGCGCGTGTCGTCGAGGCCCGCGGTGAGCGCCGCGATCGCGGCGACCGTGCAACGGCACAGGATGGCGGTCGCGCGCTCGGTCGCCGTGCCGTCTTCCCGCTGGTAGGCGCCGAGCAAGGCCGGCACCGAGGCGGGGCCGATTGCGAGGACCATCCGTTCGAACGCGGCGAATTCGTCGGCTGATTGATCGGCGAGCGTCGTCGCGGCTTCGGCCAGCGCGCTCGAGGTGCCGATGCTGTCGATCGCCTTGCGGCAGGCGTCGGGCGACACGGCGGGCGTGCGCGTGGTGGCCGCAATCAACTCATCGAGCACGGGCAGGCATTCACCGTAGGCGCCGGCGAGGATCAACTCCTCGACAAACGCCGCCATGTCGCGGGCCGTGTCGGCCATGCGTCCAGGAACGGTCTCGTTGCGCAGCAGGTCGATCAGCAGCTGGCCCGACAGCCGCCGCACGCTGTCGCCGCCGAGCGTGTCGAGCCATTCGTCCATCTCCGGCGGCAGCCCGCGTGCCGCCAGGTCGGCAGCGCGCGAGGCCGCCTGGTCCATCGATTCGCGGTAGTCCTTCGACACGTAGGTCGTCTCGTCGTACTGCAGCAGCAGTTCGTCGAGGGACTTGCGGATGTCGTCGATCGGCCGCTTGCTGCCGAAGTCGCGTTCGCTGATGAGGCGCTTGGCCAGCGTCAGGACGCGCTTCTTGCGCTCATCGTCCGGTGCGAGCGTGTCGAGGACGCGCGCCAGCCGACCGGTGGCATGGCCCGGCGATGACATCGCGCGGGCGAGGAGCAGCGCGACTTGCTGATCATCGAACGACTGCTTGAGCGCGGCGATGATCGGAATGCCGGTGTCGGCGTGTTCTTCCTGAAGCAGCAATTCGAGGGCGGTCGTCGGCTCGAGCGTGCCGGCGGCGAGGGCCAGCGAGTCGATCACTTCCTTGACGCGCTCGGGTTCGAGGGCCGTCACGGTCTTGGCGATGTGCCGGTAGACGGCGAGGACCGTGGCCGCCTGGGTCGTGAGCATCGGCGATCCGTCCGGCATGCAGAACGGCTCGCGCGCGTCCTTGCACAACTCGCCGATGGCGCCGACGTCGCGGGAGATCTCGAGCAGACGCTGCTGTTCCTCCGCCGTAAACGTCGTCTGGCCCATGATGATCGAGCGGACGATCGACTTCCAGGTCGCGTCGCGGCGGGCGGCGCCTTCGTCGAGCTCGCGCTCGAGGATTTCTTGGTAGTCGATCTGCTCGACGAGAAAGGCGGTCTGATCCTCCTCGGCCCAGATCGCGGCAGGGCCGCCGCGGGCGCGGCGCGTGTGGCGATCGAGCGTCAGCACGCTGAGCAGCGAACGGACGACCGGATCGGGCGGAGGCGCGGCAATCGTCAGTTGCAGGATGTCCCGATCGTGGAGGAGCTCGGCGCATTCAAGCACCGCCATGTCGCTCGAATCGAGCGGCAGTCCGTCGATCAGCAGGGCGCGGGGGGTGACCGCGACTTGCATCATGCCGCCGGCGCACGCCTCGGTGCAGGCAGCAATGAGCCGCTCCACGGCCATTGCCACGGCGGGATGTTCCGGCGGGTAGAAGCCCCAGCTGCGAAGGCCGACGGTCATCGCGCGGGCAAACGCGACGGCGAGGCGAATGGTTTCAGCCGAGGATTCGGTGCGCGGGGCCATCCGAAGTCATACGATATACTGCCGACCGCCCATGCGAGCGGTGGACATCATTCGCGCCAAGCGCGACGGCGAGGCGCTGTCACGCGAGGCCATCGAGTTCTTCGTTCGCGGGGTCACCGACGGCTCCTGGGAGGACTACCAGGCGTCGGCCCTGCTGATGGCCATCGTGCTCAAGGGGATGAACCCCGTCGAGACCGGGTGGCTGACC
>CAZBYY010000082.1:0-12722 GCA_964495855.1 uncultured Acidobacterium sp. | reverse complement strand
ATTCGCTTTGCGTTGTGGAACAACGAAGAGACCGGCTTGAACGGCGCGCGCGCCTACGTCGAGCAACGCCAGAAACTGCAGGGCAAGGAGGATCCGCCGGGATCACGCCGCTATCCCGAGCCGAAATGGCTCGGCATGATCCAGCACGACATGATGCTGTGGGATCACGGCATGCCGCGCGCCGACGGCACGTGGAACCCCGAGCAGCGGCCCGAGGCGGACGTGAACATCGAATTCCAGTCGGAGGCGAAATTCGCCGACGAGGCGATGAAGCTCGCGTTCCACTTCCGGTATGCGAACGAGAAGTACGCGACCGACTATCCGGCAGCCGTCGGCCCGCACATGACCAACACCGACTCGGGCGCGTTCCAGGACATCGTGCCGGCGATCAGCCTGCGCGAAAACGAGCGCGGCATGCACACCGGGGCCGGGTGGAACCCGACGTGGCATCAACCGATCGATGTGTTCGCCACGTTCAGCGACAAGGATTTCAGGTTGGGATTGAATGCCGCGCAGACAACGTTGTCCGGCGTCGCGCAGCTCGTGGCCACGCGCGTGAAATAGAAAAGGCCGGGCACTCGCCCGGCCTTTGTCGGCTACTTCTCTTCTTCCGCTTCCGTGGTCGCCTCGACGGCGTCGCCCCACGGATTCGGCTGAGGCCCTGGCACGATGCCGGCGATGTCGGGATCGACATCGGAATGACCCGGCGTCTGCCCGGAGCGGCGCTGCTTGGCTTCTTCGCGGCGCGCTTCCTTGGCCTTGTGCTTTTCAGCTCGTGCGCGTTCGCGCTCGCGCTTGCCTCGTCCGAATGGTGCAGCCATTCAGCGGCGACCTACCAGCGCGGCTCGCGACGGCCACCGGGGCCACCCGAATTGCCGCCACCGCGGTTGCCACCAAACCCGCCGCCGCCGCGTCCGCCACCGAAGCCGCCGCCGCCACCAGGACCGCGGGCTTCTTTCGGACGCGCTTCGTTGACGGTCAGCGTGCGGCCGCCAAGCTGCGATTCATGCAGCTCGGTGATGGCCTTCTGCGCGCCTTCGTCCGTCGCCATTTCCACGAAACCGAAACCGCGCGCGCGACCGGTTGCCATGTCGCGCATGACCGTCACCGATTCCACCGGTCCCACGCGTTCGAACAACTCCTGCAGGTCCTGCTCCTGGGCACTGTAGGGAAGGTTCCCGACATACAACTTCCGACCCATCGTCTTACTCCTCGTTCCGCTGAAGGCTGCCCAGACTACCTGAGAACGTTGACCACCCAAGGCCCTAAACACGTAAGGCCGCCTCTGGGCGGCCTCCCCTACAGCTGAATCGAGCATAACAGAAATTGTCCGCCGGCTGTCCCGGTCGCAAACCTCGAGCATTTGGCAGCCGCCGCGGTGTCCTCTCCGGGCGGTTCGTGTCACTTCGGTTGATAATGAACACCCGTGTTCTGGTCCACTACCGCGCAGGCCGTCGTGCTGTTTGCGTCTACCGGGCTGTCGATCTGGGCGGCCGGCGTCGCGCGGACGCGCCGCGGCGTGCCGGGCGGCATCACGTTTGGCTGGATGATGATCGCGGTCGCGATCTGGAGCCTGACGAGCGCCCTCCACACGCTCGCGCACGACGTCAACACGCGCATCGTGATTGCCAAGTTCCAGTATCTCGGCGTCGCGCCGATCGGGGTCCTGTTCCTGCTTTTCACGTCGGAGTACAGCCGCGTGGACTGGCCGGCGCGCGGCGTGATGCGGGTGTTGGTGTGGATCGTGCCTGTCACGACGCTGACCCTCGCCGTGACCAACCAGCTGCACGGCCTGCAGTGGTCGTCGATCGAAGACGTGCAGACGTCGTTCGGCTCGCGGCTGATCTACCACGCCGGTCCGTGGTATTGGGTGCACGTCGTCTACAGCTACGCGTTGATCCTCACCGGCACGGCGATCCTGGTGCGCGGGCTGAGGCGCTTTCCGCCTCCGTACCGCCGCCAGACCGTGCTGATCATCGCCGGGGCGATCGTGCCGTGGGCCGGCAACCTGCTCTACCTGGCGAAGGTCGTTCCGGTGATCGGTCTCGACCTCACGCCGCTGGCCTTCGCCGTGTCGGGGGCGTGCTTCACATGGGGCATGTACCGGTATCGCCTCTTCGGCCTCGTGCCGGTCGCGCGCGACATGGTCGTCGACAGCATGGAAGACGGCGTGATCGTGCTCGATGCGCAGCGCCGCCTCGTCGACCTGAATGCCGCGGCCGAGCGCTTCACCGGCTGCTCCGCTGAGTCACTGGGACGGCCGATCGAAGATGTGGTGGCGTGGTGGACCGAGGCGGTCGACGAGGATCGGCCGATGGTGGAAGGCCAGCCGGCCATCGTCAAGGTCGAACCCGGGCCGCGCTACTTCGAGGTGAAGGTGTCGGCGGTGCGAGACTCGCAGCAGCGATTCGTGGGCTGGCTGGTGCTCGTGCGCGACATCTCGCACCGCCGCCGCAACGAGGCCGAGCGCTACGCGTTCGAGCGTCGCCTGCAGGAGCAGCAGAAGAGCGAAAGCCTGATGGTCCTGGCGGGCGGCGTCGCGCACGACTTCAACAACCTGCTGACCGGGATCCTCGGCAATGCCGACCTGATCTCGATCCTGTCGCCGGCAAACTCGGAACAGCGCCGCGCGGCCGATGCGATCGTACTCGGCGCGCAACGCGCCGCCGACCTCGTGTCGAAGATGCTCGCGTATTCCGGCGGCGGGCGCGTCGTCGCCGAGCATGTCGACCTGGATGCGCTCGTGCGGGAGATGGTGGATCTGCTCGGCGCATCCGTCGCGCGCCACTGCACGCTGAACTATCGCAGTCCCGGGCCGCTGCCGCTCGTCGAGACCGATCCCACGCAGATCCGCCAGGTCGTGCTCAACCTGATCGTCAATGCCGCGGAAGCCGTCGAGGAAGGCGGCGTGATCACCGTCGAGACGGGCGTCGAATCGCTGGACCGCGCGATGCTCAAGAAGATGACGTTCGGCAACGACATCGGCCCCGGCCGCTACGTGTTCATCGACGTCGTCGACACCGGCGTCGGCATGAACGAGCACACGCTGGCGCGGATGTTCGATCCGTTCTTCTCGACGAAGGACACGGGGCGAGGCCTCGGGATGGCCGCCGTCCGCGGCATCGTCCGCAGCCACAAGGCGGCGTTGCGCGTCACATCCGCCGTCGGTCAGGGCACCCGGTTCCGCATCTGGTTTCCGCTCGGCGTGTCGATCCATTCGACCAGTTCCGCGAGCGAGCTGACGCGCGGGCAATCGGCATCCTCGTAAAGTCCGCCGACATCGAACAGCACGCCGTCGCGCAACCCCGCGTTGCGGGCGCCGACCACGTCAACGTGATACAGGTCGCCCACGTGAATCGTCCGCATAGGGTCCGAACCAGACTGGGCGAGCGCAAGCTCGAACAGTTTCCTGTCAGGCTTCTCGACGCCCCACTCGTGCGAATCGAGCACGTGATCGAACCAGCGGGTGAGATCGATGCGGTCGAACAGGTGCCGCAAGCGTCCGTTCGCGTTCGAAACCACGACCAGTGTGAGGCCGCGTGCCTTGAGGGCCGCAAGCGCCGGCGCGACGTCCGGCTCGACGTGCTCCCACAGATTCTCCGTGCGGTGGTATTCGCGAAGATCCGCGAGCGCCGCGTCAGTGCGGGCGTCCTGCGTGACGCCGGCGTGCGCCAGCGCGAGGTTGAAATACAGCCATCCGCGCGCGCGATCGTCCGTGCTGTCGATGATCGAGGCGGTATCGATGTCGCGCGTCGCCTTCTGCTCCGCCGCCGCAAGCGCCGCGGCGGTGACCTCCACGCCATGGCGAGCCAGCGACGCAGCCACCCGCGACCACGATGGATGACACAACACCCCGCCGGCATCCAGGAATACGGCTTCAGTCCGATGAGTTGGCATCATCCCTGGCATTAGCAATAAATAATGTGGGTTCGCATCGCTAGCTCAGCATAATCGTTTGCGTATGAGTCCAAACGCCTCCTCGCTGCGGCAGCTCGAAACGACCTTCGGTCCACTGGAAATCCGCGTCCTCGACGCCTTGTGGGCGCGCGACATGCCGTCCTGCGTGAAGGATCTGCTGCCGGACTTCCCCGGCGTCGCCTACACGACGCTGATGACGACGCTCGACCGATTGTTCCGCAAGGGCACGCTGACGCGCCACAAGAGCGGGCGCGCGTTCTTCTACGTGCCGAAACGCACGCAGCAGGAGTTGATCTCCGACATTGCCGGTTCGGCCTTTGCCACGCTCGTCCCCGGCGACCAGGTCGCCGCGCGGCCGATTCTTTCGTTGTTCGTCGACACCGTCAGTGAACGCGACGAGGCCTTGCTGGCCGAACTCGAGGAGCTGGTGCGCAAGCGCCGCAGCGAATTGAAAGGGCGCGAAGAGCGATGAGCCGTTCGATGCTGATCCTGGCCGTGGCGCTCGCCGCGTATTGCCTGGTCGGCATCGCCGTGTCGCTGTTTGTCGCGCTGGTGTGGCGAACGCGCGCCGTCGCGCCGTTCACGCTGCCGCCGGCGACGCGTGCGCGGCGCATCTTCCTGCTCCGCCTCGCGCCCGTGGTCCTGTCGGCAATCGGCGCCACGTTCTTCGTCGTACCCGCATTCATCCGTCACGAGCCGATGCACGCGGCTGAAGAGGCCGGTCCGCTGCTCGTCGCGCTCGCATGCCTTGGCGCGGCCCAACTCGCCGTCGCGGTCTTCACCGCCTTCCGCAGCCTGGTCGTGACCGCGCGGCTGCAACGCTCGTTGCTCGACGCCGGCCGTTACACGATGGCGCGCGAGGTGCCGACGGTCATCGTCAACGCCGCGTCGCCGATGGTGGCGCTCGTCGGCATTTTCAATCCCACGCTCGTCGCGACGCGCGACATCGTCACGGCGTGCAACGCCGACGAGCTCGCCCGCATCGCCGCGCACAAGCGCGGACACGTCGACGCGCGCGACAACGTGTGTCGCTGGCTGATGACCGCGCTGCCCGATGCGGTGCGGTGGTCGCGCGTGCACGACGAGATGGTCGAGGCGTGGCACCAGGCCGCCGAGGACGCGGCCGATGACGTGGCTACGGGCGATGATGCCTCCGCGCGCGCCGATCTTGCCGCCGTGCTCCTGAAAGTCGTGCGGCTCGCGCCCCGACGCATGTGGTCGGACGCCGTGATCAGCGCGTTTCTCGAAGACGATCGCGGGCTGGAGCGCCGCGTCCGCCGCCTGGTGAAATCCGATCGTGAAGCTCCGCCGCCACTGGCCATGATGCCGATGATCACCGCTGGTGCCATGGCCGTGGCCGCCGCGGCACTGGCCAGCTCGCCCGCCGCAGTGGAAACGCTCTTCGACGCGTTCGAAGCGCTCGTCGCGTTCGGACGCTAGATCCGCACCCGCTTCTCGACGACGAAGGCGTTGTTCTCGGTCTCCTGGATCGTGATCTCGATCGTGTAGTCGATGTTCCTGCCCGAATACTGTTTCTTGATCACGTCGACCACGCCATCGAACACGTAGTAAGCGACGTTCTCGACGCTCGGCCCCTTGCCCTTGAGCACGACGATGCCGTCGGGCTCGAACAGGTCCTTGTTCATGAACGTGGCGTCCTGCTCGGTGACGAGCATCTTGTGATCCATGAAACGCATCACGTTCTTGATGTCGCCGAACTCCAGTGACATGTCGATCTCGTCGCGCGGAAATTCCTCGGCGGTGATCGTCACCTTGCCCAGCCATGTGTGCCCGTGAACGAACTTGCACTTGCCGGGATACCCGAGCTGGCGGTGGCCGGTGTGGAACTTGGCCGTGACGATGATTTTTTCCATGGGTGATCCGATTATAAGTGGCGCGTCCGCTCTCGGCGGTCGCGCTACTACCGTACGTCGTACGCGCGGGTTCCCTCTAGGTAAGCGCTGCTCATCGACGTATACTTCTAGCTGAACTTTCCATGTTGTTGCAGGCACTGACCCTCCGGCGCCTCGGGTGGCTGGTCTGTGCGTGCTGTCTGCTGTTTCCCCTCAGCGCGGCAGCCGAAGGCCTTCAGGCGGATCTCGACGGCGATGGCCGCCGCGATACCGTCGTGGCCGACGCGCGCGGACAGGTGCTCACCGTCTGGCTGTCGAAGTCGGGTCGCACGCAACGTATCCACACCACCGCGCAACCGCGGCAGGTGATCGCCGCCGACCTCGACGGCGACGACAGGCCGGAATTGATCTGGAGCGACCAGCACGCACAGATTCACGTGCTCAAGCGCAAGCACCGGAAGTTCCGCCCGGCGCCTGAACGGCACGCGCGGCCCTCGAGCAGCCGGCGCCATCAGCAGCGCGACGGCGAACAGGCCGAACCGGATTCCGCGGACGTCTCCGGCATTTCCGTCTCGCCCGCCTGCGCGATTGCATCGGCGTCGTCGGTCGTTGCGTCACCGCTCGTCGGCGCAACGAATCCGCTCGCCGCTGCCTGGCACCCGCGCTCGCGCGGATCGCATTACTCGTTCGTCACTCGTCCGCCTCCGTCTCTCACCCCTCGTGCGTAACCCCGTGACCTCCCTGAAGGAGCGTGACGGATTGCGGCAACTCGACGACCGGCGCGCGCCCTGGCCCGCGGCGGTGTCTTCGATTCGGTGGTGAGATGCGGATTGTTCTAGCAGACATCAAGGGTGGCGACGGCTTCATCAGCAAGGACACGGTCGTTGGCGGGTACGGATCGCGGCTGAAGCCGTTTTCGAAAGTGACTCGCGTCGTCGCGCACTTGAAGGGCGCGCTGCACGACATGCCGAGCGTGCACCTGGCTTACGCGGCGGCCTTGGCCGAGCGCGCCGGCCACGAGGTCGTCGGCAGTTCGGGCGAGCTCGTCGACGGCGACGTCGCCATCGTGCTGTCGTCGCTCGTCGACCATCGCCGGGAGACGGCGTTTGCGCGCGCGATGCGCGCGCGCGGCGTGCGCGTCGGCTTCATCGGCCTCGCCGCGCAGAAACTGCCGCAGCTGTTCGAATCGTCGGCCGACTTCATCGTCAACGGCGAGCCCGAAGCGGCGCTGATCCGGCTGTTCGACGGCGACGAGTTGAGCGGCATGGCGCCAGGCCCGCAGATCAACGACCTCGATTCGCTGCCGTTCCCGAACTGGGAGCCGCTCGTGCCGCCCCGGCGTCGATTGCGCGTGCCGTTCGCGGGCCGCGCCTACGGCGGCGCGTTGCCGGTGCTGGCATCGCGCAGCTGCCCGGAGTTCTGCACCTACTGCCCGCATCGCATCCAGGCCGCGTACCGGTCGCGGTCGATGGCGAGCGTCCTCGATGAACTGTCGTACCTGCGGGAGACGCGCGGCGCGCTGCACATCGTGTTCCGCGATCCGCTGTTCTCGCAGGAGCGCGACCGCGTGCTCGAGCTGTGCGAGGGCATCCGCGCTCGCCGGCTCACGCACACGTGGGAATGCGAGACGCGACTCGACCGGCTCGATCCCGATCTTCTGACGGCGATGCACGGTGCGGGACTGCGCGCAATGAGCTTCGGCGTCGAGTCGGTGGCCGCCACGACGCTGAAGAAGGTCGGCCGCCGGCCGATCCCCGAGCCCCATCAGCGCGCGGTGCTCGAACACTGCCGCAGCCTCGGCATCGTCACGGCGGCGTTCTACGTGCTCGGCTTCGCGGACGACACGCGCGAGTCGATCTGCGAAACGATCCAGTACGCGATCGACCTCGGATCGACGGTGGCGCAGTTCAAGATCCTCACCCCGTATCCCGGCACGCCGCTGTTCAAGCGGATGGAGCCGACGATCACGGAAACCGACTGGGAGCGTTTCGACGGGTACACGCCGACGTTCCAGCACCCGACGATGACCCATGAGGAGATGCGCTTCCTGCTCGGCAGCGCCTACACGCAGTTCTACATGCGGCCGTCGTTCCTGTCGAACTACCTGCGGATCAGCGCCGCGCCGGTGCGGATGATGATCGACGCGCTCGATTCACCCATCCGCCGCCGGCACGAACGTGAAGTCGCGCTGCGCAGCGGATCGCTCACGTGTTGACGGATCTCATTCCTTCGGCGGCGGAATACGGGCTACTGCCGTATGCGGTCGTCATGATCGCCGCGGCCGTGGAGGGCGAAGTGGCCTACATCGCCGCCGCCACGCTCGTGGCGATGGGCAAGCTCAACGCCGTCGGGGTGTGCGCGGCCGGCGCGGTCGGCGCCGCGATCGGCGACCAGATCTACTTCTACGTGTGCCGCGGCCGGCTGCAGGGGTGGCTCGAGAAATACCCGGCCATCCATCGCAAGGCCGCCCCGCTCGTCGAGCGCGTGCGGCGCCACGACTGGTTGTGGGTGCTGTTAATCCGCTTCGCCCCGGGGCTGCGCATTGCCATCGCGGTGGCGTGCGCCTGCGCGGATGTGTCGCCGCGGCGGTTTACGCTGCTCAATCTCCTGTCGGCCGTCGTCTGGGCGATCGCCCTGGTGATCCTGGTCGGCTGGTTCGGACCGACCTACCTGGCGCAATTCGGCCTCGACGGCTGGAAGGGCGCCGTCGCGATGGGCCTGGTGGTGATTGGCCTCTTCGCGTGGCTCGGCCGGCACGAACGTCGCGTCGTGGAGCGCACCGCGTCATAATCGTTACGAGGACAGAAAAAGATCATGGCCGCCATTGCAAGGTTTGGAACACGCGTCGTCCCGGAGATCCAGGACATCATCAAGGACTGCCGCAGCCGCAACCAGCTCGTCCAGGGCCCGGACATCGACGCCTTCGAGCACGAGTTCGCGGCGTTTCTCGGGTCGGGCCACGTGCGCACGTGTTCGACAGAGTACGGGCGGATGGCGCTCTACTTCATCCTGAAGGCGCTGCAGCTACCGGCCGGCTCCGAGATTATCGTGCCGGCGCTGACCTTCTGGGTCGTCCCGGAGATCACCCGCGTCGCCGGCCTCAAGCCGGTGTTCGTCGACGTCGATCCGGCGACGTTCACGATGCTGCCGGCGGCCGCCGAACGCGCCATCACTCCGAACACGCGGGCGATCCTGCCGACGCACCTTTACGGCATGGCGTGCGACATGGATCCGATCCTCGACCTCGCCAGGCGCCATAACCTGAAGGTCGTTGAGGACTGCGCGCACTCGCTGGGCGCCGAGTACAAAGGGCGCATGGTGGGCACGCTCGGTGATGCAAGCTTCTTCAGCTTCCAGGCGTTCAAGCCGCTCAACACGTACGGCGGAGGACTCGCGTGGACGCGCGACGCCGAGGTCGCCAAGCGCGTTGCTGAATTCGCCGATGCCGAAACGTGGCCCAGCGAAGAACGCGTCGAAAAGATCCTGTGGTCCGGCAAGTGGCAGCACACCTTCATCCGTCCGAAGGTGTTCACGTTCTCGCTGTTCCCGGTGTGGTACGCCGCGTCGTGGACCAACGCGAAGCCCGAGCAGCGCCTGTGGGAAAACGTCCGCAGCCTCGATCCGCTCCCGGCGCACTATCGTGGGCGTTACAGCAACGTGCAGGCGGCGATCGGACGCGCCGGCCTGCGCCGGCTTCCCGAGTTCATCGAGCGCACGCGCCGGCATGCGCACATGCTCGACAGCGTGCTCGACGGCGTGCCCGGCATCACGGTGCCGAAGACGCCGGCGGGTCGCACGCACGTGTATTACCAGTACTGCTGCTACGTTCCCGACACTGAGACGATCGTCAAGCGGTGCATTCGCCGCGGCGTCGACGTCGCGCCGATGCACGTGGACGTGTGCACGCAGATGGACCTGTTCAACGCCAAGGCCTCGATGCCCGGCGCCGAGCGCGCGGCAACGGCTGTGCAGGTGCCGGTGTACGAGTCGCTGTCCGACCAGGAGATCGAGCGCGTCGCCCGCCTGGTGCGCACCGAGGTGGAACGCCTCAAGGTGGCGCGGACGACCGTGACCGCGGCGGCCAGCTGATCCGCGCCGCCGCGATGCGGGCTACTCGTGCCGGAGCGCGTTCATCGGATCGATGCGCGCCGCGCGCGCCGCAGGGATGAATCCCGCGATCATCGCGACCAGCGCGAGCGCGAGCGTCGCGCCTGTCAGTACGACCGCATCAAATCCCTTCATCTCGAACAACAAGGATTGCGCGGCGCGGCCGACGCCGATGGCGATCGCCATGCCGAACACGCCGCCGACGATCGCCATCAACCCAACCTGCCGCATCACCATGCCGCGAATCGATGCGCCATCGGCGCCCAGCGCCATGCGCAGTCCGAACTCGCGCGTGCGCTGCGCCACCGTGTAGGCGAGCACGCCGTACAGGCCGATTGCGGCCAGCACGGTGGCAAGCACCGCGAATGCCACCGACAACGTCGACACCAGGCGGTCCTGCGCCACGTTCTCGCGCACCTGCTGCTCCATCGTCTTGATGTCGGTCACCGGCAGCGTGCCGTCGATCTTCCGCATCACGCCAGGGATCGTGGCCAGCATCTGTTCTGGCGGCGTCGACGTGCGCACGTAGAAGGAACCAAAGCCAAGACGCTCGCGTTGCCGATACGGGACGAAGTACTGCGGCGGAATCTCGCGCTTCACGTCGCTGTACTTCGCATCCTGCACGACGCCGACGATCTCGATGTCCGGCTTCTGCTCAGGGCCGCCGCCTTCGCCGATGTGCTTGCCGACGGCATCAACGCCGAGGTTGAACTTCCGCACGAACGCCTGGTTGACGATCGCGACCTTCGGCGAACCGAACGCGTCGGCACGCGTGAATTCGCGGCCGGCCATCAACGGAATGCCCATCGCCCTGAAGTAACCGGGACTCACCGCATTGAACGAGGCGTTGGTGTTGGCGTCGGGTCCGGCCTCGAAGCCCTCGACCACGAGGCTGTTGCCCCAATTGTCGCCGGCCAGCACGGGGACGATGGTGACGGACATCGACGTGACGCCGGGCACCGCCGCGATCTCCTCCTCGATCCGCTCGAACAGTTGACGCGTGCGTTCGGTGTTGTACCCGTTGAGCTCGGGCGCCAGGCCGAACACGATCATGTGATCGGTCTTCAACCCGAGGTCAACCCGGCTGACATTGAAGAGGCTCTTGGCGAAGAGTCCGGCCGGCACGAGGAGGGCCATCGACATCGCGATCTGGACCGTGGCGAGCGTCGTGCGAAAGCGTCGCGCGGCCTTTGCGCCTCCCGGTTGCCCTGCCTGGTTCTTCAGCGTCGCCGCAAGATCAGGGCGCGTGCTGTGGAGGGCTGGAAACAGTCCAAATGCCACACCGGTGAACACCGCCGTCCCAGCGGCAAACAGCAGCATCGTCGGGCTCAGGGACAACGCGATCATCGCGCTGAGCTCCGGCGGCAGCATCGACGCAATCACGTCGAGCGTCCACTTGGCGACGACGAGGCCCGCAGCGGCGCCGAAGGCCGCCAGCACGATTGATTCGGTGAGCAGCTGCGCCAGCAAGTGGCCCCGGCTCGCGCCGATCGACAGGCGCACCGCCATTTCGGCGGCGCGGCCCGCGCCGCGCGCCAGCAGCAGGTTCGCAATGTTGGCGCACGCAATCAGCAAGACCGTTCCGGTCACCGCCAGCAGGATGATCAACGGCACGCGCGCCGCGTTGTCGATGCTGCTCTGCCCGCGGTTGCCGGCTTCGGTCGTGATCTGCTTGGCCTTGAAGCGCGGCAGCGTCTGCTCGCTCATGCCCTTTTGCAGCGGCGCTTCGACGTCGTTGATGATCGCGTGGTACGGACCGTTGATCGCGACCGTGGCCTGCTCGCGCGTGACCCCGGGCTTCAGGCGTGCGAACACGTACGCCCAGTAATTTCGCCGGTTCTCGAAGCCGTCGAATCCCGGCTGCATCAGCCCACGCATGGTCAGCGGTACGAACACGTCTGGGTGGAACCCGAGCGTCGTGCCGGTGAAGCCGCGCGGCGCGACGCCGACGATGATCATCGCCTGGCCGTTGACGATCAGCGTTTCGTTCAGGACGTTCGGATTGAGCTCGAAGCGGTTGCGCCAGTAGTCGTAGCTCAGTACCACGACGAAGTGGCCGCCGACCGTTCGATCGTCATCCGGCGTGAGGAGCCGGCCCATCGCAGCGTTGACGCCAAGCACCGGGAAGTAGCTGCCGGACACCAGCAGTCCATCACCACCCAACGAGGCGCCCTTGTAGCCAAGGCTCGCACCGAAATTGCGGTGGGCGGCAAGACCGGTGAAGCTCGTCTGCGCCTTCTCGAGATCGCGGAACATCGGGTAGCTGAAGATCTCGTCACAGCTGCCCGCCTGACTGCACGAGTTCGATCCCGGCTTTGGTCCCGGCGACTGGAAGTTGACGAGTTCGTCCGCGTGCGGCACCGGCAGCGGTCGCAACAGCATCTGGTCGAAGAGCGAGAAGATCGCGGAGTTGGCGCCGATGCCCAGCGCCAGCGACAGGATCGCGACCAGCGTGACAAATGGCGATTTGAACAGCGTCCGGAGCGCAAGGCGCAGGTTCGGCATATCAGACGATTGGACGAAAGGAAGGCCGTTTAGGTTTAAAAACGAAAAAAGGCGCGTCCGGCTCTTCACCGGACGCGCCCTGATCGCCTGATGGCCCTGATGGCCTGACTAGAACCGGTACTTCACACCGACACGCATCACCCGTGCCGCGATGATGTCCGTCGGCTGCAGGTAGGTCGAGCCGTTGCGGTTCGTCTGGCCCGTGATGGTGTTGGTGTTCAGCGTGTTGTAGATGTTCAGCTCGCCTTCGATCGACTGCGTGCCGAACGTCTTGATGCGCTTCGAGAAGCGGTTGTCCCACAGCTTCGTCCACGCATAGCGGCCGGCCTGCGGATTGAC
>CAZBYY010000081.1:0-12748 GCA_964495855.1 uncultured Acidobacterium sp. | reverse complement strand
GCGACGCTGAAGTAGATGACGAGCCCGGTGACGTCGACGAGCGTGGCGACAAACGGCGCCGATGATGCCGCCGGATCGAAGCCGAGGCGGCGGAGCAGCAGCGGCAGCAACGATCCGCTCAACGTGCCCCACAACACCACGCCGACGAGCGAGATCGACACGGTCAGCGCCACCAGCAGCCAGTGCTGCCCGTAGATATCCGAGAACGCCGACCACAGCGTGATGCGCAGGAAGCCGATCGATCCCAGGATTGCGCCGAGCGTCAGGCCGGCCAGAAGTTCGCGCCGCATGATCCGCCACCAATCGTTCAGCGAGACCTCGCCGAGCGCGAGCGCGCGGATCACGAGCGTTGCCGCCTGCGACCCGGAGTTGCCGCCGCTCGAGATGATCAGCGGCACGAACAAGGCGAGCACGACGGCCTTGGAGATTTCGTTTTCGAAGAAGCCCATCGCCGTGGCCGTCAGCATTTCGCCAAGGAACAGCGCCGTCAACCAGCCGGCGCGCTTCCGCACCATGCTGCCGAAGGCGATGTCCATGTACGGCTCGTCGAGTGCTTCCGAACCACCGATGCGCTGGATTTCGCGCGTGGCCGCCGCTTCCGCCACATCCAGCACGTCGTCGATCGTGACGATGCCGATCAACACGCCGGCCGTGTCGGTCACGGGCAGCGCGCTGCGATCGTACTGGCGGAACACGCCGACCGCGGACGCCTGGTCGTCGGTGGCCTTGAGCGTCACGTAACGGCGATCCATCAAGTCGCGCACCGTCTTGTCGAGCGGCGCGAGCAGGAACTCGCGGATGCGCAGGTCGTCGATCAAGTGGCCGTCGGCATCGACGATGTAGATGACGTTGAGCGTTTCGGAATCCTGGCCGTGTTCGCGCACGTAGTCGAGCACCTGCCGCACGGTCCACTCCTCGCGGACCGCGATGTAGCTCGGCGTCATCAGGCGGCCGACGGACCCTTCGGGGTAGCCGAGCAGCGTGAGCGCGATCTTCTTCTCTTCGGGGTTCAGCAACGAGAGCAGCTGCCGGGTGGCCGCCGCGGGCAGTTCTTCGAGGAACATGGTGCGGTCGTCCGGCGCCATGTTGTTCAGCAGCGCGGCGACGTCTTCCTGGCCCATCGCCTTGAGCAGCGCGTTTTGATCGTCGTGTGAGAGGTATTCGAACACGGCCGCGGCGTCGCGTCGTGGCAGGACGCGGAAGACGACGACCTGGTCTTCGAGGCTCATCGCGGTGAGCAGCTCGGCGAGCTCGCCGGCATCGCGATTGCGCGCCATGTCGCGGAGGCGCGCGTAGTCGTGCGCGTGCACGACGCCGGCCAGCTCCTCCGCGGGACGCGCCACTCGCCCGATGGCAGCGAGCGCCTCCTCCCGTTGTGGACCGTTCAGTTGTTGTTCCATTTGCGTCAATGCGGCTCTCACCACGTCGTGGTGATGCAGGTGCGGACCGATCGTCTTGCTGGCGTCGAGCCAGAGACGATGAATCAATTCGAGATCGCGTTGCCCGAGCGACGGCGCGTGCACGCCAAGGTGCACGACTTCGGTGCGGCCGCTGCGGTGCACGATCACCATGCGCACCGAGAGCGACTCCGGTTTGTCGATGTGCTCCCAGGCCTCGCCGACGAGGCGCGCCTGGTCGACGGAGGAGAGCGTGGCCGACTCGCCGACGTAGACGTCCGACGAGCGGAGGCGAATCGCCGTTTGCGCGATGGCGTCGATGACGTTGCTGGCCGGCACGATCAACAGGCGGACCGGCCGATGCATGCGTTCGGCAATCGCCACGACCTCCGACAGCAGCTGGTGCTCGTACTCGGTCGCCGATCCGCGATTGTCGGCGCCCTCGTCGACGTCGAGCATCCGCACCGTCATCACGACCACGTCACGATCGCCGGCGGCCTGCAGCGCCACGGCGACGTGGCCGAGCGCGTGCGGATTGCGCACGGGCACGAGCACGTTGCCCGGCCGCGCCTCGACGTCGCGGAGCGTGACGTCCGTCGAGGCCAGGAGGTCGAAGGTGTCATCGTGCTCGTCATCGAGTTCCGGCTCGTGGCGGTTGCCGGCGATGGTGAACCACAACACCACGCCGCCGACCATCAACACGCCCGCAAACGAGGGGCCGTCGGCCGTGAGGATCATCGCCGTTGCGGCGAGGATGAAGACGAGCCCTGCGGCGACGAGTCCGAAGGGAATCACGCGCGCGCCGACGTGGACGTTGCCGCTCACGGTGAAGGCGGCCGGCGTGGCCGCACGTTGCCGGCGCAACGCGATCAGCGCCGCGATCGTCAGCACGAAGAACACCGCGAGCGTCATCGCGTAGGTACGTGACAGCCACGTGATGCGGCCGGAACTGATGATGACCACGCCGACCGTCAGGATCGTCGCCAGGTCGATGGCGCGCGTCGGCGTGCCGAAGCGCGTGTGCAGTTCCGCAAGCTCGCGCGGCACGAGGCCCTGCACAGAGGCGCGATGCAGCAAGCGCTCCGCGTCGGAGATCGCAGCATTTGCCGCGGGCAGGCACAGCAGCACCGCCGAGGCCGACACGGCCAGGAGCAGCAGCGTGCGCATCCACTGCGGCGCGGCGATATGCTGCGCCAACCCGGCCAGCGGCGCGTCCGCCCAGAACTTCAGCTCCGCCGCCGGCAGCAGCATCGCGGCCAGGATCGCGCCTGCGCCGGTCACCGCCACCGCAAACAGCACCGTCAGCCACGCCGTGCGTTGCAGCGCCTGCACGCGAGGCGGCGGCAGTTCGTGCGCGGCGCGCGCGAGCGCTTCACCGCCGCCGATGGCGGGAATCGCCAGCGCAAAGCCGATGATCGCGGTGAGCACGAGGTCGATCGGCGCCGATCCCGTGAAGGATCGCTCCGCCGTCGGCAGGTCGACGATCGGGACGCCGCCATCACGCACGATCGTCACAAGCGCCCAGATCACGAGCGTCAGCAGTGTCGCCACGCCGATCCACACGCCGCGCGACATCGCCTGCCGATCGAAGTCGCGGCCGACGCGCACGCGCAGCCACAGAAATCCCGCCGCGACCACGGCGAGCAACGTTGCCAGGTCCTCGGCTTTGACGAAGCCGGTGAATCGCCACCCCGCAAGCGCGGGTCCTATCGCGGCTGCGAGGTAGTGGCCGATGACGATCAGCGCGATCGCGGCGAAGAGCAGCCGCTCGCTGAGCGTTGCCGCCGCCGCCACGCGGGATGCGCGTGGACCAAACGCGGCCTTGACGCGCTGCACCAGCCCGCCTGGTAGCAGCAAGGCCCAGCTTTCAAGCTCGATCGATCGGACGAACGTCGCAAAGACCGCCGCCGCCATGACGAACCACGCAGCCGACGCGCCAAGGAAGGAGGTGAGGACGCCGCCGATGAAGAACGCCGGCACGCCCAGCTGCGCGACGGCGAGCGACGCCGCCTTGTACACAGACAGAAACGGCATCGTCGTCGAAGAGATGACGACCTGGATCCGTTCGCCGGAACGTCGAATACCGGACAGTGCCACAGGAAACTCGCGCGCTCACGGACGATGATAGCGTCGCCCTGGTTCGAGACCGCCCGTTTTTCGGGTGTCGGATGGCGCGGCTCGTGCACTTCTCCCGCACGCGCACGCATGCCACCTGCTGAAGGGCGGCACCGATCTGCAGGCGCACCTCGGCAAGCGCGTCGAGGTCACCGGCACGGTGGCGGGCAAGAAGATCGAATACGAGAACACCGAGAAGGCCAGGACCGAGCCGCCGCCCGCATCAGGCGGGAAGGACAACCAGCCGGTCGTGAAGACGAAGGAATCGGTGGATTTGGAGGCCCGGCAACTCCAGGTCCAGAGCGTCAAGGACGTGGCCGCCACCTGCACGATCACGCCCTGACCGCATTGTCCCCGGAAGGCCCAATCGAGTAATCTTTACGGGCCCACCCATGCAAGGAAGCAATGGTTGGGATGCCGCCCCGCTGCAGCGCCGGTGGCATGGTCTTAATACTTCGGGGAGGCTCCATGGACGTCAGGCAACCAGTTTCTCGTCGCCGATTCTTCGGCGGTGTCGCAGCCACTGTCGGCGCAATCGGTTTGACATCTTCGTCGGACCTGTTTGCGCAGGCCCAGGCGCCGGCCGGTACGGCCGCGACGGCGACGACCCAGCGCTTCGCAGGCTCGGACGCTGAATACGACAAGATGATCAAGCTGGCGAGCAACGAGAACAACTGGGGCCCGCCCGAGTCGGTGATGAAGGCGATGAACGGCGCGTTCAAGTACGCGAACCGTTACGGCTATCCCGACGGCAACGTCGTCGAAGAGATCGCGGCGCATCACGGCCTGAAGCCGGAGAACGTGCTGCTCAGCGCCGGCTCCGGCGAGATCCTCGACGTCGTCGGCACCACGTTCCTCCAGGGCGGCAAGAAGGTCGTCGGCGCCGATCCGTCGTACGGCTCGGTCTACCAGCACGCGACCAGCATCAAGGCCGATGCGATCAAGGTGCCGCTGCGCAAGGACTACAGCGCCGACATCCCGGCGATGATCAAGGCCGCCAGGGACAACGCGTCGCAGGTCGGCTTCTTCTACCTGTGCAACCCCAACAACCCGACCGCGGTGATCGTGCCGGCGGACGAAGTGAAGCAGGTCGTCGAGGGCGTGCCGGCCGGCATGCCGATCCTGATCGACGAGGCGTATCACCACTTCGTCGACGATCCGCGCTACACCTCGTCGGTCGACTACATCAAGCAGGGCAAGCCCGTGATCGTGGCGCGCACGTTCTCGAAGATCGCCGCGCTCGCCGCGATGCGCATCGGCTACGCGCTGGCGTCGCCGGAGATCATCCGCCAGATGCGTCCGTACGCGATGAACAGCGTCAATGCGCTCGCCAAGTGGGGCGCGGTGGCGTCGCTCAAGGACACCGCCGGCCAGGCGGAGATCAAGAAGCGCGTCATCGACATCCGCAACAAGACGCAGCGCGCGCTCGAAGCCTACGGCTACCCGACGATCCCGTCGCAGGCCAACTTCTTCATGGTCAGCCTCGAAGGCCGCACGGTGCAGCCGGTGATCAGCGAGTTCCGCAACAAGGGCATCCTCGTCGGCCGGCCGTTCCCGCCGATGGTGAACCACCTGCGCGTCTCGGTCGGCACCGCGGACGACATGGACAAGTTCGTCGCCGCCTTCAAGGAGATCTTCCCGAAGAAGGCAGCCGCCACTAACATGGCTCGCGGCTAACGCCGCTCGCCACGTTAGGTTCCGAGTACCAGAAGTTCCAGAAGTGCCAAGGGCTGGTTCGAAAGAGCCAGCCCTTCGTTCGTACAGGAGATATTGATGAGCAGAAGGTTTCTAGTCACTGGTGGGAGCCAGGGGATCGGCGCCGCGATTGTTCACCACGCGCGGCAGCGCGGGCACCAGGTGGTGTTCACCGGGCGCAATGACGCGTTGATCAAGAAGACGGCCGATGCCACCGGCGCCGACGGCATCAAGGCCGATGTGTCGAACGACGCCGACAACGAGCGCATCGTCGAGCACTGCGTCAAGACGATGAAGGGCATCGACGTGCTGATCAACAACGCCGCGTTCGGGTACCGCGCGGAGATCGGCGCGATCGACATGGCGAAGATGCGCGAGCTGTTTGCGACCAACGTGTTCGGCATGGTGGACCTCACCAACCGCGTCGCGCCGCTGATGAAGGCGCAGCAGGAAGGTGACATCGTCAACATCGCGTCGACGTCGGGGATGAAGGGCGCGCCGAGCGGCACGGTCTATTCGGCGAGCAAGTGGGCGGTGCGCGGCATCACGCAGTGCTGGCAGGCGGAAATGCGCCCGCACGGCGTGCGCGTCATCAGCATCTGCCCGTCGGAAGTGCAGACGAACTGGATGGGCAACAGCGGCCGCAACAACCCGAATAAGCTCTTCGCCGAGGACATCGCGACGACGATCCTCGACGCGGTGTCAATGCCGCGCCGCGTGCTGTGGACGGAGCTCGCGATCTTTGCGACGAATCCGTGGAAAGAGGATTAGGTGCCGAATGCCGGATGCCGGATGCCGGCGCGGGATGCCGGTGCGGGGTGCCGAATGCCGAATGCCGGATGCCAGAATGCCGAATGCCAGATGCCGAATGCCGACATTGGCATCGGCATATGGCACTTGACTCAGTAATTGACAGTGATGAGCCGATCCCCTGACCGCATGTCCTCTTCGAGCAGCGCGAGCAGGGCGCGGGCGATGGGGCCGGGCTTACCGTCGCCGATCGTGTCGTTGTCCCACTGCACGATGCCGGCGACCTTCACCGAGCTGCCGATCAGCAGCATTTCCTTTGCGGCGAGCGCGTCGGCCTTGGTGACGTGGGCCACGCGCACGTCTTTCAATTCGCCGCTTTTCACGAGCGCCTGCGCGAGCTGCAGCACGCGTTGTGAGGTGCAGCCCGAAAGAATGTGATCGAACTTCGGATGCACGAGCACGTTGTCTGTGGTGACGAAGGCGACGTTCATGTTCGAGCTTTCGCCGACGTGGCCCTCGTGATCGATGAAGACGCCGTTGTCGAAGCCCTTCTCCTTCGCTTCCATCTGCATCAACACGTTCGGCATGTAGTTGGTGGACTTGGTGATCGCGTAGAGCGGCGGCTTGATCGGATAGGTCGTCGTCATGACGCGCACGCCTTCGGTCTTCCACTTCTCGGGATAGGCGAGTCCGGGGAAGATCATGACGAAGAAGCCGGGCTCGGCGCCCGCGGCGGGTGACAGCTCGAGGCTGCCGGGGCCCGACGACAACCAGTAGCGGATCGAGCCGTCACGCGTGCCGCTCGCGGCGGTCGTGCGGATGATGATGTCGCGCATCTCCTCGCGCGACGCCGGCAACTTCAGCTTTGACCGTTCGGCGGACTTCAGAAATCGATCGAGGTGCGCCTCGAGGTCGTAGATCTTGCCGTTGACGATGCCGGCGGTGTCGAAGATGCCGTGTCCGCGATGCACCATGTGATCGTCGAACGGGATGACCATCAACGCCGGGTCGGTGACGATGCCGCCGAGCTGACTCGAATAGAACGCGACGTACTTGACCGGCTGTTTCGCTCGCAGCGCGCGAAGGCGCGCGAGCACGTCCTGATCGTTGAGGGTCTGGAGCGGCGTGTTGGCGGCTGGCATGAGGAGAGTCTAGCAGGTCAGGGACAACATCCTATCCGCGCGCCTCGAGCACGCGGATCATGGTGGCCATGGCCTCGTTGAGCGGGCACGGGATGCCGAACGTCCGGCCCAGGTCGGCGACGGCGCCGTTCATGTAATCGATCTCGGTCTTGCGGCCCTTCATCAGGTCCTGCTGCATCGACGCGATGGTGCGCGCGCCGGCGAACACGCGATCGATCAGCGCCACGAAGTCTTCCTCGAAGGTCACCCCGTCGGCTTTCGCCACCGCCAGGCACTCGTCGATGATCTGCTGCTTCAGCGAATTGAGGCGCGGATCCACGATGCCGCCAACTTCGCACCGCAGCAGAGAGGTGGTTGGATTGATCACGCAGTTGAAGATCACCTTGCGCCAGTCTTCACGCTTGATGTCCGGGACGATGCGGCCGTCGAGGCCCGCCTCGGTCAGCAGCTCGGCGATCGTCTGCGCGCGTTCGTGCGCTTCGAGCAGCGTGTAGCCCTTGACCGTGTTGTCAACGACGCCCGGCCGCACGAGCACGCCCCCGACCTGCGTGATCGCGCGCAGCACCGGCACGCGATCGCCAACCAGCTCCTTGACGATGTTCTGTGCGTAGAGGCCATTCTGGACGCAGACGATCGTCGCGTCGGGTGGCAGCAGCTCAACGATGGGCGCGATTGCGGCGACGTTGTTGTTGGCCTTGGCGGTAAGCAGGATCAGCGTACCCGGCTCGATCGCATCCAGGTGCGTCGACGCCGGCAGGTGCAGCGTCTCGTCGAGCAGGCCCTGCATGACCAGGCCGTCGCGCTGGATGGCGGCCACATGTGCCGCACCGCCGATCAGCGTGACGTCATGGTGTTTGGAAAGCTTGGCGCCGTAGACGCTGCCGATCGCGCCGGCGCCGAGGACGACGATGTTCATACGGTGGCCGATGTGGGCGTGCGTGCGGCGGAATCATACCCCCGATTCGCGCCGATCGATGCCAAGATACTTGGCATGACCGAGACGGAGCATCCGGCGGCGGCATGTCCGCACTGCGGCAGCGAGCTGACCTACGTTGACACCGAGATTTCGTCCGGCGCGTTTCGCCCGCAGGCGGCGTCGATGCCGCAGATGCCGATTCACTACTACGATTGCCCGTCCTGCAAGACCTGCTGGAAGCTCGGCACCAAACTGCTGCCCGATCCGATCAGGCAGATTCTGAAATCGTAGCGCCGCGACTTACCAGAGCGTCTTCACGGCGCCCGAGTTGACGATGTCGGTGTCGCGTGTGACCAGCGGCACCTCGAGGGCGCGGGCGGCGGAGACGATCAGCGCGTCAAATGGATCGCGATTGAACCTGAGCTCATCCGCGTCGAACACCTGCTCGCGCGTCAGGTCGTACGGCTGGTAGGCGACGTTGGTGAAGAGGTCAACGAAGAACGCGCGCGGCGTGCGGCGCAGGTTGATCTTGCCGGCGCGCGCCAGCAGCGCCACCTCCCACATGACTGCCATGGGCACGTAGATGACGGCACGCCTGGTTTCAGCCGCGTGGAAGAGAGCGGCGGCGTTGGGGCCGAGCCCGCGGCCGCCCGCGTGATAGAGCAGCGCGTGCGTGTCGGTGACCGCCGCCTCGATGTCAGCCACGGCGCTTCGTCTTGGCGGCCTTCTTCCGTGGCTGGAAGCCGGGCGCGTCTTCCTGAACGAAGATCGGCCGCGAGAGCGAACCCGCAAAGAGTGCCGCCAACGCCTGGCTGCCCGACGCCAATGACTCGTCGTCCGGCAAGTCGATCGTCCCGACAACCGACTTCGGGGGGTCACTCTGGCCAAGGCGTCCGGCACGCGCTTCCGCAATCAGTTGATCGACGGCTTCACTCAGGGAGCCGCCCGAAACCACCCGGGCGCGCCCTTTCAGCCAGAGCAAGTTGGTTGGCTCGAGCGTCAACGAGATCGCAGTTTTTGCCATATGACGATCGTCTACAGCATGATTATAGCATCGTCCAAGCGACGGCTTGATACTCTCGGTGAATGAGTTTCGATAGCGCATTCGAAATGGCGGTGTCGTCGATCCGCTTCGGCAAGGGCGTGACACGCGAGGTCGGGATGGATCTCGGCGAGATGGGCGCGACGCGCGTGCTGGTCGTGACCGATCCGGTGTTGCGCAAACTGCCGCCCGTGCAGACCGTGATCGATTCGCTCGACCGGAACACGATCCACTACGCGATCTACGACCGCGTGCGCGTCGAGCCGACCGACGAATCGTTTCTCGATGCGATCGAATTCGGCAAGGCGGCGAACTTCGATGCGATCGTCGCCGTCGGCGGCGGATCGACGATCGACACGGCGAAGGCGATCAACCTTTACGTGACGTATCCTCCCGCGGATTTCCTCGACTACGTCAACCCGCCGATCGGCAAGGGTTTGCCCGTGCCTGGTCCGCTGAAGCCGTTGATCGCGATTCCGACGACCGCGGGCACGGGCAGCGAGACCACGGGCGTGACGATCTTTGACTTGTCGAAGATGCACGCCAAGACGGGGATCGCGAATCGCCGGCTCAAGCCGACGATCGGCATGCTCGATCCGGATAACACGCGCACGATGCCGCCGGAAGTCGCCGCGTCGAGCGGGCTCGACATCCTCAGCCACGCGATCGAATCGTTCACCGCGATGCCGTTCACCGGCCGCCCCATGCCGGAGAGTCCGAAGCTGCGGCCCGCGTATCAAGGATCGAATCCGATCAGCGATGTGTGGTCGCTGCAGGCGCTGCGCATGGTCGCGCAGTACTTGATTCGCGCGGTGGCGGATCCGTCGGATGACGAAGCGCGCTCGCAGATGCTGCTCGCCGCGTCGTACGCGGGTGTGGGTTTCGGCAACGCCGGTGTTCACCTGCCGCACGGCATGTCGTACCCGGTATCGGGTCACGTGAAGAGTTATCGCGCGCCGGGCTACACGTCCGATCACGCGCTCGTGCCGCATGGCATTTCGGTGATCCTCAACGCGCCGGCGGTGTTTCGCTACACGGCAAGCGCGAATCCCGAGCGGCACCTGCAGGCGGCGGCAGCGCTCGGCGCCAACGTGAGCGGCGTGAAGGCTGCGGATGCGGGGCAGGTGCTCGCCGATCGCATTACGTGGTTCATGCGCGAGCTGAAGGTGCCGAACGGGCTGAAAGCCGTCGGCTACTCGTCATCCGACATCCCGATGCTCGTGGAAGGGACGTTGCCCCAGCATCGCGTGACCAAGCTCTCGCCGAGGCCGGCGAGTCCGGAGGATCTGGCGACGCTCTTCGAAAATGCCATGAGCGCTTACTGACGCACGGCCACGCGCCCGACGATGCGGATCCAATTCACGGTGCCGGAGGCGTCGCGGACGAATTCGATCGTTTGGCCTTTGCTGCTGCCGTCGGTGACCACGGCGCGGTCGGGGCCGAAGAACGCAATCGGCATGGCCGGCCTCGCTTCAGCGCCGTTTGGCAGTTCCTGCACCACGAGCCGCCCGCGCTCGGCGCGCACCGCGACGGCATTCATGGGCCGGAGGTAACGCCCCACATATGGCGCGACGTCCGGCTGCGCCGCCACCGGCTCCACATTCGGCATCGTCTCGAGCAGTCCGCGATGCGCGATCGCGTAGTTCTTCGGAAACATGGCGCCGTGATACTGCTTCAGCGCTTCACGCTCGACATCCTGGATCAACCGCCACCCATTGCTCGCATTGGTAAGGATGGCGATGGCGAAGTTCTTCTCTGGCACGAGCTCGAGCAGCAGGAGGTGACCGGATAGCGTGCCGCCGTGCGCCGCGACTTTCAATCCACCGACAGTCCGCAGGTGCCACGCGATGCCGATGTCGTCATCCGTGCTTTGCTTGTGCAGTTGCGGCGTGCGCATCGCTTCGAGCGAGCGTCGCGTCAACAGGCGAGTCCCGTCCGGTGCGGTGCCGTCTCCCAAGTGGAACTTCGCGTAGTTCATCAAATCGGTGATGCACAGCCCGACGCCGCCTGCCGTCACACTGGTCGGCGGCGAGAACGGCCGCTGCAGGATTGCCGGCTCGTCGCCGCGATTACCGTGCCCGGCCGCGAAGCGTTGGACGATGAAGTCGCCGGCGGTGGTGCCGGCGTGTTGCAGGCCAAGCGGCGTGAAGACAAGATCGCGGATGGCGCGGTTGATCGACGTGCCAGTCACCGTCTCGATCACGCGCCCGAGCACGCTGAACCCGGCGTTGTTGTAGCTCCAGGCCGCCGCCGGCGGCGCGACTTGCATCGCGTCGGGCATCACCGTCGCGACGAACGTGCGCAGCGAGTCTTCACCGCGATCGGGTCCCGACAGCTGGCCCTCCCACCCCGCCGTGTGCGTCAGCAGGTTCCACACGGTGACTTCTGTGCTGACGCGCGGATCCTTGACGGTGAAGTCGGGCAGGTACTTCTGGACCGGCGCCTTCAGGTCGAGCTTGCCCTGTTCCGCGAGCCGCAGCGCCATCGTCGCCGCAAAGGTCTTCGAGATCGAGGCGATCGGAAAGACCGTGTGGTCGGTGACCGGCAGCGGATCCTCGACGTTGGTGACGCCCAGGCCGCGCGTGGTGATCACGCCCTGGTCGAACACGCCGATCGCGACGCCAGGCACGTGGAACTCGCGCATCTTCGATTCGGCGAGGGTTACCAGCGATTCAAAGCGCGCCTCGTGGCGGTCCTGCGCCGCGAGCGGTGCGGCCAGCGCCAGCGCGACGACGGGGATCAGCAGGCGTGTCGACATGGCGACACACTATAAACCCGATCGTTTACCAGCATAAACACTGGTATACAATTATGGTATGAATGCTGGTAGTACGACCAAGGTCACCGTGGAACTGCCGGCCGACCTGCTGGAACGCGCGCAGAAGTCGACGGGTGAGGGGATCACCGGCACCATTCGACGCGGGCTCGAGCTCGTCGCGGCCGCGCGGGCGCAGGAGCAGCTCAGGGCGCTGCGCGGCAAGGTGAAGTTCTCTCTCGACATCGCCGCGTCGCGGTCCGACAAGTGATCGCCCTCGATTCGAGCGCGGTGATCGCCTACCTGTCCGGCAGCGACAGCGCGAGTGCGCGTCACGCCGGGGCGGCGCTGGCATCGAAGCAGGCGTGCCTGCCGCCGGTCGTGCTCGCGGAGCTGCTGAGCGACCCGATCCTGCCTCCCAGCGTCGGCGCGTTGCTGAAGGACCTGCCTCGGCTCGACATCACCGACGGGTACTGGGAGCGCGCCGGCGCCTTGCGCGCGCGGGTGCTCGCGGCAGGGCGCAAAGCCCGGTTGGCCGATGCGTTGATTGCGCAGAGTTGCCTCGATCACCGGGTGGCGCTCGTCACTGGCGACCGGGATTTTCGGCACTTCACCCGGCATGGGCTGACCCTCGTCTGAGGCCCGCGTCCCGCGTATACTTGGCCGCATGAAACGTCTGCTTCCGGCCTTCGCCATTTTGGTCGTCGCGGCTTCGTTCACCACTACTCAGGCGCAGCAGCAACCCGCCGCGCCGGCCGGCGAGATCACCTTCACCAAGCACATCGCCCCGATCCTGCAGCGAAGCTGCGAGAACTGCCATCGGCCCGATGGCGTCGCGCCGATGTCGCTGCGCACGTACGAAGAAGTGCGGCCGTGGGCGCGCGCGATCAAGCAGCGCACCGGCATCGGCCCGCACGCCGGCGTGATGCCGCCCTG
>CAZBYY010000080.1:0-12833 GCA_964495855.1 uncultured Acidobacterium sp. | reverse complement strand
GAAATTTATTGAGACGAAATGGTCGGGGCGACTGGATTCGAACCAGCGGCCTCTCGGTCCCGAACCGAGCGCTCTACCAAGCTGAGCCACGCCCCGACAAGGCGAGAACCGATTCTACCTTAAGCGTCGCCCTGTCACCTAATTTCGTTGCCGGACCTGGCGCTACTCCAATCGCCGCCGGAATGTGTCGAGCGCGCTGTAGTCGGTCAAGTCCGGCTGCAGGGGGGTGACCGAGACGTAGCCCTCGCGCACCGCTTCGTAATCCGATCTCCCGCCGTCGGGATGGTATTCGTCGAGCGCCTCCTCGATCCAGTAGTAGGCGTTGCCGCGCGGATCGGTACGTGCGTCGATCTTCGTCACGTGATTGCGCTTGGCCTGGGTCGTGACGCGAAGGCCTTTCGGCCGGCCCTTCGGCACGTTGATGTTGATGAAAGTGCGCGGCGCGATGCCGTGCCGCAGCACCGTCTCGGCGACCGCTGCCGCGGCCTCGGCAGACGGCGCGAAGTCATACGCCTCCCGCGTGCGCGCCAGCGACACGGCAATGCCCGGCGCCCCGAGCAGCGCGCCCTCGAGCGCGCCCGACACCGTGCCTGAATAGGTGATGTCGTCGCCCAGGTTCCAGCCTTTGTTGATGCCCGAGACGACGAGGTCCGGCAGGACGCCCTTCAACAGGATCGCCGTCGCCAGGTTCACGCAGTCCGTCGGCGTCCCATCCACGGCGTACACGCCGTCCCGAACGGTCTCGATCCGGAGCGGGCGCCGCAGCGTCAACGCGTGACCGATCGCGCTCGCCTCCTGCAACGGCGCCACGACGAGCACCTCGCCCAGCGGCTTCATCGCGTCGGCGAGTACGTGAATCCCTTCCGAAGAGACGCCGTCATCATTGGTGACCAGGATCAATGGCATGCAACCTCCGATCTTACCGCACCGGAGTGTCGATATAATCGCGCGCAGTGACTCACCTCCCCATTCGGAGACCGCGCATGAGAAAAGCGACGAAAGTGTTTCTCGCCGGTGTCGTGTTCATGGCCGGCGCGCTGGCGGCCTGCTCGGCCGTGCAGCCCGACGCGGGCCACGAGGCGGTGCTGGTCCGCAAGCCGTTGGTATTCGGTCACGGCGGCGTCGATCCGACGCCCGTAACGGCGGGATTGAAATACGTCGCCTTCACCACCTCCCACGTCGACGTGAACATGCAGCCGCGGCGCGTGGATGCCGAATTCAACGACTTGATGACGTCGGACGGCGTGCCGATCGACTTCCACGCCGTCATCACGCTCCAGGTGACCGACAGCGTGAAGCTGGTGCGCGACTTCGGCGCCGACGTCGCCCAGAACGGCACGCCGGGCTTCTGGACGCGCAACATGGATCAGCCCTTCCGCACCGCCGTCCGCGACGCCGTCAAGGCGCACGGGATGAACGAAATGGCGATCCAAGCAACGGCGGCCGAACAGGTCGACGATGTGGTGACCGAGCACTTGTTGCAGATCGTCAAGGAGACCGGCGTGCCGGTGAAGATCCGCGACGTGTCGCTGGGCCGTGCCAATCCTCCCGACGCCATCCTGCATCAACGCGTCGAAACCGCGGCGCAGGAGCAGCGCATCAACACGGAGCGGCAAAAGAAGCTGGCCGAGGACCAGCGCAAGCTCGCCGAGGAAAGCCGCGCCGCCGCTGACCAGGCCTACAACCAGAAGATGGGATTGAACACCTAGCAGTACGTCGCGCTGCAGGCGATTCAAATGCAGCGCGAGGTCTGCTCGAAAAACAACTGCACGTTCATCTACGGCGCGAACGCCACGCCGTTGTTGAACCTCCGGCAGTAGCGGCGATCAGGCGGCGGTCTTCACCGCCGCCGCGGCCGTCGTCAGTTCGTCGGCGATCCAGCGCGCACCGTAGACCACGCGCAGCGCCTCGAGAATGCCGCGCGCATCGACGGACACGGCGCGGTTCACCGACTGGTCGTAGACGAAGTAGCCGGGCAATGACTGGATGTTGCCGTCGAAGATCAACCCGACCAGCTCCCCCTTGACGTTCACGACCGGCGAGCCGCTATTGCCGCCGACGATGTCATTCGTCGAAACGAAATTGAACGGCACGGTGGGGTTCACCTGCGCGCGGGCCTTCATCCATGAATCGACGATCTTGTAGGGCGGCTGCTGCTTGTGTTCGTCGCCGCGGACGTAGAGGCCGCGCAACTCGGTGAACGGCGGCACGGTCTTGCCGTTTTCGAGGTAGCCCTTCACCTGCCCGTATGAAAGGCGCAGCGTGAAGGTGCCGTCGGGATACGCGGCGTCACCTTGCGTCGCGAACACGGCTTGCGCGATCTTGGCGTAGGCGTCACGTTCGACGGCGAGCACCTCGTTGTCGTACTTGGTCCGCAATTCGCGCGCCCGCGCATCGATCGAGCGGGCGATCTCGATGAACGGATCGTGCGACGCGTCTAGAGAGGCCTTGCCGCCGCTCAGCCAGGCCTTGCGGGCCTCAGGGTCGCCGAGCTTCGTGCCGGCGACGAGCTCGGCGGCGCGATCCTTCGGCGACTTCCCTGCCAGTACCTGTTTCGCCAGCGCGTTGTCGGCGCCGACCATCCTCAGCATCACGGTGAGCGACGCTTCGAGCTTGGCCTGCTCGACACCCGGGTAGATCGGCGCCTCGGACGCCATTTGCCGCGTGATCGCCGGCTTGCGCGCGTCGGAATATTCCGGAAGCCGCTGGCCATTCGGCTTCGCGGATTCATCGGCCGACCGCACGAGCGTGCGGGCGATGGTGAAGTACTGTGTGTAGAACGCCAGCCCGCTTTCGAATGCGGTGCGCTCCATGTTGTAGGGAGGCAGGTTGGCGCGCGCGGTGGCGACGCGATCCCAGGCATCGCCGTACTTGGCCTTCAACTCTGCGCTTGCGTTGACCCGATCGCGCAGGGCCCGTTCGTCGGCGCGCTTCTTGTTTATGGTCGCGGTGTCTTTGAGGCCGCCGATCTGCCCTTTCCACGACTTGAGTGAGTTCTCGATGCCGAAGAAGTCGTCGTTGCCCTGGCGCGCCTGCTCGGCGCCGCGCTTCATGTAGGCGTCAAGCGAGTTGCGGATCTCGGTGAAGGCATCGAGTGACATCGGCAGCGAATAGTCGCGCAGGAACTCGAGGTGCGCGACGGTGTTGAGCCGCTGCGTGGCGCCGGGATGGCCGGAGGTGAAGACTGCATCCCCTTCCTTCAAGCCCGTCGTCGAGAAGGGCAAAAAATTCTTCGACGAAAACGGCTTGCCGTTCTCATAGACGCGCCACAGCGTCATGTCGAGGCAATAGCGTGGGAACGTGAAGTTGTCGGGATCGCCGCCATAGAAGGCGGCGTCGAACTCCGGCGCGAAGACGAGCCGCACGTCGGTGAACTTCTTGTAGAGGTAGAGGTGGTACTGGCCGCCTTGATACAGGGTCACAACCTCGGCATCGAGGCCGGTCTTCTCCTGCGACTCCTTTTCAATTTGCGCAATCGCCGCCCGCCGCGCGCCGAGGGTCTCGGCTGAGGACATGCCGGGCTTGATCGCGGCATTGACGGTCGCCGTCACGTCCTCGATGCGCTGCAACGACATCAGCTCGAGGTCGGGGGCCTTGATCTCCTGGCTGCGGTCGGCGGCCACGAAGCCCTTGGAGGCGAAGTCGCGCTGCGCCGTGCTCATCTTGTGCAGCATGTCGAGCGACACGTGGTGATTGGTCAGCACCAGGCCGTCTGGCGACACGAATGAGCCCGACCCGTTCGGAAAGCGCACCGACGCTTGTTGCACGTGCGCGATCCACGCGTCGGACAAGTCGACGCCAAGTTCCCGCTTGATGGCCGCCTTCGGAATGCGATTGAACGGCCAGAAGCCCTCATTGGCATGCCCGACGATCGGGAACATGAGCAGAACGAGGACGGCCGCGATACGACGCTGGACGGATCGGTTCATAGGCAAATTGTACGCGTTCGGCGCACAACCTGCCGAGAGGTCAGGTCCAAATCATCCCTGGGACATGTTGAAAATGGGTGACAGTCACCCACTTTCGTCACGGGACGTAGGCGATGCAGTCGATCTCGACGCGCAACCCTTCGCCGGGCAGCCCCGCCGCCTGGATCGTCGTCCGGGCCGGGCGATGATCACCGAACATGCGCGAGTAGACGGCGTTCATCTGCTGGAACTCCTGCATGTCGATCAGGAACACGCCGCAGCGGAGCACGTACTGCAAATCGCTCCCGGCCGCCCGCAAGATCGCCTGCACGTTCTTAAGGCACTGCTCCGTTTGTGCCGCGGTGTCGGCACTCACGATCCGCCCGGTGGCCGGATCGGTCGCGCCCTGGCCCGACACAAATACAAGACGCTCGAATCCCATCCCAGGCGAGTACGGGCCGACAGGCTTCGGCAAATTGGCTGCATGAACTGGTTTATGCATCGTCATGTCCGACAAATGGCGTTCGCGATAAGGGTCATTCCCCGGCGGTATCATACCCGTGAGTGCCACGCTACAAGCTGACCATCGAATACGCCGGGACGCGATACAGCGGCTGGCAAAAGCAGAAGAACGCACGGACCGTGCAGGGCGAGCTCGAACGCGCGATTGCGGAGACCGTGCGAGACAAGACGTTCGAGTTCATGGGATCGGGGCGGACCGATGCCGGCGTGCACGCGCTCAGACAAATCGCACACCTTGACGTGCGCAAGCCGCTTCCGGCCGAAACGCTGCGCCGCGGCATCAACGACGGCCTGCCGGCCGACATTCACGTGCTGGCGATCGATAGCGTGCCGCATCGCTTTCACGCGCGGCACAACGCCGTCGCGCGCAGTTACCTGTATCAGGTCTCGAGGCGCCGCAGCGCGTTTGCCAAGCCGTTTGTGTGGTGGGTCAAGGAGCCGATCGATCTTGCGCGCATGACCGAGGCGGCGGCGCGATTTAGCGGCATGCACGACTTCCAGGCCTACAGCGACGACGACCCTGAGGAAAAATCGACGAACGTCCTCGTCGAGGAGGTGACGCTCGCCGAAGACGGCGACTTGATCCTGGTCCGCGTGGCCGGCTCGCACTTCATCTGGAAGATGGTGCGGCGCATGGTCGGCGTCCTCGTCGAGATCGGCAAAGGCCAGATCGATCCCGACGAGCTGTGGACGACGGATGCGGCGCGCGTTACTGCGCCGGCTGCAGGGTTGTTTCTAGAGCGGGTGTACTACGACGGCGATCAGCGGAGCTGGCCGCTGCTGCCGGCAGTTCCGGTACGCCCTGCGCGCGGGTGAAGTAGCGCTGGTAGCACTTGTAGCAGAGGGCGTAATACGGATCCCACTTCAGAATCCCCTCCTGGCGGAACAAGGCACGGCGGTTTTCGCAGTGCTTGCAGACCTTACGGGCGACAGGAGCGGGACGGCGAAATCGAATGCGAATCGTCATAACGTCACCTTATGCGGCGCCCTTGACAGGTCAGGTCACGGGCCGGCCGCTGCTTGCGCTTGCACGCCACTGCACGACAATGCATAAACGGTACCTGGGCCATTTCTGATGGAACGACACGCTGAAATCGTGCGCCAATGGCGCCTGTTGCTGGCTTTGGAGGGCAAATCCCGTGGACTGACCCTCGCAGAGGCCACTCAAACGGTCGGTGACGGTGTCAGCGACCGGACACTGCGGCGGGATTTCGACGCGCTCGGACAGGCCGGATTCCCCATCGAGACGGTCAAACGCGACGGCAAGACCTACTTTTGCCTGAACCGCGAGGTGTTCAAGGGTGTCGCCGCGACTGGCTTTTCGCTCTCAGAGTTGTGCGCGCTGTACCTGAGTCGCACGGTGCTGACGGCGGTCGCCGGCGGCCCGTTCCGCGACAGCCTCGCGTCCGCCTTCGACAAGCTGTACGACGCGCTGCCGCCGAGCATGTGGAAGTTCATCGAAAGCCTGCCTGACGCGCTCGGTGCGAAGGAGCATGCGTCGCGGCCGCGCGGCGCCGCATCGGCCAAGGCGATCGAAACGCTCATGTCGGCGATCCTCAGCCGTCGTCGGGTGCGGATGCGCTATCACTCGTTCTCCAGCCAGCAGGTCAAGGACTACATCGTCGAACCGTATCGACTCGCGTATGCCCAGGGCGGGTTGTATCTGCAGGCGTTTGTGCCGGACTACCGCGAGATGCGGACCTTTGCGGCGCAGCGCATCGAACAGGCCGCTGCCCTCGAAGAGTCGTTCAATCCCATCGAGAACTCGCCCGCCGATGTGTTTCCTGATTCACTCGGCGCGTTCTCAGGCACTCCAGAGACGGTCGTGATCGAGTTCAGTGCCGCGGAGGCGCCCTACGTGCGCGAGCGGGAGTTTCATTCGTCACAGCGCATTGATGAACTTCTCGACGGACGCATCCGCTTGACGATGAACGTGGTGATCGATTGGGAGTTGCAGGCGTGGGTCATGGGCTTCGGCCCGGCTGCCAAAGTGATTGCGCCCGAAGCGTTTGCCAGGCGCATCGTTGAAAGCCTCGACGAGACGCGCGCCACCTACTTGAGGACCGAGTAAGGATCGATCGGCGTTCCGTGCCACCAGCGCTTGTCGTCGGCAAGCTTGAAGATGGCGAAGTGCAGGTGCGGAACATCCTTCGGCGCGTTGCCGGTCGTGCCGACGTAGCCGATGACCTCACCGCGTGCGACCGTCTGCCCTTCTTTCAATCCCGCTGCGTACCCTTCCAGATGCGCGTAGTAGTAGCAATAGGCCTTGGAGGGATCGAACTGATAGATCGTGATCCCGCCAGGTTCGCTGAGAAACAGCTTCGCGATCGTGCCGTTCTCCACTGCGAGCACCGGTGTGTGCCTCGTCGCCGGAATGTCGAGTGCCTCGTGCCTGCGCGCGCCGCCGCGTGCCTCGTTGAACGTATCGCGCAGGTCATCGCGACGGACGCCCTGCACCAGCAGCACGAGCTCGCGTTGCCGCAGATCGTCGGTTACGTTCACTGAGGGAGCCGGCGTAGCCGCAACCTGGTGTTCGGCGGCGGTTGCTGCTTCAACTGGCGCTGCGGCAGGCCACATCCCCTGGGCCGGAAAGATCGTGACGAGCGCAGCCATAACCAGCATCCCGAGGAGAAATCCCATCGCCGCGCCGACGGCAACACAGGAGAACGTCGCCCGCTGCGTCATGGCACGAATTCGACGCGCGTCCCCTTGCCGACGATTGCGGCGAGCTTCATGGCGTCCCAGTTGGTGAGGCGCACGCAGCCGTGCGATGTCGTGTGGCCGATGGATGCCGGTTCCGGCGTGCCATGCAGGCCGTAGTGCGGCTTGTTGATGTCGATCCACACCACACCAACCGGGCCGTTGGGGCCCGCCGGCACCTTGGCCTGCGCATGCGAGGGTTCCGCATCCCAGAACAGCGCCGGGTTGTAGTTGAAGGTTGGATTACGGACGACCGCGGTGACGGTCCACGATCCGATCGGCAGCGGGTCGTGCGCGCTACCGCTGGTGACCGGCGCAAACATCATGACCGCGCCACTCGCATCGGTCACGGTCAGTGTCGATGCGGCCTTCGAGACGGTGACGATGATGTCCGGCACGGGCTTGGCTTCATTGCCCGCGATGACGGGCACGTTCGGCACCGTGATTTGTTCGCCAGCCGCAAACGTCGCCGACGGATTCAGCTTCTGTAACAGGGCGGGCGCGATGTGGAATCGTTCGCCGAGCAGTTCGATCACGCTGGAGTAATCCAGTCGCGGCAGCCGCGCCTTCTCCATCATGTCTTGAGGAATGTGCTCGGTGAACGGCCCTGCCGCATCCGCGTCAACGACCGTATAGGCGACGGTTGGCGGATCGCCATTGGCCGCCAGCGCGTCAGCGATCGTGGTCTTGCTGGCCTGCTCGAACGCGGCGATCGCGCGGTCGGTGTTCGGGCCTTCAGATCCGTCGATCTCGCCCGGCGAGAATCCGGCACGATCGAGCAACACCTGCGTCGGCAGCATGTCGCGCTTCGGCTGTGGTGCAACCTTGGCGGCGCGCGTCGAGTGCTGGCGGACGCGAGGTCGTTGATCCGCCCAGGACGGAATGGCGATCAGCACGACGGCTGAGATGACGGCGGCAATGAGGCGAGCCTGCATGCCACCTCAGGCAGCAAGGACCGTACCCGGAGGTGCGTGCTATTCGACGATCGATGATACGACCGCGGCCTTGAACTTCTGTCGCACCTGGTTCGGATTGGCGGGGACGTTCTGCGTCATCAAGACGACGATCAGCTCGCTCGCCGGATCGATCGAAAAGAACGTGCCGATGGACCCATCCCACCCGTACTCGCCCACCGCGGAGAGATAGCCGCGAGAGCCCGGCGCGACCACGACGTCAACATTCGCAAGGCCCCATCCGACGCTTGGATTCTTCTCGCGCAGGATCTGGTCGGGCAAGGCGTTGACCGTCATCGACGCGGCCGTCTCGGCCCTCAGCAAGCGGATGCCGTCGAGCTCGCCTTTGTTGAGCAGCATCTGGCTGAAGCGGACGAAGTCCTCCGCCGTCGATACCAGGCCGACCGCTCCCTCCATCAGCGCAGGCCGTTCGGTGAACGGCACGTCCTCGACTTCGATCGGTGCGAGGGCGCCGTCCGCCCCTGCCTGGTAGACGGTCGTCAGCCGGGCGCGTGCATCACCGTCGACCCAGAACATCGTGCTCGTCATGCCGAGCGGCTGGAGGATCCGTTGCTGAACGTAGGCATCGAACGACTGTCCGGTGATCACCTCGATGACGCGGCCGAGTACGCTCGTCGCTTCGCTGTAGCGGAAGCGCGTGCCGGGATCCTCCATCAGCGGCGCCCGCGTGATGTTGGTCACCAGTTGCGGCAGCGTGATCGCGCGCGAGCGCACCTGCAAGCGGCGATACAACTCGGAGGTGCGGTGATTCAATCCGGACGTGTGCAGCAGCAGGTCGCGGATGGTGATCTCCCGCGACGGCCGCCGCGCGGCGCCGCCTTCCTGCACGCGCACACTTCCGAATTCGGGCAAGTACTTCGAGGCTGGATCGCCGAGTTGAAGCTTGCCCTCGTCGACCAGCATCATCACGCCCACGGCGGTGACGGCCTTCGTCATCGAGTAGATGCGAAACAGCGACGCATCCGTCATGGGCGCTCGCGTCTCACGCGACTGGAGCCCGACCGGCTCCAGATAGACCAGCTTGCCGTGGCGCGCCACCGCGCCCACCGCGCCGGCGATGGCGTGATCGGCGACCGCCTGGCGCAGCACGGCCGTGGCCGACTGCAAGCGCTCGCTGGACATCCCAACCGCTTCGGGAATCGCACGACGCATGGGTGGCGGAGAGCCACTCGCCACTGCGGCGAGTGCGAGAACGAGGAACGCGGTACGCATGGGTAGCTGCCTCCCTACGGGAGGACAGCATTTTACGTACTTTGTCGGGCCCGGCGTCTAGTGAGTATCCAGCTCCGCCAGCAGTCGTTCGAGTGCGGCGGGTTCGACCGGCTTGACCATATGCACGTTGAGGCCGACCTCGGACGAACGCTGTCGATCCTCGTCTTGCCCCCAGCCGGTGACGGCAATCAGGAACATCGACGCGCCCCAGGCCTGCTCGCGGATCCGTTGCGCGACCTCGTAGCCATTGAGTTTTCGCAGTCCGATGTCGAGCAACACGACGTCGGGAAGGAAACTCTCCGCGGTGGTGACGGCTGATTCGCCATCATGAGCCGTCCGCGTTTCGTGGCCCATGATCGACAACATCATCGCGAGGCTCAGTGCTGAGTCGTGATTGTCGTCGGCCACGAGGATGCGAAAACGTGGCTTCCCTGACTTGAGCGCCGTTGTAGTCGAGCTTGTGACGTCGGCCATGGGATTGTCGCCAAGCATTGATGTGTCCAACCCTTGTTTAGCTGGCGACCAATGGGGGCCGCGGCCGTTCGACGGATGTGCAAGAACGCCGCCACGTTCACTTCCGGCGTACCAATGCGCCGGATGTCCGTGATACCCTCGGTCGATGGCGAGCGCCACGCCCGTGGACGATGAAGCGACGCTTGTCGCTCAGCTGAAGGCCGGAGACGAAGCGGCGTTCGAGCGCATCGTGCGCGCGTACGGCGGCCGCCTGCTTGCCGTCGCGCGTCGCATCGTCGGATCAGAAGAGGACGCCCGCGACGTGGTGCAGGACGCGTTCTTGAACGCGTTCCGCAGCGTCAACCGCTTCGAAGGCAACGCCAAGCTCTCCACGTGGCTGCATCGGATCGCCGTCAACGCCGCGTTGATGAAGCTGCGCACGCGGAAGCGCAAGCCCGAACAGTCGATCGAGAGCCTGCTGCCCGCCTTCCTCGAGGACGGCCACCACGAAGAGCGGTTCAAGAGCTGGGATGAGCCCGTCGATACCCTGCTCGAACGGGCGGAAACCCGGGAGTTGGTCCGCAAGCAGATTGATGCGCTGCCGGAGAGCTACCGTACCGTTCTCGTGCTCCGCGACATCGAAGGTCTAGATACCGAGGAAACCGCGAACGTGCTAGGGTTGACTGTGAATGCCACCAAGATTCGACTGCACCGCGCCCGCCAGGCGCTGCGGACGATGCTGGCCCCGCATTTCAGGAGCGCCGCGTCATGAAGTGCCGTGAACTTGCGGAATTCCTGATGGATTACGTGAGCGGCGACCTTCCTGCCGACAGCCGCACGCATTTCGAGTTCCATTTGAGCAAGTGCAAGAACTGTCACGAGTACCTCGTGCAGTACGAGATGACCATCAAGGCCGGACAGATGGCCTGTGGCGAGATGAGCGACGAACTGCCCGCCATCCCCGATGACCTCGTCAAGGCGGTTCTCGCCGCCCGCAAGAACGTTCGCTAGGTTCCCCCGCCACACCAGTTGACCGCGCCACTCCGCGTATTGTCGAACGCCCCCACGTTGACATGATGCGTATCAAGTCCTACACTTGAATTGTGTCAACTATCGAGCTGATCTTCATCTCCGACGCCGCGCGCATGCTCGACATGCACCCGCAGACGCTCCGCAAGTACGAGCGACTGGGCCTGGTGCGGCCGGCGCGGACGATCGGCAGCATGCGGCTCTACTCACGCGGCGAGATCGAGCGGCTGCGCTACATCAAGCGGCTCGTGGACGAGGCCGGCGTGAACCTGGCCGGTGTCCAGCAGTTGCTCTCCGTTGTCGAGACGATGCAACGCATCCGCCCGCTGATGCGGCCGGCGGCGCTGCAGCGCGACGCCACGCGACGGCAGTTGATCCGCGAGATGGACCAGCTGGCGGCCCTGCTCGGCCTCGATCAGGACGACCCATTCGGCTCGGATCGCCTCGGCGATCCTCGTTCAGGGCGGGGGCGGTAAGTGGATTTCAAGGATTACTACACGACGCTCGGCGTCTCGAAGACGGCGACCGACAAGGAAATCAAGCAGGCGTTCCGCAAGCTGGCGCGCAAGTACCACCCTGACGTGAATCCCGGCGACAAGTCGGCCGAGGCCAAGTTCAAGGAAGTGAACGAGGCCAACGAAGTGCTGAGCGATCCGGACAGGCGGAAGAAGTACGACGAGCTCGGCGCGAACTGGCGCGCCTACGAGAACGCGCCTCCGGGCGCCGGACCCTTCGGCGGCTCGCCGTTCGGTGGCCAGTGGCAAGGCGGCGCGGGTTCGGGCGGCTTCCGGACGATGACGCAGGAGGAAGTTGAGGAGATGTTCGGCGGCGGCGGCAGTCCGTTTTCCGACTTCTTCCAGACCTTTTTTGGCGGCACGGGCGGCTCGGAAGATCCGACGAGCCCCCGCGGCCGCGCGCGGTCGCGCAACCGCAAGGGCCAGGACGTCGAGCACCCGTTCGAACTCGACCTGGAGGATGCCATCCGCGGCAGCGTGCAGCGTCTGCAATTGCGTCACGACGGCCACGCGCGCAGCGTCGAAGTCCGCATTCCTCCGGGCGTCACCGACGGCTCTCGCGTGCGCGTCGCGGGCGAAGGCGGCCGCGGCGGCGGCAGCGGCCCGAGCGGCGACCTGTATCTGCGGATCCAGTTGAAGCCGCACCCGGTCTTCGACGTGAAGGGGCGGGACGTCCACACCAAGGCGAGGGTGCCGATCCCGCTCGCCGTGCTGGGCGGTGAAATCGATGTGCTGACTCCGGAATCAAAAACGCTGAGGTTGAAGATTCCGGCGGGGACGCAAAGCGGACAGCGATTCCGCTTGCGGGGACATGGGCTGCCCTCGGTCGGCAAGCCCGACGATCGTGGCGACCTTTACGCGAGCATCGAGGTGGACGTGCCCAAGTCGTTGAGCGACGAGGAACGCAAGCACTACGAGGCGATCAGGCAGGCGATGAAAGTTGGCAGTTGACGGTTGGCAGTTGAAGTTGGCAGTGAAGTTGGAAGTTGACAGTTGAAAGTTGGCGGTTATGAATCTCAATAAGTTCACCGAAAAGGCGCAGGAGGCCGTCGTCGCGTCGCCGCAACTGGCGTCGGAGATGGGCCATGCGCAGGTTGATCCCGAGCACTTGCTCGTGACTTTGTCCGAGCAGCAAGGCGGCGTCGTGCCGAGCGTGTTCCGCAAACTCGGCGTCGATCCTTCGCAGGTCGCCTCAACCATCCGCGAGCATCTGGACCGCCAGCCCAAGGCGCACGGCGGCGCGGAGCCCACGCTCTCCCCTCGCCTGCGGATCGTCCTGGAAGCGGCGCAAGCCGACGCCAAGGCGATGCAGGACGAATTTGTCAGCACCGAGCATCTTCTGCTTGGCCTGCTTGGCGAGCCGGGTCGCTCCCCGGCCGTGGATCAGCTCAAGGCGCGCGGCATTTCGCGCGAGCGCGTGCTCGAGGCGCTCACGTCGGTGCGCGGCAATCAGCGTGTCACCGATCAGAATCCTGAAGGCAAATACGAAGCGCTCGAGAAGTACGGCCGCGACCTCACCG
>CAZBYY010000079.1:0-12958 GCA_964495855.1 uncultured Acidobacterium sp. | reverse complement strand
GGCGATCCCAACTGGGGCCGCCTCATCGCCGCGGCCGGACGTTCCGGCGCGGCCTTCGTGCTCGACGGCGCGCGCGTGCAGATCGGATCGCTGGTGCTGTTCGAGCGCGGCCGTCCGTTCGATGAGCTCGCTCCGAAAGCCGCCGAGTACCTTACCGGCAACGATCTCGCGATCGAGGTCAACCTCGGCACCGGCGGATCGCATACCGCCACGGTGTGGACCTGCGACCTGTCCGCCGAATACGTCAAGATCAACGCTGAGTACCGCACCTAACGAGTCCCGTGCAGAATTTCCTCTCCATCCTCGATCTCGATCCCGATCGCATCGCCAGGCTTCTCGAATCCGCGATCACGTTGAAACGCGAGCGCGTCAAGGGCATGAAAGCGCCGACGGCGACGGTGTTGAACGGCAAGCACGTCGGGCTGCTGTTCGAAAAGCCCTCGCTCAGGACACGCGTGACCTTTACCATCGGCGTCCGCGAACTCGGCGGCGACATCGTCGAGATCCCGGCCGACGTGATGCACGCCGATCGCGAGCCGATCAACGACGTGGCGCGCAACCTCGAGCGCTGGGTGGACGCGGTCGTCATCCGGACGTTCGGACAGGAGCGGCTGCACCAGATAGCGGAGATCACGCCGCGGCTGCACGTCATCAACGCGCTCAGCAACGAGGAACATCCGTGCCAGGCCCTGGCCGACATGCAGACGCTCATCGAGCGGTGGGGCTCGGTGGCGGGCAAGCGGATCGCGTTCGTCGGCGACGGCAACAACGTCTGCACCTCCGTCGTGCACGCGGCGATGATGCTCGGCGTGCACATGCACGTGGCCACGCCGAAGGGCTTTGAACTGCCCGATGAGGTCGTCGACCAGGCGGCCGAGGTGTCGCAGAAGGGGGCCGGGCTCACCGAATTCACGGACCCCAAGGCGGCCGTTCGCGACGTCGATGCGATCTACACCGACGTGTGGACCTCGATGGGTCAGGAAGTCGAGTACGCGGAGCGCAAGCGGGTGTTCAAGCGCTACCAGGTCACCGAAGCGATGATGGCGCTCGCGAATTCCGGAGCGCTCTTCATGCACTGCCTTCCCGCGCATCGCGGCGAGGAAGTGAGCGACGAGGTGATCGAGTCGCCCGTGTCGGTGGTGTTCGACCAGGCCGAGAATCGGCTGCACGCGCAAAAGGCGCTGCTCATCGAGATGCTGAAGTAGCGTCGATGCGGATCGACCTCAACTCCGATCTCGGCGAATCGTTCGGCCCATGGCCGATGGGCCAGGACGCCGCGTTGATGGACAGCATTTCGTCGGCGAACGTCGCGTGCGGGTTCCACGCGGGTGATCCGGGCACGATGCGCGCAACGATCGCCATGGCCGGCGAGAAAGGCGTCGCGATCGGAGCGCACCCCGGTTTTCCCGACCTCGTCGGGTTCGGGCGCCGCGAAATGAACGCGTCGCCGGCGGAGGTCCAGGACTTCGTCCTCTACCAGGTCGCTGCGATCGCCGGGATGGCGGCGGCCCAGGGCACCACGCTGCAGCACGTGAAGGCTCACGGTGCGCTCTACAACATGGCATGCCGCGACCGTGCGCTCGCCGATTCGATCGCGAAAGCGGTCGCCAGCCTCGATCGATCGTTGATCCTGTTCGGCCTGCCGGATTCAGAGTTGCTGCGTGCGGGAGAGGCGGCCGGACTGCGCGTTGCCGCAGAAGTGTTCGCCGATCGTGCCTACGAGCCCGATGGCGCCCTGACACCGCGATCGAGGCCAGGCAGCGTGATTCACGACACCGCGACCGTTGTCGCGCGCGCGATCCGGATGGTTCGCAACAAGGAAGTCGTGGCCGTGGACGGGTCCGTCATCCGGCTCCAGGCCGACACGATCTGTCTCCACGGCGACACGCCCGGCGCCGCCGACCACGCACGAGCCGTGCGCCGCGGCCTTGAAGACGCTGGCGTCGAGATCCGTAGCCTGCGAGCGTAGGACGTCCGTAGAACGAACGTCGAACGCTATTCATATCTCATGGCGTCAACCGGCTGCAGCGCGGCGGCCTTCATCGCCGGATACAAACCGAACACGAGCCCGACGAGAAACGACACGACGAAACCGAGCGTGACCGCCGTGATGGATACGTAGGTCGCCCATCCCGCGTACGCCGAGATACCGAGCGACACCAGCGCGCCGATGACGATGCCCGCGACCCCGCCGCCGACCGTCATCAACAACGTCTCGATCAGAAACTGCATCGTCACATCACGCCGGCGCGCGCCGGCCGTGCGGCGGACGCCGATCTCCCGCGTGCGCTCCACGACCGACGTCAGCATGATGTTCATGATGCCGATGCCGCCGACGAGCAGCGCCAGCGCCGCGACACTGCCGACGACGACACTGAACGTGCGCTGCGTGCGATAGCGCTGCGCAAGCAACTCGCGCGGCACGACGATGTGGAACTCTTCCGCCTCTCGCGTCTGCAACAGCATGCGGCGGAGCACGTCGCCGAGTTCGACGGTTCGTTCGGCGTCGCGGACACGAACCCAGATTTCGTCGACTGGCTGATGATCGGCGACGGTGATGGTCTTGCCGGTGATCGAGGACAACGGCGCGAACACCGCTCGATTGACGTTGTGCCACGCCATCGTCGTGCCCGCCTGCGGATCCGCGCCCTGTTCGTGGAGCACACCGATGATGCGGTAGTGATCATCGGCGATGCGGATCGTCTCTCCGACAGGATCGCGATAGCCGAAGAGCTGCTGCGCCAGGAGCGCACCGAGCACGCAGACGCGGGCGGATGCGTCCTCGTCGGTTGCGGACAGCAATCGACCGCGCTCGGCTCGCAACCGCAAGAGCTCCTGGAATGCGGCCGGGGCGGCAAGCACCAGCGTCGAATTCACCTCGTCACGGTGACCCACGCGCAGGTAGCGCGACACCACCGGAGCCGAGAGCGTCGCGGATGGGACCAGGGCCATCGCGCGCTCCGCGTCTGACGCTGCCAGGCTCCGCCGCATCGTTCCTCGCGCGTTGAGGCCGCCGACGCTCTGGGCGACGATGTTGTCGAGTCCCAGCGCATCGACCTGGGCCAGCGCTTCGCGGGCCGCGCCTTCACTGACCGACATCATGGCGATCACGGCAGCGACGCCAAGCACGACACCGAGGACGCTGAGCGCCGTGCGCAGGCGATAGCGGCCGAGCGCTTCGGTGGCGATCCGCAGGTACTCGCCGAGTTCAGCGAGGTTGAAGCGCATTGGGCGTGGGAGCGGCCGTCGTGGAGGCCGTATTCGGCGGCAGCAACGACACGCGTTCGCCTTCGCGCAGGCCGGCGACGATTTCAACCATGCGATCGTTGGACTCGCCGATCTCGACACGGCGCACTTCAGTCCCGGTCGCGCTGCTGACATAGACGACGCGCATGCCCTGGTTGTTGAACACGGCCGTGACCGGCACCATCAACACATTGGTGCGCGTCCCGACGATCACATCCGCGCGGATGCTCATCTCCGGACGCAATTCGGCGTTGGTCGGATCGAGCGTGATGATCAGGTCAAATCGCTTGTCGTCGAAGGGCCGCGCCGTCGAGGCGCTTGCCAGCGTTCCGACGCGCGTCACCGATCCCGTCAGCGTCAGGTCGGGAAAGGCTTCGAGGCGCACTTCAGCAGGCTGGCCGGCGCGCACGCGATGCACTTCGCTTTCGCTGACCGATGCCTCGACCTGCATGCGGTTCACTTCAGGGATCGTGACGATGCCCTGCGTGGCAAACACGCGGTCGCCGATGCGGAGCTTGCGCCGTGGATTGGCGCTGAGGTTCTCTTCGTACACGACCAGGCCCGGCGTTCGCGCGCGGATCGTGCAGCCGTCGATCAATCCGAGCAGGAAGTTGAGCCGCTGCTCGAGCTCCATCGCATGCTGGCGTGTCTGGCCGAGTTTGGCCGCCGACTGCGCAAGCGCGAGGGCGGCACGCTTCTGTTCGCGCGGATGCGACATCTGCACGACCACATCCGTGCGGCGCCGCGCCAGCAGCAGTTCGGCCTCGGCTTCTTCGAGCTGGTCCTCGGTCTTCTTGAGTTCTTCACGGGTGATGTAGCCCTTGTCGAGCAATGGCTTGAGGTGATCGAACTCTTCGCGTAACCGCTCGGTTTTCTTCTGGACGCGCTGGAGCGCGGAGCGCGCCTCATCGACGGTCAACGCGCCTTCGCCCTCGGTCGTCGCCTTGACCTCGGCGCCGGCATCCTCGTACTCCCCTTCCGCAACTTGAAGGTCGAGCTGCGCCTGCCGGTACTCCTGGCGCACCCGCGCGGCTTCGAGATCGAGGTCCGTGGTATCGAGCTTGACGATCACGTCGCCGGCCTTGACGTGCGTGCCCTCGGCGGCGAGATCGCGAATTTCGACGTCGCGGCCTGGAATCGGCGATCGATACGTGATCGACTGAAGCGGCTTGAGCGTGCCGCTCGATGTCAATCGCGCTTTGAGGTCGCCCCGGGTCACGGTGGCCACCATCGAATCATCGCCGCCGGCGCGCGCCCAGTAGGCGAACGCGGTCAGCGCGCACACGGCCAGCGCGACGGCGATTGCCGTGCGCGGGGATCTCAACATTGCACGCGTCCTGCCTTCACTCACTGCTCTGACGGCCTTGCTCCCACAGAGGATACCGCCAACGCCGCGGAGATGTCGGCCCTTGGATCGAAGACGCCGAGGACCGCTTTGAGGCGGAGACTGGCTACCGCCGAATCGGCCAGCGCCTGAATCCTCCGGCTCTCCGCCTGCAGCAGGCCCGCCTCCGCATTCACGACGTCGAGATTGTTGGACAAGCCGTTCTGGTATCGCAACTGGGCGACTTCGACCTCGCGCCGGCTGAGCTCGACGCTGGTCTCCGCGGCTGTCACGTTCCGGAGCAGGCGTTCCCGCTCGCGCAGAACCTGCTTCACGTTGTCGGTGATCTGCCGCTCGAGCGTGTCGGCGTCTCGACGCCGCCGTTCGCGGTCGATCAGCGCCGACTGGTACTCGACCTGCTGTTGCGTGCGGTCAACCGGCATCGCAATCGTGAAGAACGTGGCGAACTTGTAGCCATCGAGGCCGAAGCTCTGCCTGAAGGATGGGGCCGTTTCGCGGCGCGTGAACGCGAAATTCACGTCCACCTGCGGAAGCAACTGGTTGCGCGAATAGCGGATCTGGTTCTCCGCATCATCACGGGCCGCGATACGGCTCTTCAGATCGAGCCGATTGGACAGCGCCATGCGTGTGGCCGCGGCGAGGTCGACCGGCTCCGCCGCGACCCGCGGCACGTCGCTGTCGACGGTGAAGGCTTCCGTGCTCCGGCGGCCCATCAGGAACGTCAGCTGGTCACGCGCGTCCTCGACGCCGGATTGCGCATCGAACAACTGCGTCTCCGCTTGCGCGACCAGTTGCTGCGACCGCAGCACATCGAGTTGTGACACCAGGCCGGCATCGAGCTTTGCTTCGGATGCATCACGGAGCCGGCGCGCGCGCAGCAGGCTCTGCGTCGCCACTTCGACAAACGATTGTTGCGAGACGACGCGGTAGTACGCGCCAGCCACGTCGATAGCAACCTGTTGTTCCGACAGGGCCTGCTGGCGTTCGGCGTCCTGCCGCCGCAGTTCCGCCGTCGTCAACGATCGACGCGCGACGCTGGGACCGAGGCCGCGCAGCAACGGCTGCGACAACGTCATCGTGGTGTCGGCGTTGTAGAAGAGGACGTCGGTGGCCGCCTGGCCGAGTTGTCCGGGGATTTGCGCGGACACCGTGCCGGTGGACAGGCGCAGTTCAGTGCCGGTCACGAGCTTCTGGGACACCTCGACGCGGTACGTCTGGCTGCTGACGTCGGTCCGCCCGAACGATCCGAACATGTTCGGCGTCACCTTTGGCTTGAAGGTGTTGCGCGCGAGGCGCAAGCCGAGGTTGGCCTGCGCGATCACGTCGCCCTGATTGACGACGCGCTCGTTCTTCGCGAGCGCTTCCTTGAGCGCGTCGGTCAGCGTGAGCCGCGGCGGTGATTGCGCGGAGGCGAGCATCGGGACGATCAGTCCACCGACGAAGATGGTCAGTGAGCATACTGCGCGTGATGACGTCATGTGTGCCTCGTGCGTGGCGACCGAACGCCCTGATGGGCAGGCTTCTACGACTTCGACAGGTTCAGTGAAATGCCGGTAATGCGGTTGAAGTCGACCGGACCTCCGCTGCCGCCGGTCGACTGTCCCTTGTGTTCGGCCTTGAGGGTGCCCGTCATGGTGTTGCCGCTGATGGCACCCTCGAACGTGGAGGTCTGGGTATCGGTGATGGTTTCACCGGCCTGCTGTCCGGCGTTCGTGCTGGTTTGCGTCGAACTGCCGCGCAGCGCGCTCGTCGGTCCGCTGACCTTGATGCTCGTCCCAAACTGTGTTGACGCCTGATTGTTGCCGCAGTTAAAGGAAACAGGCGTGCCCGTGCCCGACACGTTAAGGTCGCCATCAACGTTGCTCGGATTGTTGGTGTCGATCGCGAGCCGCGCGGTACCTTTCACGTTGCGCGTGATCGTGCACACCTGGCCGCTGACGCGACTGGTAACGGTCTCGACTTCGGTGGCGGTGAACGATCCGGAGAACACTTGCTGCTCCGGTCCGTTGTTACCCTTTTTCACCACTTCCGTCGCAGCAACAGCACCACCCGCAACCGCAGCACCGGCGACGGCAATTGTCGTCGCCGAGAGTCCTCCGCCAGCACCACCAGCCGCACCGCCGACACTGCCCGCGCTGCCACCGGTACCACCACCTGCGCCGCCGCTCGATGCTGCGGAACTCGATCCGCCAGACGCTGCACCGGCGGCCGCTGCTTGAGCAGCGGTCAGCACATTCGTCTGCGCGATTGTCGCGGTCGCGACCTGCCCCTGGAAGGCCGCCGAGACTTGAATCTGGAACGTCCCGGCGATGTTGGGCGTCAGGCTGCTCACGGCCGCACGCCCCGCCGCGTTGGTCGCGATCGTCAACGTCGACGATCCGCCAAACGTGGCCGCCTTGCCGCCCTCGATCGAAAACGTCACGATCACCCCCGCCACCGGCTGGTTGTTGCGATCGCGCACTTCCACGATCGGCTTCACCGCTGTCTTCTGCTGGATGATGTTGACGCCGGCTTCGCCTTCAACGACCACGATCTTCAGCGGCGCGTCCTGCGCCGTCAGGGTCACACCAGTCACGCACAGGAACACGAACGCGAGTTGTCGAATGGTCGTCATTGTTTGGTGAAGGTGATCGGGAACGTGCCGGACGCCGTGACGGTCACCGATCCGCCGCCATCACCGGGAGAGAACGAACGCTGCTCGTACTTGAATGTGCCGGTCGCGGTGTTGCCGCTGATCGAGCCCTGGAACGCGTAGGTGTTCTCGCCGGTGACACTGCCCGGCGGCGCCGTGATGGTTGTCTTGCCGCTGAAGCTGGAGGGCGCGCCGCTCAACGGGTTGGCTTCGCCGATGAAGCTCGGTATGCCGGGCGGATTGCTGCAGGTCGCGGCGGTCAACGACTGTGTGCCCGCGTAATCGAACTTGCCATTGACGCTCGTGTCGGTCACCTGCTCGAACTTCAGGTGCGCCTCCGCGCTGACGGAGTACGTGAAGTTGCAGCTGTCTGCGCCGCCGCGGCTCAACATCACCCCCGAAATCGTGCCGCTGAACGTGCCATTGAACTGCTGCCCGCCATTGCCACCGACCTTGTCGGCAATCTGCGTCGCCGCGACGGCACCGCCCGCAACTGCCGCACCGGCCACCGCAATCGTGGTCGCCGACAGCCCGCCGCCGGCCCCAGCCGCACCGCTCGCGCTGCCGGCACTACCTGCGCCACCGGCCCCGCCGCCACCACCACCGGCGCCGCTGCCGGCCGAACTCGAGGTGCCGGTCGCAGCACTCGCCGCGGCGGCCTGTGCGGCCGTCATCACGTTCGTCTGCGCGATCGTCGCGGTGGCGACCTGCCCCTGGAAGGCCGCCGAGACTTGAATCTGGAATGTTCCGGCGATGTTGGGCGTCAGGCTGCTCACGGCCGCACGCCCCGCCGCGTTGGTCGCGATCGTCAACGTCGACGATCCGCCGAAGGTCGCGGCCTTGCCGCCTTCGATCGAAAACGTCACGATCACGCCCGCGACCGGCTGGTTATTGCGATCGCGCACTTCGACGATCGGCTTCACCGCCGTCTTCTGCTGGATGATGTTGACGCCAGCTTCGCCTTCGACGACGACGATCTTCAGCGGTGAGGCCGACTGGCTGGCGGCGGCAAGCGACAGGAGAAGGATCACGGTCTGCAGCATCACGCTCCACATTTCAATTGCGGCAAGAATCCGTCGATTTGTCCGACGTAGTTGCGCGCGTTGTTGGATTCGGCCAGGTGCGGATTGAGCTCGAGCATCTTCGCGTAGCTCGATCGTGCATCTTTCAGGTAGCTGCACGACTGCCGCTCGTTGAACAGGTCACGATTGACGTTGCCGAGCAGGAAGTACGCAATCGGATCATTGGGCGCGTATTGCAGCGCTCGCTTGCAGTAGTCGCGCGCCTTCAGCGGGTTGCCCACTTTCTGCTCGGACAGGCACAGCCCAAGAAACCCCGCGCTGCGCAGCGAGTCGTAGGCGCCTTGCCGATCGGCGTGCTTGCGGCTGCCGATGCCGAGGCCGATGAAGTGAAACGCCAGCCGCGCGCCGAGGCCGGTCGAAAAATTCGTGAGGTCGAGGAACGATCGATACCCTTCGCGCGCGCTTGCATACAGGTCGCGCTGCTTTGCAGGGTCCTTGCTCGCCGCCGCCATCTGCCGCAGCGAATCGGCGCGCCACAAGTGGGCTTGCGCATTCGACGCTTTGAGCTCGAGGGCCTTCTGCGCGCTCTCCACCGAGCGGTCCCACGCCCCCTTGTCCCAGTAGGCGCGCGCGAGCATCGAATGCGCGACATCGTTGTCGGCCTCGAACCGCAACGCTTCTGTCAACTCGCGGATGGCCTCGTCAGGATCGCCCTGCTCGATCAGCACCGCCGCACACTCGATGCGGGCCTCGATGTTGGTCTGGTCGATGGCGATCGCCCTGCGAAAGGCCGCGACGGATTCGTCGTACTTCAGCAGCAGCTGATTGGCCTGGCCGAGGTGATACGCCGGCGTCGCAAATCCCGGGTCGAGCGCCAAGGCCTTCTCGAAGAGCGCCGCCGCCTTTTTCAAGTCGTCCTCGCTCTGCTTGCGTTCGATCGGCACCAGGTTCATCAAGCTCAGCGACGAGCGCCGCGTGAAGAGCAGCTTCTCGCCCTGCGCGTTGAGTTCCTCGGCCGGCTTCTTGACCTTGCGCACGTAGCGGATGCGCAGGGTGACGGCCACTTCCTGTCCGGGCGCGATCATCACTTCCTTGCGATCCGGCTCGTAGCCTTCATGCTCGCCGCGAAATTCGTGCAGCCCGCTCGGCAACCCGGGCAGCGACAATGGCTTGCCCTTCGACAGTTTGCCGATCAACTTGTTATCGACGTACAAGTCCACGTCGTCCATGTTGGACTCGATCACCGCGGTGCCGAGCATCGACGCCGCCTTGTCGGCGCTGCCGTCCGACAGGCACGACGTAGCCACGCCGAGCAGCATCTCAGGCTCGTAATCGCCACGCGCCGTCGGCGTTTGCGACAACTGCCGCTCGCGCGCGTAGCGGCGCACGTTCGATCGGACGTACTCGATGAGCTCGTCGGCGGTGATGCGGCCGTCGCACGGATCGTTATCCGCGTAGCCGTTGAACGCCTGGACCAGGTAATACGTGAAGAACCCAAAGCCGGTGGACAGCTGCGGATCCTCGAAGCTCTGCTCGCGCTCGGTCGTCGCCGTCAGCGTGAGAAAACTCGTCGGCAGCGACTTGAATTGCTCTTCGAGGTTTTCGTTGGTGGTTTCCGCGTTGACCTTGCCGGAGTGACACGCGTCGGTCAGCAGGACCTTCCAGCCGGCGCCAACCTTGTTGGCAAGAATGTCGCCCAGCGTCGACATCGGATAGGCGGTCGCGTCGAGCCGTTCCGGCTGCACGTCGTAGGGCGCCAGGTAGCCGCGGCCGTTCTGCACGAACCCATGCCCCGCGAAGTACACGACCACACGATCGGCCGGCTGCGCGACCGACGGCAGCCATTCCTCCAGCTCTTTCTTGATGTTCGCCAGCGTCGCTTGCGGTCCCTTCAGGAAATGCACGTTTTCCGCAGGAAAGGCGCCGCCCTCGTGCTTGATCAACACGCGGTAAAACGCATCCGCATCGCTCTCGGGAAAGCGCAGCTGCTTTGACGCATCCAGGTTCTGATAGTTCGAGATGCCGACGACGAGCGCGTAGCCGCGGGGCACCGCCGTCTTGACGTCGAGCGGCTTGTTCTTCGGCGCCAGCACGAGATCGCGCGGCTGCTGCTGTGGCGTCTGCGCCGCGGTCAACGTCGCCGAGGCAATCACGAGCAGGATGGGGAGCAGGCGGCGCATGGCTACTTGTGCGTGATGGTGAAGCTCGCGGTCACGGCCTTGCCGAGTTCGGCCTTGTTGACCACGTAGGTCGACTGTGACTTGCCCGCGCTCGAGTCTTTCGCAAACACGAGATCACGCGAGGCGATGCTGTTCTGCAGCGTCGCGATCATCGGCGCGTTGCCCTTCTCATACGCCTTCACCGGCTGTTGAAAACCGGGCAGCGTGGCGAGCGGTTCGCGGCTCAGGAACACAAAGATCTTTTCCGCGCCCGACGGCGGATCCAGCCTGAAGTAATTGTCGTCCGGCACCGCGTATTCCTGCAGGCGCTTGACCGTGTTGCGCCCGCCGTTGATGTCGGGATTCGGGAACAGCACCGTCCAGTTGCCGCTCGTGCCCTGTTGCGCCACATACAGATAGCCGTCGATGTTCGACTCGAAGGCGAACCGGATGCGATCGCCGTCGCGGAATTCCTTCGCCGGATCGACGTCGACCGGCGCATCATTCGGCCCCGCCTGCATCAACCGGAAGCGCAGGCCTGGCGCGACGTTGGCGTCGCTCGACGCGAAGAGCTCTTTCGCGCTCCTTTCCGGAGCCGGTGCCGGAACCGCCGGCGATTCCGCCGGCGCGGATGCCGCAGCTTTCGGCGCATCCGTCGCAGCGCGCGCGGCCTTATCCGGGGATGGGGACGCAGGCGAAGTTGATGGCGCCGCCGGCGTACTTGCCGGACCGGGATTCACGGTCGTCGCCGATGCGGACGGATTCGATGCGGCGGGTGCGGGCGCGGCGGATTCCGATGCTGACGCTAGACCCGCCGAGGGATCCTCCACGCGGCGCGAGGGCACAGCGATCACGATCGCGGCAACGATCACCGCCGCCGCACCGCCGCCGATCCACCACCACGTGCGCGCGTGTGTTTCACCCGTCGTCAGCGGCGCGACGGGGATCGACTTCACCTTGATCGACGCCGTCGACGGTTCGGGCACGATCATCGTTTCGGCGTCGGAGGCGCCCGACGACTCAATCGCGCTCAGCCGGGCCTTGGACTGTTCCAAAAAGTGCAGCAACGCCGCGCGCATTTCGCTCGCGGTCTGGAACCGCTCCGCCGGCACCTTCGCCATCGCGCGCTGCACGATGGTTTCGATTTCGGGCAGCATCCGGCTCACGTCGGTGTTCATCGGTTCGGCCGGCTGCTGGATGACCTTGAGGATCAGCGACGTGGCGCTGTCGTTGTCGGGTTCGAACGGACGCCGGCCCGACAGCATCTCGTAGGCCATGACGCCGGTCGAATAAATATCCGTGCGCCCATCGATCGGTTCGCCCTTCAGTTGTTCCGGCGAGGCGTAATGCGGCGTGCCGAGGACATTACCGGACGCCGTCAACGTTTCGGCCACGAGCACGCGCGCCAGGCCGAAGTCCATCAGCTTGATGGTGCCGTCGGAGCACACGTGGATGTTGCTGGGCTTGATGTCTCGATGCACGACGTCGAGGCCGTGCGCATGCTCGAGCGCCTCGAGCACCTTCGTCAGGATCACGATGCGCCGCTCGAACGGCAGCGACTCTTTCTCGAGGAGCTCCGCGAGGTTCTGACCCTGCAGGTACTCCATCACGATGTAAACGAGCCCGTCGACCTGGCCGGCCTCGTAGACGGTGACGATGTTCGGATGCGACAGGCGGGCGCAGGCCTGCGCCTCGCGCATCATGCGTTCGAGATATTCGGGCCGATCGATGTCCGGCCGCACCGTCTTGACCGCGACGGTGCGCTGCAATGTGGGATCGATGGCCTTGTAGACCTCCCCCATCCCTCCACGGCCGAGCACTTCCGTAATCTTGAATCTGCCGATCGACTGCGGCGGGGGTGTGTTCCGTGCCATGTGGTGCCTCATCCTAGGGTCGCGCTTCGATTACCGTCAACTGCGACACCAACTGCCAGCAAGAGGCATCAAGGACAATGCCGCGTGGTTGGCCCTGAATCCGGGCCGTTTTTCACCCGCATAACCCGAAAGATGCTGTTACAGGCTCGGACGTGGCTTACGTTTTTGTATGTTCCTGATGGCCTGAGGGCCTGATGGCCTGTTGGCCTGTACATGACTAAGGGCGGCGATCCGTGAGGACCGCCGCCGAAAAGTTGCCGCCACCCTGGCTCCCCCCAGCTACTGCCGCACTAGTGCGACAGTAAACAGACTGGCGACGCGACCTGGTATTCCAAGGTTCGTGCCATGGGGATTTGTGCGTGATTTCAGCGAGGTTGCTGCGTCGCGCGTCTTTCGCGCCGACGAAATTGATCGCTGCGATCACATGTTTGGCAGGTCCTAGCCGGCCGCGCCCTCCGGGTACTGCAGCGCGAGCCGCAGTTCCTTCGTCAGGTTGTCGACCGTCGTCCCCTGGCGTTTCCACGCGCCGTCTGTCTCGAAGCGCAGCGCGCCGATGCGGCGGCCCCACGGCGAGATCACGCGGCCGATGGCGCGATAGTCGGTGCGGTCGGCGTGATGCTGATCGATCTTCTGAATGACATCCGGCGCCACGCGAATGAACGCGCGCAACGCCGTCGCCG
>CAZBYY010000078.1:0-13123 GCA_964495855.1 uncultured Acidobacterium sp. | reverse complement strand
ACGGCTGAGCCGCGACGTCCCCATCAAGGTGATGCCCCCAGGCATCACTGATGCTGATCGCCTGGCCCGCTTCGAACAGGAAGCCAAGGCGGCCGCCGCGCTCAATCACCCGAACATCGTTGCCGTTTACGACGTCGGGCAGCACGACGGCCAGACCTACATCGTCTCTGAACTGCTGACCGGAGACTCGCTCTCGACACGGCTGCGCGACGGCGCGCTGCCCTTGCGGCAGACGGTCGCGTTCGCGACGCAAATCGCGCGCGGGCTAGCGGCGGCCCATGCGCGCGGCATCGTGCATCGCGACCTCAAGCCCGCAAACGTGTTCATCACGTCGGATGGGCACGCGAAGATTCTCGACTTCGGGCTGGCCAAACTCGCCGTCGCTGCCCCGTCCTCGGAATCGATCTCGCCCACGCTCGCGGCGACGGCGCCGATCGGCACCGCGCCGGGGCTGGTCTTCGGCACGATCGGCTACATGGCGCCCGAACAGGTCCGCGCCCAGCCGGTCGATCATCGCGCCGACATTTTCGCATTCGGCCTGCTGCTCTACGAGATGGCGACGGGCACCCGCGCATTTGCGCGCGAGACGCCTCCGGAAACCATGACGGCGATCCTCAAGGACGACGTGCCGGAGTTGCCGTTGTCGACGCGGCAGGTGCCGCTCGCGCTGACGCGCATCATTCGCCGCTGCGTCGAAAAGGATCCCCAGGCCCGGTTCCAGTCGGCACTCGACCTGGCATTCGCGATCGACGCGATGGACACCGCATCCACGGGAAGCGGCAGCGCGGTGGCGATACCCGCGACGACAGGGCGCCGTTCGCGCGAGACACTCGCGTGGGCGGTGGCTGCGCTGGCCATCGTGGCTGCGATCGTTGTACCAATCCTGACGCGACCGTCGGCGCCTCCAGCCGCGCCGCTGGTGCGCCTGTCAGCTTTGCTGCCCGATGGCTGGTCGACGCAACCCCGTGCCATCGCGAGACCGCGTCCGGTCAGGGTCTCTCCCGACGGCCGCAAGATCGCCGTGCTCGCGGCTCGGGCTGGCGACCGGCCTCGAATCTGGATACGTGACATCGATTCGGTGGACATGCACGAGGTGCGGCAGCGCGAGGTCTACGTCGTGTCGTTCCCCGCGCCGGGCACAAGGATGCGTATCAGCACGAGCGGTGGTGATTTTCCACGCTGGCGCGCCGACGGCCGCGAGCTGTACTACATGGCCGCCGACAACACGATCCTGGCGGTGTCCGTCGATCAGAAAGGCGGCGAGTTGATCATCGGGAATCCCGAAACGCTGTTTCGTGCGGAAGTGCCGTCGCAACCGGGCCACGCCTATGCGCCGTCACTCGACGGCAAGCGTTTCCTGATCATCCACGACACGACGCCGCCCCCGCCTCCAGTAACGATCGTGTTGAACTGGCCGCAGTTGCTGAACGCGAAATAGCTATTTCCGTGTTTGCTTCGCGACGAGCTCGTCGACCAGCTTCGTCACCTGCTCGCGAATCGCCTGCTCCGCCGCGTCGAAGTTCGCGCTGAAGTCAGGGACGTTCCAGTTCTTCAACTGGCCTTTGGGCGCCGGCAACTTGCTGAGGTCAGACCCCATCGAGATGACGACGTCCGCGGTGCTCATGTCAGCAGCGGTCGCGGCGCGCGGCTTGCTGATGACGAGCGGCACGCCGTCTTTTTGCAGTTTGGCGACGACTCCCTTCGACAACTCGGGCTCGGGCTCGGTGCCGGCCGCATCCACGCGGACACTGAGACCGCGCTCCTTCGCCATTTTCTGGAAAAGCGCCGACGCCATCACGCTCTTGGCGGCGCCGTGCGGACACACGAAGAGAACGACCGGCGGTTTTGAGGTCGCCGGCCCCGATTGCGCGACCGCGCCGGACGCAAACACGGCACAGACCAATCCGACGAACACGCGGGCGAGCAATCGGGACATGGCTACCTCTCTATTTCGCGAGTTGATCGACGGCCGTGCGCACGCCGCGCGCGAGCGTCGCCGCGGGACCGCTCCCGTAATAATGCAGGAACGTGATCGCGGGCGTGATGCCGGTCATGTGGTGGTGGATCGCAACCACGTTGATCCCGGCGCCGCGTAACGCTTTCAGCACCGGCGTCACTTCTCGGTCGAGCATCGCCACGTCGCCGGCGACGATCGCGTCGGCATCGCTCCCGGCAAAAGCGGCCCACGTATTAAGGCCCATTCGCGCGTTGATGGCGGCACCGTGCTCGCGCACGTTGAGATCCGTGCGGCCGATCGTGATCTTGTAGACCGGCCCGTTCTGCTCTCCCGCCGCACCGATGATCTTCGATAGCGCCGCTGTGTCCATTGACGGCGCCGCCGTCGCCGCCGGCGCGGCCGTCGTCGCCTTCTTCATCGACGCATCGATCAGCGCAATCGCGGGCTTGACCCGCTTCGCCAGGTCCGCCGGCGTGCCCATGCCGTGCACGTGCATGTAGAAGATGCGCGGCTGCTCGAAGAAGAAGTGATTGTGCAAGGCTGTCACGTCGAGACCGTTGTCCAGCAGCGCCGACATCACGGGATTGACTTCATCTTCGGTGAGCACCAGATCGCCCATCATCACGTCGTGGCCGCCCTCCCCTTTCGTGAGCGCGATCCATCCGCCGAATCCGAGCGGCGTCGGCACGGATTTCTGTTGAATGGTGACCTTCAGGTCAGAGCGCGGAATATTGACCTTCAGCACGCCGTCCTTGAAGTCGCCGGTCTTGCCCAGCGCGGTCATGACCGCCTGGTAGTCCGCGGGCATGTCCTGCGCGGCGCACGGTTGCGAAAAGAAAAAGAATCCAGCTGCCAGGATCGATATGAACAAGCTCTTCAGCATGGTGTTCCCCCGCTCCCATCGTAGCGCGAGAGAAACGGTCACACGGCTATTGCACGCGCCAGGGAGAGATATCCGGCCAGCTGCCGAGCGCCTGTCGAGCCCATGCGGTGTTCTTGTCGGTGTGGCAGGACGTGCACGGGTTCGGGATCTTCAGCTCGTCCGTCATCTTCGGCGTGATGAACATGAACGTATGGCTGCGGACGTTCACATTGGCGATGGTCTGCGCGATCTTCGGCATGTGGCAGGCGATGCACTCGTCGCCGGCGCTGCCTTTTGCGTGATGCGTGTGCGCCTCGACGGTGGCGGCGCGGGGACCGTTGGCACCACCGGGGCGATGACAGCTCAGGCAGAGGTCATTTCCCACTTTGCGCACGAGGTTGTCGTTGGCCGTGCCGTGGGCGTCGTGGCAACTCGAGCACGTGACGCCGTGCTTGTACATCTCGCTTTGCACGAAGTCGTTGCCCTGCATCCGGTTCTTGTGCGCCGTGCCGTCCGGAAAGTGCGTGAACGTGGTTTCGCCGAGCTTGTGCTCTTCGAGCGCCCAGTACTTCTTCAACTGATCGCCCTGCACGAACCCGACCGGCCAGTCGTAATACCGCCCGTCGATCGGATTGCTCAGCGGCTGCCCTTGCGAGTGGCACTGGATGCAGGTGTCGTTCGCGCGCACGTAATCCATCTTGGCGGGATTGACGATCGTCGCGGCCGTCGCCGACTTCACGTGCTCGCTGCCAGGACCGTGGCACCGTTCGCAACCGACGTTCCACTCGGTGACCTGCTTCGTCTTGATGTCGTAGTTCACCGAATGACAGCCGTCACACAGCGGCCCAGTCGGCCGCTGCATGTTGTCCGCAGGGTAATGCGGCACCCACCAGTCGGCATTCGGCGCCACCATGTACGGCCGCCACACTTTGTTGACGACATCCCACTGCGCACCAAGCGGAAAATAGTCGTCTCCCACCTTGGTGAAGTAGCGCTGCTTCCAGTGCGTCCCGTAGACGAACGCAATGTCGTCTTTCTTGAAGGTCACGATCTTCGGATCCGCCGAGGCAAAGTCCGGGATGATCACGTCCGGATGCGCCTTGGGATCGGTGACGACGTTGGCCATGCGCGTCTTCGACCAGCGCTGGTAGATCTCCGCGTGGCAGCGCTGACACGACGCGGAACCGCCGAACGTGCGCGTGGGCGGCGCGCTTTGGACGGCACCACGCGCGGCCGGTGCCGACTGCGTCGACACGCCCGTTCCGAATGCCACCGCCCATGTAGCGACGAACGCGAGAAGGACCAGGTTGGAAGAGCGCATCGCGGGATTCTATCTCGCGTTGTAGATGAAACCAGCGGCTGAAATTTTCGCGAAGTCGGGCATGGTGAAACGCGCAGGATACAGGCGGGTATTACGCTCGAGCTTAGCCGACGACACCTCCGGCGATCGCGGCACGGCCGGCGCGTAGACCTGGACGATGGTGTCCAGGTGTGCGCGTGACGGTGCTTTGACGCCCGCATTGATCAGCGCGTCAACAGCGGCGGCGCGATCTCGGTGAATCAGGGCCTGGGCCTGCGCGATGGCGCGCGTCATCTTTCGAATCACGTCCGTGTGCGCGGCGATGTACGCGCGCGTGGCGCCGAGCGCGTGAATCTGTCCGTTGGCGAGCGGCGGTACTTCGCCGCCCGACTGGTTGACCAGCATGACCGCCGCCTTCCGCACGAGTGCATCCTGGAGAACCGGCGTGTGGATGTAGAGCGCATCGACCTCGCCTTTTTCGAGCGCGTCCATCTGATCGTCGGCGCGGCGGACGATGAGCTGAACGTCGCGATCGGCGTCGAGACCAGCATGTGCGAACAACACGCGCAAGCGGCGTTGCGGCTCCGGCGCAACGGCGATCTTCAGGCCCTTGATGGCCTTCAGGCGGTCGACGAGCGGTGCGACGGGATTGAGCTTCAGCCGCTGAGCCACATCCGTCCGTACGATCAGGTTGATCGGGTCGTTCGCCAGGAGGTTCGCGAACAACTGAAACGTCTGCTGGTCCGCGATCATCCCGAGGTAGACCGGCGGTTGCATCAGCGACACATCAACGCGCTGCTGCATCAGCAACATGCCGCTCTGGTTCGGCACGTCGGGATAGACAATCTCAATCTCCAGCCCCTCAGCCTTGAACAGCCCAGCGCCGTGCGCCACCCAGAACGACAGGTATTGCAGGTTGTGGGGCTCGGGCACGCCGACGCGAACCGGCTGAGCGGCAGCGCTCGAGAGCGCACAGACGACGTTGAAAAGGATGAACCAGCCCGGCCAGCGCATGCGTCACACCGTATCAAGGGCGACACGGCAAGTAAATCCTGCCCGACGCCGTGGCACGATCGCTGCTTGACTCCCCTCGGAGACACGATCATGTTCCGAGCCTTGCTTAGATTGGTTCTCGTCCTGGTGATCCTCGCGGCCGCGGCGGCGTTCTTCCTCGGCTATCGCTTTGCTGACGGCCGCATTGAGGAGCCCGTGTCTGCTCGAACCCCGCACGTCGATACCGACAACGCACGCGAAACGGGCGCTCAGATCGGCCAGACAGTGGCGATCGGTACCGCCCGTGCCGAAGCGGCGCTGCATGAAGCGGCGCTCACCGCCAAGATCAAGGCGAAGATGGCACTCGACGATCAGGTCAAGGCGTTGTCGATCAACGTCGACACGCGCGGCACGGTGGTCACGCTCACCGGATCCGTGCATTCTGAAGCGGAACGCGCGAAGGCCGTGCAGTTGGCTCGTGACACCGCCGGTGTGACGTCGGTGACGGACAATCTCGTCGTCCAGTAACACGCCTCGCTCATCGCGCGTGCGGGACACGACTGAACTCGAGCATCAATCCGTGATCAACGGGGCGAGGCGCCACCTGGATCTCGTTCGGGCCGCCGCGCCCAACCACCGTCCAACCGCTCGCCGTGCCGACGGCCGCGCCGAACACCACGTCGCTCAGGAAATGTTTGTTGTCGACGAGGCGTGACGCGCCGACGTACATCGCGCCGAGCAGGAACGGCCACGATCCGCGATAGCCGAGGTGACGCTCGAGCACTGAGGCCACGGCGAATGCGGTTGCTGCGTGGCCAGACGGGAACGCGCAGCACTCGCCGGTCGGCCGATCGCGCCGCGCCACGCGCTTCATCGTTTGCACGAGGCCTTGCGACAGCATCTCCGCGCGCAGTAGATCAAAACCAAGTTCCGACACCTTGTTGGTACGGGGCTCATCCGCGGCAGGCGCAAAGAAATATCGACCGATCGCCCACACCGCGACGGCGCTCCCGACTTCACCTTCCGTACTGCCCACCACTTTCCCCAGCTTGAAAATGCGATTCGCGTTGGGATTGCCAACGACATGAGCTTCGACGTACGAATCACCGGCATGCGCGGCCAGCGCCGCGCCGGCACCCACGCCGAGGATCACCCAGGTCGACTTGCGCTGCGGAAAGTGCCAGTAGTCACCCGCTGAATCTCGGATGAGCGACTTCCAACTCGTGCTGATGTGCTTCGGCGCCGGGTCGGCTTGTGGCGCGGGAGCTTGTCCGCTCGGTATTGCAGGTGCTGGCTGTGGATCACCTGGCAACGGCTCGGCTGGCGATTGTGCTGCCGCAGTGCCGGCCAGCAGAACGAACGCAATAAGAACCGACACAACACGCATGCTCGCCCCCTGCTGCTGACCGTCACTGCAACTTCAGCGCCAAAGCCGCGGTACGAGCTCGGCAAGTCGGGAATCGAAGACGAGCGAACTCAGCAAGTGGGCCTGCACGAAAGGGAACAGCGGAAGGTAGGCCAGCCACGTCTGCTCCGCTCCTCGGTCGAGTCTGTCGACGATGCGATCGACGAGCGCGATGGCCAATGGCAGCGAGACAATCGTGAAGACGCGCGTGAAGTCGAGCGTCGCCGACGCGAGCACAAGCGCGACCACCAGCACGACGACCCCTCGCCACGGAATCGGCCAGGCCCGCGTCACACACCACCAAAATGGACCGAAGGTCCACAGGACGTGCAGGACAGGGGTACTCAGCGTAAGGGCGACGGCATCGCGCACGTACGACACGCCAAGATCCGCACGCGACTGCGGCGGTGCAGGCAGCCAAAGGTGGTGGTAGGCAAACACCATCACCAGGCCGGCGACGGCGCCGAGCATCCAGGCGCCGGGACGCCGTAGGCCGAGCAGCCACGCCGAAGCGAGCAAGAGCACGCCCATCTCGCGGTGGCTGAGTACAGCGAACAGGGCCGCCAGTGCCTCCGCCCCCGGGTTCGACACACTCACGAGGACGAAGAACGACGCAATCAGGTAACCGTCGCTCTTGCCCAGGTATTGCGTTAACACGATCAGTATCGGCGTTGCCAGCAACATCAACATCGCATCGTTGGCGCGTGCGCCATAACGGAGTCTTGTCAATCGGCGCAGCGCGGCCACGGCCGCCACCACCCCGCCGATCATCACGACGACGAAGGCCGCGCGCGGGCCAATCGTGGCGGCCAGCGGATAGCCGATGAAGTAAGGCAGCGCCGATGCATGCAGAAACTGCTTGGACGTCTCCGGATTGAGCTGAAGCGGATGCGCAGACAACTGATAGAAGTCGGCGACGTCGATCGTGCCGTAGCCGTACAAGGCGAGGAACAACGGCACCACAAGCGGGGGCCGGGACCGAAGCGCGGCACCGAGCCGAAGCAACACGCGCGGCAAGCGGCGCCATTGTACCCATGCTGAGGTAGACTTGCGCGCGGAGGGACGCCCATGCGATTCGTCATGTTCTTTGTTGCTACTCTCACCGCTGGGCTATCCGCCCAGGCCCCGGCGGCCCAGGCCCCGCCTGCAAACCCCAACGCGAACATCGTCGTCGACAACCCGACCTACACGACGATTCCGTTGGAGATCGCCGTCGACCGGCCGGCGGCTGACGTGTGGAAACGCATCGGCAAGTACTGCGATATCGGCGAATGGCTGCAGATTCCCGGAGGCTGCAAGATCCTCTCGGGCACTGATGGCGAAGTGGGTGCGGTGCGGTCGGTCGCGGGCGAAGTGCTCGTCGGCAAGACGCCTCTTTCGTACACCTACACGCAGACCGTTCGCGCGGGCCGACCGTACAACCTGTATCACGGCACGCTCGAAGTGCGGCCGGTCACCGACAAGACGTCGAAGATCGTCTACACGCTCATGTACGACAACTCGATGATGGCGGATGACGCCGCGCGGGAAAAGGACAAGGCCTCGCGGACGGCGATGTTCACGCGGGCGGTCCAGAACATGAAGGTGCTCGCCGAGGGCGGCACGCTGCCTGCGCGACAGTAGGGCATACTGAGGGGATGCGATTCTCCTCTGTTCGCCTGCTCGTCCCACTGCTCGTCCCAGTCCTGGTTCTGACGGCCTCTGGACAGGAACGCGATCGCGCGCAGATTCCAGAGCAGTTCAAGTGGAACCTCGCCGAGATCTATCCCACTGACGCGGCGTGGCGCGCCGCGAAAGAGAAGATCGCGGCCGACATCCCGCAACTGAAACAGTTCCAGGGCAAACTGGGCTCGAGCCCAGCGGCGCTCGCCGATGCGCTCGAACGCGCCTACGCCATCAACAAAGAACTGTCGCGCGCGTATGTGTACGCAAGCATGCTCGCCGATCAGGACACACGCGACGCCGGCAACCAGGGCAAGCAACAGGAAATGGTGCAGGTCGCCGCGGCGTTCAGCGCGGCCACCTCGTTCATGGAGCCGGAGATCCTCAAGTTTGAAAAGGGCACGACGACCCGTTTCATCGCCAACGAGCCGCGCCTCAAGAAGTACGCGTTCTATCTTGCCGACATCGAACGGCGCGCCGCGCACACCTTGAGCGACAAGGAAGAGGCGTTGCTCGCGTTATCGGGGCCGCTCGGAGGCGCCCCGTCAAATACGTACGGCATCCTCGCCAACGCCGACTTCCCTTATCCGTCTGTCACGTTGAGCGACGGCAAGTCGATCACCGTGAACCAGGCGAACTTCGGGCTGTATCGCGGCGTCCCGAATCGCAAGGACCGCGAGCTGGTGATGTCGACGTTCTTCAACGCGCTCGGCAAGTTCAGCAACACGTTCGGCACCACCATCGATGGCGAGGTGCAGAAGGTCGCCTTTTACGCCAAGGCGCGCAAGTACAACTCCTCGGTGGAACTTGCGCTGGACAGCGCGAACATCCCGGTGTCGGTGTACACGCGCCTGGTCGACGGCGTGAACAAGAACCTGTCCACCTTCCACCGCTATTTGAATCTTCGCAAGAAGATGATGGGCCTCACCGACCTCCACTACTACGATCTCTATGCCCCACTGGTCGGGTCGGTGAACCTCACCTACAAGCCGGAGCAGGCGCAGAAGCACGTGCTCGACGCCGTCGCGCCGCTTGGCCCCGAATATCAGGCGACGATCAAGCGGGCGTTCAGCGAGCGGTGGATCGACCTGTTCCCCACCCCCGGCAAGCGCTCGGGCGCGTACTCGAACGGCGGCGCGTACGACGTGCACCCGTACATGCTGATCAATTACAACGGCAAGTACGAAGACATGACCACGCTCGCCCACGAGCTTGGCCACACGATGCAGAGCTACTTCTCGAACAAGACGCAACCGTACCCGACGGCCGACTACCCGATCTTCGTCGCCGAAGTCGCCTCGACGTTCAATGAGTCGCTGCTGAACGATCACATGCTGAAGTCGATCTCGGACGATGACACGCGGCTGGCGCTGCTCGGGTCATATCTCGAAAACGCCAAGGGTACGGTGTTCCGCCAGACACAGTTCGCCGAATTCGAACTGCGGATGCACGAGATGGCGGCCAAGGGCGAGCCGATTACGGGCGAGGCCATGGCCAAGCTCTATCTCGACATCACGCGAAAGTATTACGGCCACGACCAGAAAGTCTGCATCGTCGACGACTACATCGCACACGAGTGGAGCTACATCCCGCACTTCTATCGCGACTTCTACGTGTTCCAATACGCGACGTCGTTCACGGCATCCGAAGCGCTGGCGCAGAAGGTCAAGGAGGGAGATCCGCAGGCCGTGAAGAGGTACCTCGCCTTCCTCTCGTCAGGAGGCTCGAAGTACGCGATCGACCTCCTGAAGGATGCCGGCGTCGACATGACCACCGACGAGCCCCTGCAGCTCACGTTGAAGCAGATGAACTCGGTGATGGATCAGATGGAAGCGATCCTGGCAAAGAGGCCGCGCGCGCAACACTGAGCGCTACTGCGACGGACGATGCAAGGCGACGAGGTCGCCGACCATCACGGCGTCGGTCGCCGCATCGATGCGGATCGTCGCCGAGTCCGGCCGCACGCCGATGATGACGCCATCCGCGATGGTGAGCGGCGGCGCCGTTGCGCCGCCCGGCCGCCGGAAGATGGTCACCCGCTGGCCGCGTTGCGCCCCCTGCATCAGGCCGCGATCGATCACCATCATCTGTCCGGTGGCGGCCGCTCTGCGGTCGAATTCGCCGAACGCGATCCTGGCCGGCGCGTCGAATTGCGGCCGGCCGTCGCTGATGGCGTACGACGCCGGTTGCGCGATGTACGGCTCGATCGTGTCGCCGGCATAGATTTCCCCGCACGCATACACGACCAGCGCCGTCGACGACGACGCCTGCACGTCGGTGATCTGCGCCAGTCCTGCCGTCTGCTCGCCGAAGGTCTGATCCTTTCTCGCCGCAGACCGATCGCCCGTCTGGAAGCGCCGCCTGATGACGAACGTCTGCCCGCTGGCAAGACCGTCGGCTTCTCCCGCATCGATGCGTAAGTAATCGCCGGGCCCGAGCAGCTGGCGGCCGGGATCGTCGCGGTGCGACAGGATCTTTCCTTTCGCGAGACTGAAGTCCGGCGGCTGACGCGGTCCGCAGACCGAGGCCAGCAGCTCCTCGGTCGGTTTCAACTTCGGCCGCGGTGGAGGAGGCGGACGCTTCGGCGCCGGTGGCGGCGGATCGATCGCCGGCGCTTTCACCTCGACGGTCTCGCTGAACGATTCGAGCGGCAACTGTTGATCGAGGACGTAAGTCTGCCCAGCGCCCAGCTTGAGGCCGTTCACCGTCCGCGTTTCGAATCCCGAGAGGGCAAAGGTGATGTTGTAGACGCCAGGGGGCACCCACGGAGTCACGAAGCGGCCCGCCCCGTCGGTAATCACGGGTGTCGGCGCGATTGCACTGCCCACCAGCGTGACCGTGACACCGGGCAGCGCGCCGCCTGACGTATCGATGACCGTGCCCATGACGCGCGAGCGGTCGACCTGGGCGAACGAGGTCGCCGCGCGGATCAGCAGCGCGGCAACGATGACGGCGCGGGCGGCAAAGCGGTGCCTCATCACAAGAGCCCTTGGGGGGTGTTTCCGATTATCGGCCCGCCGAACGGCCGACTGTAGGTTCAGTGCGCCGCCGCGGCGGCCTTGGCCTCGGGCGAGACGGACCGGGTCCGCAACGGCTCTCGCCGGATGAACAAGTGCGGAATCACCGCCACCGTCATCAGGATCGCGCCGGCGAAGAACACCTCCTGCAGCCCGTGCAGCAGAGCCGTCTTCACGGACGCGATCACCGGCTGCACCATCGCCAGCCCACCCGGTGTCTTCATGAAGATCGCGGCCAGCTGCTGCCGCGATTGCGCGAGCAGGATGGGATTGGTCAGGTAGGGCATCGCCTCTGACGGTAAACCGGTCGGTGCCAGCTTGAGGAATTCGTCGTGGTAGCGCGTCAGCATGACCGACCCGAACGCGGCCACGCCCACCGTGCTGCCGATCTGCCGGAAGAAGATCGTCGACGACGTGGCGGTGCCCATCCGCTCGCGCGGCGCGACGTTCTGCACCGCCAGCGTGTACACCGGTTGCAGCAATCCCATCCCCAGCCCCGTCACCACCATCGACCACACGACGTAGCCGTGCGTGGTCTCGCCGGTCATGCGCGCGAAGAACACCATGCCGATCGCGATCAGCACCGAGCCGACGATGCCGACCGGCTTGTATTCACCGGTGCGCGACACGGTCTGGCCGCCGACGATCGAGCCGACCACCGCCCCCATCAGCAGCGGTGTCAGCAAGTTGCCTGACTGCGTGGCCGACGTGCCCAGCACGCCCTGCATGAACAACGGCAGGTAGATGATCGCGCCGAACATGCCCATGCCGAGGACAAATGAGCACATCGAGCACAACGCGATGATCGAGTTGCGAAACAGGGACAGCGGGATGATCGCTTCCGCCGCACGCGCCTCGTTGGCGATGAACGCCACCAGCATCACCGCAGACAGGATGATGAGCGGCCACACGCGCGTCGAGCCCCAGCCGTACTGCGGCACCCATGTGAGCGCGATCAGCAACGGCACGACGGTGGCGATCAGCAACGCGAAGCCGGGCCAGTCAATCGTCTTGTCCGACTGCCGCGGCTTCATGCTTGGAAACTCGAAGTACAACGCTGCGAGTGCGAGCGTGCCGACCGGCAGGTTGACGTAGAAGCACGCCCGCCAGGACCATTGGTCGGTCAACCACCCACCCAAGGTCGGCCCGAAGATCGACGACAGTCCCCACACCGCGGCAAACAATCCCTGGTATTTGCCGCGCTCTGCCGGCGAGAAGATGTCGCCGACGATCGCGAACAGGATGCCGGTGATCATCCCGGCGCCGATGCCCTGCAATCCGCGGAAAACGATCAGCTGTCCCATGCCGTCGAGCGGCAGGAACGTGAGGTTGCCGGAGGCGCCGCACAGCGCCGATGCGAGCACGAACAGCACGACGCCGCTCATGAAGAACGGCTTGCGGCCGAATCGATCCGAGAGGCTGGCGAAGATCGGCACCGACACGGTCGACGACAGCAGGTACATCGTCGCGACCCACGGGTAGCGATCGAACCCGGAGAGCGACGCGATAATGCGCGGTTCGGCGGTGCCGACGATGGTCTGGTCGATCGCGGCCAACAACGCGGCCATCAACATGCCGCCCATCGTGCCGATGAGTTGCGGCTTGGTCAGGCGCAGCAGGCCTGAAGTCACATAGTGCGGCTGGTCGTGAGCGGCGGTCATGAGCGCGAGCGCAAATTGTACAGGAACATCATGCGAACGCCGTCACCCAATCGCGGCCCTGCTGCCCAACGGAACGGCGAGGCTCCACAAAGAACAAGCCCGGATGCGATAACGCATCCGGGCCTGTTGGATGACGGCGCGGCGGGCGACTAATTTACGGCGGCAGGATGCTGCGGCATCCGCTGCAGTGCCCAGTCCTCCGCGAGAATCCCCCACAGCGCCTGGTCGTGATACACGCCACCTCGCTGGAAGGAACGGCGCAGGAT
>CAZBYY010000077.1:0-13146 GCA_964495855.1 uncultured Acidobacterium sp. | reverse complement strand
CGGCCGAGCAACTGTCGGTCATTCACGGAGTCCGGAATCCCCGCCAGCGCCAACCAACGAAGCCTTGGCGCCACCACCAGCAGCGCCGCCGGCGCCAGGATCCACAACACGCCAAGCTCGCCGGCAATCGCGAACAGCGAGACGGTCCAGTGCTGATGCGACCACCAGTAGCCGAAATATCCTCCGCTGAGCAGGTGCGTGGAGGCGTTGCCGTCGTAGCTGTAGTTGAAGCCGATGATGAGCGTCAGCTGCAACACCAGCCACACGATCAGCGCCCAGTTCGCGGCGACCAGGACGCGGAGGGCTTCACTCCATCGCCGGCCGATCGCAGACGCCGCCGCAGACATCAGCATCGGGGCGGCAGCGAATTCCTTGGCCAGTACGGATACGGCAGCGACCAGGCCCGCGGCGGTCAGCCGATCGCGGATCGCGAGCAGCGTCAGGAATGGTCCGATCGCATACATCAGCGGATCGGACGTGAACGGGTCATACATCGTGTAGAGCGATCCGAATCCCATCCCGGACATCACGCCGGCCATCGATGCGGCGCGGCTCGACAGGCCGAGAGCAAGCGACAGCGCGTACACCGCCACGCCGGCAGCAAGGTTGGCGACAACGGCGTAGCTCTTCCACTTGACGATGGACGAACCGGGCCACGGGCCGAGCAGCCACGGGACGAGCACCCGGAAGCAATGCAGATCGGAACAATCGGGCACGAGGAAGCGTTCGGCCGTGGCTTCGTACGCACCGCGATCGCTCGCCGCTCCGAGCGCCGGCGCCTGCCACGCGCACAGCGACAATACGAGGGCGATCGAGGCAAACAGGGCCGCGGCGTTCCTCGTCATCGCGTTCGCACTCCCGCAAGGGCGATCACCGTCATCGCGCTGGCCAGCGGCACCGCGTGGATGCTGAACCGGCCGGGATAGACGTGCGCATGCGCGAACAATCCGCCCACCACGGAACCGACCGCGGCGAGCACCAGCGCGGCAGGCACGCGGCGCGCGAGGGGCACCTGCAGAAGGGCGGCCACGGTGACAAGCGCACCGATCGCCATCACGATCGATCGTGCATCAGGCCCCGTCGGCTCATTCATCCACACGAACGCCCACAGGCTGTGTCCAACCTTCGACCACACCGCCCCGTCGAGCATCGTCCAGGGGCGCAGGCCCGTGTCGTTGTGCCGCAGGCTCGTGCCGTAGAACATGCTGAAGCTGCCGGTGTAATACCACGTGCGCGTCATGAACAGCAGCAACGCCGCGGCGAAACCCGACGCGTAGATGGCGAGGGCAGACACACGCAGGCGCCGCACGGCTGCGACCAGTGCGGGCCACTCCATCGGCACGCGCAAGGGCAGCAACATCGCCGGCAGGAACGCCGCCCACAGCAGGTGATTCAGCCGCGCCAGGAACATCAGGATCGCCATCGCCGTGCCGGCGACGACCCACCGGCGCGCGCCCAGGCGGCTGCGCAACAGGAACCACATCGCCAGGAAGGCCCAGCCCGCGGCGGCAATCTCCGACAGGCCGCGGCCGAAAAAGTGCCAAGGCGTGCCGGCGGTAAAGGTCGCGAGCGCCAGCGCCCCAGCAATGACGCCGGCGCGGAATCCTGCCCGCAGCCGAACGATCTGGAACGAGAGAAGCGCGCCGCTCAGTAAGCACGCCGCGTCCCAGTAGACTTCGCCGACGCTGGAATCGCCGAAGATCAGGTGCAGCACACCGCTCGTCCATCGATACAGCGGCTGGTAGTCAAACGTCGGCGATCCGCCTTCGATGAAAAAGCCGTTCATGAAGATGCGGTAGCCGGCCACCTGGAACGCGAGCCAGTCATCCGTTGAATACACCGAGTAGGCGCCGATCTGCGGGAACGATCGCGCCGCGAAGAACGCGAGCCACGGCACGCCGACGAGCAGGAACGCGCCACGCGCGTTGCGCCACCGCGATCGCATCGGAATGAGCGCCACGCCAAGCGTGATCGCGCCAGCCGCCCGCATCCACACCGCCGGCGCCGCGGTCGCGAGCACGATCGCCGCCGTCGATGACGCCAGGATCCACAATCCGATCGGCGCCGAACCGGTGCGGGCCATCACGTCCGCCGCAAGGATGCCGATGAGCGCCACGCACAACAGCGGGCTGACGATCCACGCCCACCGGGCGAACAGACGATCCACGGCGCGCGGCTCACCGACCGTGAACGTGGACAGGTCGAAGATCGAACGCCCCTCGACAACGGGCACAAACGACAGCGCCTCGTTCGTGGCATGGATCGATTCGACGTAGCGCATCACGCCGTTGTCACCGTTGAAGGAGCCGCTGAATCGCAACGTCACGTCTCGCCGCCCGATCATCTGGTCGGTGATGTTGACGAACCACATGGGAAACTGCGAGGCCGTGCGCAGCGGCCGGGTGATGATCGCGGTGCAGCGCGGTTCGTCGCTCCATAGGTCCGCCCGCACGTCCCAGCTGCGCAGGTAGCCGCGCGGCTCGTCGATGCGCATCGTCATGGCGGTGCCTGAAAGCGGCGCGGGCGCGGTGGCCACCATGCACACGCCCTGCTGCTGTGCGGCCAGGCCCGTCGCTGCTTTCCACAAGAGCAACGCCACCACCACGGCGCGCGCCTGCGGTGAGCGGAACCGGTCGCGCGACAGCCACCAGAGCGATGGCAGCACCAGACCGAGCAGCAGCGCGTCGGACGGTTGATCGAACGGCGCGCCGTCGAGCGGCCCGATGAATCGCGACGGCCAGAGCACGGCGATCGCCGCCAGCACCGTCCACGCACCGGTACGCCATCGCGTCAGCACCCGCGCATCCTGTGCGAGTTCTCACGAACTCGAACGAGTCGAAGGGTAAGATACCGGGCGTGCGCATCGCGCGCGTCATCACGCGCTTGAACATCGGGGGTCCGTCGATCCAGGCTGCCCGCCTGACGACCGACCTTGAACCCTACGGTTTTACCACCACGCTGCTGCATGGCCGCCTGGGTGACGGCGAAGGGGACATGAGTTACCTGCTGCCGGCCGGCGCCGATGCGCGTTACATCAGCACACTGTGCCGCCCGCTGTCTCCCGTCGACGACCTGCGATCGCTGCTGCGGCTCTACGCGGAATTCCGCCGCATCAGACCTCGCCTGGTGCACACGCACATGGCCAAGGCGGGACTGCTGGCGCGCCTGGCGGCCACGGCGTACAACCTCACGCGCGGCCAGTCGCCGCGCGCGCACATCGTTCACACCTACCACGGCCACGTGCTCGACGGGTACTTCAGCCCGCTGGCGACGAGGGTGTTCATTGCGCTCGAACGAACGCTGGCCCGACTGAGCGATCGCATCATTGCCATCTCGCCCGCCATTCGCAGCGAGCTCCTCGCGACCTATCGGATCGGCCGAGACGATCAGTACCGCGTCGTGCCGCTCGGGTTCGACCTGGCGCCCTTTGCCGCCATCGGTGATGCGGCCAGGGCGGCGGCACGAGATGCATTGCACCTGCCGCACCGCGCCCCGGTGATCACCACCGTGGGCCGCCTGACCGCGATCAAGCAGCATCGACTGTTTCTGGACGTCCTCAAGCGCGTCGCCGCCACCCATCCCGACGTGATCGCGATCGTTGCAGGAGACGGAGAATTGCGTGAGGAGCTGGCCGGCTACGCCGCTTCGCTCGGAATGACCGATCGCCTCCGGATGCTCGGCTGGCGCCGCGATCTCACGACCATTTATGGGGCGACAGACGTGTTCCTGCTGACGTCGCGCAACGAAGGGACGCCCGTTGCGTTGATCGAGGCCATGGCATCCGCAGTGCCCGGCGTCAGCACCGACGTGGGCGGTGTCAAGGACGTCATCAGCGGGCTGGACACCGGACGCACCGCACCGTTCGGCGATGTCGATGCCCTGGCCGCGGCCGTCAATGAACTGCTCGGCGATCCATCGCTGCGTTCCAGGATCGGCGCCGCCGCTCGGGCGCGCGTGCTCGCCTACTACGACATCAACCGGCTGGTCGCCGACGTCGCCGCGGTCTACCGCGAGATGCTGCCCGGAAGCTAGGATACGTTGCGAATGCGCCGTCCCCTGCTGGTCATCGCGCTCGTCGCCCTCGCGCACGCAGCGCTCTACATCGTGTATCAACAGGGCGAGTGGCGCTCGGGCGCGGCGTGGACCGATCAAAGCGGGTACCAGCGCCTGGGCGCGAGCCTGGCCACGACCGGGAATTTCACCCGTTACGCGGACGCGACCATCTTCGTCCCCGAAGTGATCCGCACGCCCGGCTACCCCGCGTTCGTCGCCGTGGTCTACCGGCTGTTCGGCGTCAACAACGACCTCGCAGTGGCGATCGCGCAGGCGTTCGTGTTCGTCGGCATTTGCTGGATGGTGGCCGCCATCGCACGGCGCGCAGCCGGCGATCGTTCGGCGATCGTCGCCGGCGTGATGACTGCACTCTACTCGCCGCTGCCGTACTTCGGCTCGCTGATCCTGACCGAACTGTGGACGGCGTTCGCCGCCACGGCCGCGATCCTCGTGTGCCTGCGTGCCGCGCAACAACAGCGACTGCGCGACTACATCATCGCCGGCGCGCTGTTCACCACCACCACGCTCGTCCGCCCGGCATTCGTGCTGATGCCGTTCTTCCTGGCGATCGCCGTACCGCTGCTCGTCAAGCAGCAACGACAGGCGCGCGCGCTCAAAGGCTGGGCCGCGCTTGCCGCGACCGCCGCGGTCGCTTTGCTGCCGTGGTTCGCCTACAACTACGTGAACCTCGGACAGATCACGCTCTCGCCGGCCGGCGGCGTTGGTCGCGGGCTGTGGGAAGGCAGCTGGCAAGGTCGGTGGAGTGGAAGACTGCAAGCGGAATTGATCTACTTTGCCGACGCCATCGCCGACCGCCAGGCGCTTGATGCGCGCGTCACCGAGAAGGCGGCCGAAAGCGGACTGCCGGCCGGACCGATGCTGCAATACGTCAACGAATGGCGCGACATTCGGGATATCTGGAATACGCCGACCGATCCAATGGAGCGCGCGCGCGCCCGCGTAGTCGCCGACCGCGAATACCTGCGTCACGCGCTCGCCAACATGCGGGCGGACCCGCTCGGCCATCTCCGACGGCGGCTGACCACAGGCCTGTTCGTCCTGTGGGCCGCGGATGTCCCGGTGCGATACCAGGACATCAATCACTTGCCGACCATCGCCATCCGCGCCATCTGGCTCGCGCAGGTGCTCGTCATCGTGCTGGCGATCGCAGGTGCCGTTCACCTCGCGCGACACGGCCGATGGCTCGAAGCCGTCGTCCTGACGCTGCCGATGATTTACGTGACCGGTGTCCACTTGCCGTTACTGTGCGAAGCGCGCCAATCGCTGCCGATCAAACCGGTCGTGATTGCGCTGGCCGCAATCGCCGTGAGCCTTCGTGCCCCCGGCGCCCCCCGGCACCCGTAAGCACCTCAGGCACCCTAGGCACCTAAGGCACCCTAGGCACCCGTGAGGCACCCTATTTCCCAGCGAAGCGCAGCTTCATGAACTCGAGCATCTCCGCGACCCAGACGCGGCCGTCGGCGCCCTTCTGCGCGATGTGATCGGCGACCTGGAACCCGAGCCCGACGTTGTCGTCCATGCTGTTGTTCAGGAACAACCCGTGGCGGCCCAGCGTCATCATGTTGCGCATCTCGTGCACGCCTTCGAGCACCGGAATCAGGTGGTCTTCGAAGTTGAGTTCGTAGACGGGATACGCCGTCGGGATTTCGGTGACGTGGTACGAGTCGACCTCGGCTTCGGTGACGCCGTAGCCCATCTTCATCAGGTCTCGCAGTGCCAGCCGGTAGATCTCCTCATCGGACCAGCGCCACATCTCTTCGTCCTTCCACAGCGACAGTTCGATGCAGAGGATGGTGCGGTCCTTCGGGACCATGTCCGGACTGACGTTCTTCTGCTCCGACATGCGGTTCACGCGGAAGTGCTCGTCGAGCAGGTAGATCCAGTGGTAGTCGGTCAGCTGGGCGCGCTTGAGCGCGATGTAGATCAGCTTGAGGCTGCGGTAGCGGAGCTTGGCCGCATGATCGACCACGGGCTGCGGCAGCGCCGGCGTCGTCATGTTAACGAGCGCCGGCAGCGGCAGCGTCGACAGCACGATGTCGCACTCGATCGACGCTTCGCCACCGGCCGTCCGATAGACGACGCGTCGCACCTGATCACCGTCGCGCTCCACGCGCATGGCGGGCGCGTTGAGCAGGATCTGGTTGCCGGCCGCCAGCACTTCCCGCGCCATGCCTTCGTAGAGTTCGCTGATTCCAGCGCGCGGATAGAAATACTTCGTGAAGTAGGTCGTCGGATCGGCCTTGATGCCGAGCGTGCGCAGGATGATGTTCTTCAGGTTCAGCTTGGCGACGCGCTGGGCCTGCTTCGACGAAATCTGGCTCGTCGGCAAGCCCCACACGCGCGCGGAATACAGGCCGAAGCAGAGGTCGTACAAGGTCCGACCGAGGTTGCGCACGCCCCACTCTTCGAATGAGTCTTCCTTTTTCGCCGGGGCAAAGAACGACTTCACCGTCGCGATCGAATAGTCGAACAGGATCCGCGCCGACAGGAGCGGGCTCACGCCGAACAGGACCTGCAGCATCTCGAGCGGGTAGACGTATTCCTTGCCGCGGAGCAGCACGCGGGTGCCGCGCACGAGCGTCAGTGGATCCTTCCCGAAGAAGGGCGTGATCGTCTTGAGGATCTCCTTGCTTTCGGCGGTCTCGCGAATGTGGAAGGTGTGCGGCCCGAAGTCGACGGAGTAGTCACCGACCTTGATCGTGCGGCCCATGCCGCCGACCGCGCCGTCTCGCTCGAGCACGGTGACCGGGTAACCCAGCTTGGTCAGTCGCCACGCCGCCGAAATACCGGCCGGCCCTGCGCCAAGAATTACGACCCGCTGCTTTCCACCCATCCTGTGCCGCTTACCCTTTCTTCAATGTCGCGCGGCGATCGTCCAGGAACGCGCGCAGCCGTGCCAGTCCATCGTCGAACGTGATCGATGGCGTGATCCCGAAGCGATCGCGCATCGTGCGATCGGTCGAGCGGAACTCGATGTACTCGGGCACGTGGCCTTCGTGACGCACGGTCACCTCGATGCCGAGATTGCGCGCCATCGCCTGCACGACGTCGTTGACGCTGATCGGTGACCCGGAGGCGAAGTCGACGGTGCGCCGGTCGCCTTTCGCCTTCACCGCCGCAAGAAAGCCGTCGACCGCATCATCGACATACATGAAGTCGATCAGGTTGCGGCCGTCGCCGCGGACCACGAACTCGCGCTGGCCCGCGGCCATGCCTTCGAGCCAGCGAGTGGTGATCTTGCGCGCCGCCTCGTACGGCCCGTACGCGCCGAAGAAACGGACGTTGATGTAGCTGTCGACCGTGCCCTTCCGCTCCGCGAAGAACCGCAGGTACTGCTCGGACGCGAGCTTCGAGATGGCATACGGCAGTCTCGGAGACACCGGCGTCTCCGGCGACACCGCACCGCGAAGCCCGTCGTACACCGCGCCCGACGATACGTACACCACGTGGCGGGCGGGACAATTCTCGAGGGTGGTCACCAACGCCACGGTATTGAGGTCAAGATCCCACCGGACTCGTTCGGAGGAGGCAGCCGGATCGCCATTGGCCGCGAGATACAACATCGCGTCCGGCCTCTCGCCGATGGTGCGCGCCAGGCGCTGCACTTCCTCCTCGCTGGTCAGGTCGCACTGCATCGGCCGCACGTTGGTAAGGCCTTGGTCGCGGACAAACGCGTCCAGCCCAGACGTGGAGTGGTACACCGCCACGATCTCCCACTCGCGCGGCGCGCGCAGCAGCACGTTGTGCCCGATAAACCCCGAAGCGCCGGTGACGACGACTCTCATGTTTTTCTGATTGGCACCTGAGGCACCTGAGGCACCCGAGGCACCCTATCTCTTGCCCGCAACCGCGTCGTAATTGTCGCGATACCAGTCAATCGCCTGCTTCACGCCCGCCTCGAGCGACACCGTCGGCCGGTAGCCGAGCAGATCCATCGCCTTTTCGATCGACGGCACGCGCAGATCGACCTCGGGGCCAGGGTGCGGCTTGAACACGATCTCGGACTTCGAGTTCGTCAGGCGGATGATCAGGTTGGCAAGTTCGAAGTTGGTCGCCGTCCCCTGCGGGTTGCCAATGTTGAACGCCTGTCCAACCGCTTTCGGGTTTTCACAGCAGCGCAGCACGCCGTCGCAGAAATCGGAGACGAAGCACCACGACCGGATCTGCGTGCCGTCGTTGTAGAGCGTGATCGGCAGGTCGCGCAGCGCCTGCAGCGTCATGCCGCGGATCGCGCCGTCGCCGACCTGTCGCGGGCCGTAGACATTGAACGGGCGCACGATCGCCAGCGGCAGCTTGTCTTCGCGGTAATGCGCGTACGACAGATGCTCGGAGGCCAGCTTGCTGGCCGCATAGACCCAGCGGCTCTCGCCGATCGGGCCGATCGGCGTGAAGTCGTCTTCCTTGCCCTTGTGAATGAACGCGCCGTAGACCTCGCTCGTCGAGAACTCGACGAACCGCTCGACGCCGGCAGCGATCGACGCCTTCACCGCCTGGTGCGTGCCGAGCAGGTTGACCTCCATCGTCCGCACGGCGCTGCGATCCACCGTGTAGACGCCGGCGATCGCGGCGCAATGAATCACGATCTGGCAGCCGTCGATGGCCTGGCGCACCGCCTCGTAGTCGAGCACGTCACCCTTGATGAACGAAAGGTTCTTGTGGCCTTCGAGATGCGCAAACTGCAGCGCGTTGCGATGCAGGTTGTCGAAGACGACGACCTCGTTGTGGTCGACGAGCTGGGAAACGAGATGCGAGCCGATGAAGCCGGCGCCACCGGTCACACAGATGCGCTTGTTGATCAGAGCCATGTCTCAGAGAGCCTCAGGAGTGCTTGCCATTGGTTGAACGTGAACGAACGGGAGTGGTGCGCACGCGTTTGGGCACCGGCACGGGTTCGGGATCCTTGCGCAGCGGGAACAGCTTGTCGCGCGGCACGCCTAGATTCAGGAGATCAACGGACGGCTGGCCCGAACGATCCAGCGTCGCCACGATCATCAGGTCGAAGTCGACCGTCGGGTGTTCTGCAATCGGCCGCACTGGAATGCCGAGGAACACGCTGCCCCCGGCATGGTCGAACACCGCCACCGGCTCGAGGCCCGATTCCTTCAACGACAAGTACGCCAGCTCCGCCGCTTCGCCGCTGCCGAAGATCGCGACGCGCTTGCCGGCCGCCGCGCAGTCCTGCATCGCTTCGCGCAGGTGCTGCCGCACTTCGCCGTACAGGTGCAGCGAGTAGTCCATGAATTCGTAGGTCAGCCTCGCCTTCTCGGCGATCCCGCGCGGCGTGATCAGGTAGGAAATGCGATTCGGCTGAACGTTCACGCACTTGATGTAGCCCTTGTGAATCATCCGCTTGAGATAGATGTTGGCCAGCCCCAAAGCGATGCCCAGCTTGCTCGCCAATCCCCGCTGCGTGACGCGGGAATCCTCGTACACGGCTTCCAGTAATCGCAGGTCGCGATGTGCTTCAACGTCCATGGCTTTCACGGTGTCGGACTTCATGGTGGTGCTTATTGCGGCGTCAGCGGTCGGCGCGCCAGCGCCTGCTCCGCTTCGGCCCAGTCTTCTGGAGTGTCGATCGAGAGCGATCGATCCGGCGGCATGGGAAACGCGACGACGCGATCACCGTAGAGACTCGGGGAATCGCCGAAAAGCACGCGCGTCCGGCACGCGTAGATGGCGCCGTTCATCACGAACGCGCGCGGCATGTCCTGCCGGCGATTGATGCGCGTGCGCACGGGCGAGCCGGTGACAAAAAGCGTCGCTGAGCCGTCGTCTTCCACCCGCAGCATCCGCATCGGGTTGAAGTGCGACGGCACCTCCAGCACGCTGACCACGGCGTCGGCGCCCGACGACTCGAGCAGCCGCAGCGCGCCGGCAATGTCGTCCGCGGATCGCAGCGGTGAGGTCGGCTGCAGGATCAGCACCGCGTCCGGCGTGTACCTCTCGTGCTCGCGCAGCCACGTCACGGCGTGCTGGATCACGGGTAAATGCGGCGTCTCGTCGCCCGCGAGTTCCGGAGGCCGCATGAACGGTACCTCGAGGCCGAGCGCGCGGCCGGCATCGGCGATCTGCAGGTCCTCGGTCGAGAGAATGATGCGGTCGAGCCCGGCGCCCGCAGCGGCATCAGCGGTATGTGCGATCAGCGACTTGCCGCCGAGCAGCTTGAGGTTCTTCCCCGGAATTCCCTTCGAGCCCCCTCGGGCGGTGATGATCCCGAGAACGGTCATTCCTGAGGCGTGAGGCCGTGGGTGTGAGGCCCGTCATGAAACCGCTTCTGCGTGTACAGCGGCGTCGTCGCCAGCAGATCCGTGATCGTCTGGCTCGCGTGATCCTTGTGGTAGATGTGCGACGGTTCGTAATGGCCGTGCGCCAGCTGCGTCGCGATCGCCGCGCCGATCTCCGTGGCGTCGTGCCCCACGTGCATGACGTTGGCTGCGCTCAACCTGCCCTGCTGCCGCGCGCCGATGTTCACGACCGGCGTACCGAGGAACGAACACTCCTTGATGCCTGCGGACGAGTTGCCGACGAGGCACGCCGCGTGCGCCAGGAGCGCAACGAAATCGGTCGCCGGCACGTTGGTGATGAACCGCATGTGCGCCGTGAGGTCGGGATGCGCTTCACGCATGTGCCGCAGGCTGTCCGCCATCTCGCCCGTGCCCGCATCGGGGTTGGGCCAGAACCAGATCGTCGGCAGGTCGAACGACGACACGACCTTCAGCGTGGTCTCGAGGTGCGCGCGATTGTTGGCGTCGGTCGTGACCGGATGCTGCACGACCATCAGGAACGGCCGCTCGATGTCGACGTTGTGCCCGACGCCGAGCGTGTTGATCTGCTCGCTCGTGATCGTCGTCCGGACGTGCGCCGCGAACTCGACGTCGAGCGAGCCGGTGTTGAACACGTAGCGCGGGTCTTCGCCCATCGCCAGCACGCGCCGGTGCGCCTCGTCATTGGTGACGAAATGGAAGTGCGCCAGCTTGGTGATGGCGTGGCGCACGCTCTCGTCGATGCTGCCGGTGACGTCGCCGCCCTCGATGTGCGCGATCGTGATGTTCAGATACGCCGCCGCCATCGCGATCGCAAGCTGCTCGAAGCGGTCGCCGCAGATCACGACGACGTCGGGCTCGCTGGTGTAGAGGTTGTTGGTGAACTCGAGCGCGGTGAGGCACGCCGTCTTGGCCATCGCCACGTGATTGCCGCCCTCGATCACGTTGAACAGCGACGCCTCGATGTCGAAGCCGCCGCGCGCGATGTCGTCGGCGATGTGCTTGCTGTACTTGTCGAGCAGGATCGACCCGCCGAGCATCAGCTTGAGGTCGATGCCGGGATGCTCGTGCAGCTTCTTGATCAGCAGCTGGCTGCGGCCGTAGTAGGCGCGGCTGGTGATCGGGAAGCAGATTTTGCGCGCGGTCATTAGGCCCTGCCGGGAACGTGATTGATCACGATGGTCTTCAGCTCGGTGTAGACGTCGAGCGCCTCGGTGCCGGGTTCGCGGAAGCCGTTGCCGGAATTCTTCACGCCGCCAAACGGCATGTGCGGGCCGGCGCCGTAAGTCGCGCCGTTGATCGAGACCAGCCCGCCCTGGTAGCGCGTGATGAATTCCTGCATGCGGTGAATGCTCGACGTGTGAATCGCGCCGGTGAGGCCATAGCTCGTGTGGTTGGCGAGCCGGACCACATCATCAAATCCGCTGACGCGATACAGGCATGTCACCGGGCCGAACAGTTCGTGCTGCGACACCTCGTCATCGGGTGCGACGTGCTCGAGAACCGTCGGCTGCATGTAGTAGCCGGGCGACAGCGCGGCCACAACGTTACCGCCGGCCACGAGCGTGGCGCCGCGGCTGACCGCACCCTTCACCTGCGCGATCAAACGATCGAGGTTGGCTTTCGAAATCACCGGGCCGCACTCGTCCTCGGCGCCGGAGCCGACCTTTACCTTCGCCACGCGCGCAAGAAACGCGTCTCGAAACGCGTCGTAGACGCGATCGAACACGAGGATGCGGCTGCCCGACGCGCAGCGCTGGCCCGCATCGATGAACGCCGAGGCGACCGCCAGATCGGCAGCGAGATCGAGATCGGCATCATCGCAAACGACGAATGGATTCTTGCCGCCGAGCTCGAGGCAGACCTTCGCAAGCACGCCGCGCTCGCTCACCATTTTCTGAGTCAGCTTGCCGGTCGCCGATGAGCCCGTGGAGCTGACCACGCCGACGCCCGAGGCCTGCACGAGCGGCGCGCCCGCATCGGGGCCGAAGCCCTGGACCGCTCCGTACACCCCCGGTGGCAGGCCCGCGTCCTTCAACAGTCGGCCGAACTCGACGGCAGTGTACGGCGTGAGCTCATGCGACTTGGCGACGATCGCGTTGCCGCACAGCAGCGCGGGGAAGGCTTTCCACGCGATGCCCGCAAGCGGACTGTTGAACGGCATGATGCCGGCACACACGCCGATCGGCGCGCGCATCGTCTGCACCGATCGATTCGCAATCGGGCTCGGCATCGTCCTTCCGTACAGCCGGCTGCCCTCGCCCTCCATGAACACGGCCAGATCAGCAGAAGACGCGACCTCGGCGACCGCGTTCTTCCACGGCTTGCCGGTTTCGGCCTGGATGATGTCGCCGAACACCTGCTCGCGCTCGCGCAGCAGCTGAGCCGCGCGTCCGAGGATCGCGCCGCGCTTCGGCACGGGCGTGCGCGCCCACGCCTCGGCAGCGCCGTTGGCGGCCGACAGCGCCTGCGCCACTTCCGCCGCGCCGCCGCGCGCGACACGGGCGATCACCTGGTCGTTGGCGGGATTGCGCTTGTCGAAGAACGACGAGTCCTTCGGAGTGACCGCGACGTCGGCGATCCAGTGAGGAACGGTTTCGGGATAGGTCAAGGTTGCCTGCGGTCGTTTAACGTTGAACGTTCATCGCTGAACGTTCAACGACTGCCTTTGCGATCCCCGCCGCATCGAGCCCGTGGTACGCGAGCACGTCGGCATTCGAGCCGCACGCCGGAATTTCCTTCAGGCCGATCGACGACACCTCGCAGCGCACGCCCGTGCGCGCAAGCGCGGCCGCCACCATCACGCCCT